>JAHLFF010000307.1 GCA_018883945.1 Candidatus Acinetobacter avistercoris
AACTAGCTGATATAAGAAATAGAATTAAATAACCGCTCAATACTTATCTATTCTATTGAGTATTCAGATCATTTAATCGACTTATTTCATCAGTCATTTTTTTATCTCATAAATTCAAAATCAGTATTCCCTCATCCCAGTCCAGTACCTGAGCATGGTGTAGTTCTTATATTTCAATTCATCCTCGCTCAAGGTTTTTTAAATTTATGAAATATACCTAATGAATCTTTTTCATTAAAACATTGTTGCTTATATATATGGATATACGTATATTCAAATAAATTAAATTTTAGGTTTTATCATGTGAATCAAACTGATTTCTTTAAATGTCTCTCAGACACT
The DNA here is from genome assembly GCA_018883945.1 of Candidatus Acinetobacter avistercoris. Classification (GTDB taxonomy): domain Bacteria; phylum Pseudomonadota; class Gammaproteobacteria; order Pseudomonadales; family Moraxellaceae; genus Acinetobacter; species Acinetobacter avistercoris. The sequence goes on from JAHLFF010000307.1 coordinate 343, forward strand.
ACCCGATTGGACATTTTAAAAATGGTCTTGGTCAAACAAAATATTTGTGTCTGTGAGCTTACTGAACATTTGCAGCTAAGCCAGCCTAAAATCTCAAGACATTTGGCTTTACTACGCAATCTTTCAATACTGCTTGATCAGAGAAAAGGACAATGGGTGTATTACCGCCTCAATCCAGATCTGCCTGAATGGGCAAAGGATGTTTTGAAAATATTATCAAAGCACAATGATTTATCGATGCAAAACCCTCATCTTGATTCAGCAACTTCAATGCATTGCGAGTAATATTCATGAATTTTTTATTTTTATGTACAGGCAATAGTTGCCGTAGCATTTTATCAGAAGTACTTTTTAATCAACGCGCCCCCGCTGGTTGGAAAGCGTATAGCGCAGGCAGTCAACCTTCTGGACAAGTTCACCCACTGACATTGAAAACACTTGAGAATTTAGGCTTAAGCACTGAAGGCTTATGGAGTAAAAGCATTGATGCTTGTGAGCAGTATCAACCAGATGTGGTCATCACTGTTTGTGATTCGGCAGCTCAAGAAGCTTGTCCACTTTATTTAGGTCACGCCATAAAAGCACATTGGGGATTATCTGATCCATCACATCTAGACCTACCTCAAGCAGAAAAGCTCAACGCTTTCTTGTTGACAGTTCAACACATTAACAAACGTTTAGATGCCTTGTTTGACCTGAATTTAGACAGACTTTCTCATACTGAATTAAGCGTCGAAATCAATAAAATTTCAACGATTGAGTAAGTTTATGTCTACGTCCAAACTTTCATTTTTAGACCGTAACTTAACGTTATGGATTTTTATAGCCATGGCATTGGGTGTTGGGATTGCTGTCTTCTTTCCTCAAACATCGCTTGCTTTAAATCAAATGAGTATTGATTCAGTCAATATTCCGATTGCGATTGGTCTGATTTTAATGATGTATCCACCACTGGCAAAAGTGGACTATGCAGCATTACCACAAGTCTTTAAAGATAAACGAATATTGATGCTGTCCTTGATCCAAAATTGGCTCATTGCACCTTGTTTAATGTTTCCTTTAGCCCTTATTTTCTTACATGACTATCCTGAGTATATGACTGGAGTCATTCTCATTGGTTTGGCACGTTGTATTGCAATGGTTTTGGTCTGGAACAATCTCGCCTGTGGTGATAATCAGTATGTTGCTGCACTGGTCGCATTTAATAGCATTTTCCAAATTATTTTTTTTAGTACATATGCTTGGTTATTTTTGACTGTCTTACCTCCCTTTTTTGGTGTAAGTGCACAGGTCATCCATGTCAGCTTTTGGACTATCACCCACGCTGTTCTTATTTATTTGGGTATTCCATTTTTATTGGGCTTTTTAACTCGGCTGATATTGGTGAAGCAAAAAGGGCTGTTGTGGTATCAAACTCAATTTATTTCTAAAATTAGTCCACTTAGCCTACTTGCACTGTTATTGACCATTGTTGCAATGTTTAGTCTAAAAGGTGGTGAAGTCATAAACTTACCATTGGATGTACTCAGAATTGCTCTTCCATTAATCATTTACTTTATAGCGATGTTTTTCATTAGCTTTTTTATGAGTAAATGGATGGGAAATGACTACCCTAAAACAGCTGCCATCTCATTCACTGCAGCTGGAAACAATTTTGAACTTGCACTGGCTGTTGCGATTGCCACTTTTGGCCTTGCATCACCTGTTGCTTTTACCACGATTATTGGCCCCTTGGTGGAAGTCCCTGTCTTGATTGCTTTAGTCAGTGTTTCACTTTGGCTGAAAAGAAAAGTTTTTAAGGACGTATAAATACTATGTCGCCTCAAAAATCGAACTCATCTGAACGAGAAAAATGGACGAGACTGTATTGACCCATTTTTATTGTTTTAATACTTAAAGTTATTAAGCTTAAAGTTATAAAGCTCAAATTTAAAAAGATTAGAAATTAAAAAAGCTCAACGTTAAATTTGAGCTTTTTAATTTATTTTCTTAATCAACCAGATTGAAGTTAAATCATTAGACTTATTTCAAAAAGTCATTATTCACGCAACACGCTCACGAGGAGTATTCCCTCACCCTAACCTTCTCCCAAAAGGAGAAGGGATTTTCATATACCAATTTACTGCTACTCAATGATCATTTTTCGACTTATGAAAAGGTTTTTTGAACGCTTTAATTGATAAAAAATAAACCATCAGCATTCATCATTCGAATTAATCATCAGGATATTCAAAACGATAACCAACGCCATAAACAGCTTGAACCCATTCATGACGGTTACCCGTCTCAGCCGCATCTGAAATCTTACGACGTAAATTTTTGATATGACTGTCAATCACTCTGTCAGCCACTTCAAAACTATCTGGATTAATGTGATCGAGTAACTGAACCCGTGAATACACCTGTCCAACATGCTCTAAAAACAATTCAAGCAAGCGAAACTCAGTGGGTGTCAAATTCAACGTCTTTTGTTGATACCAAATACGCTGTTGCGCTTTATCTATTCGAAATAGATTATTCGTTTCAGGCTCAGCTTTACGATCTAAACGGCGCAATACGGCTTGAACACGTGCAACTAACTCTTTAGGGCTAAAGGGTTTGCAGAGATAATCATCTGCACCCATGTTTAAGCCCAAGACACGGTCAATTTCTTCAGTACGTGCAGTGACCATAATAATCGGTAGATCAGACTGTTCACGCACTTTACGGCAAATGGTCAGACCATCCATACGTGGCACCATTAAGTCTAAAATCATTAGACTCGGTTTACGTTGCTGGAAACTGTTATAGGCTTCTTGACCATCATGAAACATGCTGACTTCATAACCCGCTGCTTCTAAATAATCACGTACCAATTGTGCAAGTTCAACTTCATCTTCAACCAACATCACATGCTTCATGTGTCTTCCTTTTACTGTGCTTTCGTGTGTTTCGGAAAGGTCAATGTGCAACGCAAACCACCCAATGGTGAATGATCAAATGTTAACGTGCCTTGTAAACCTTGAACGATTTTCATCGATAATGCCAAGCCCAAACCTGTGCCGCCGGTACTTCGCGTTCGTGAATCATCTGCGCGATAGAATCTTTCGCCCAAATGTGATAATTGCTCATCACTCAAACCAAAGGGACTATCATCTACAATCACGGTCCAATGATGAGCATCTTCTAAAGTATGAACTTTAATCTCACCGCCAGACTCAGTATAACGAATACTATTGCCCAATAAGTTGACCATAATTTGCTTAAAGCGATCGACATCTAATTGTAATTGAGTGCCCTCACCCTGCGCACTAATTTGTAAATTTGCTTGTTCAAATTTTGGTTTAAAGTTTTCTATTTCCTGTAGTACCACAGACCAAGGATCAACTTCAGCAAAATAAAAATTAAGTTGTTGTGCTTCTGCTTGAGCTAAGTCGGCCAAATCTTGTGTGAGTTTTTTCAAACTATTTACTTGCGCCAACATTGAGGCAAAGTGCTCAGGTGTAGGTTTTCGAATACCATCCTGCATCGCTTCAATCTGAGCTTGCAACACTGCGAGCGGCGTTTTCAACTCATGTGAAGTATCCGCTACCCATTGACGACGTGAGTTTTCATGTTGCTCTAAAATGACAGCAAGTTGGTTAATTTCAGTCGACAAGTCACCCAACTCATCATTACGATTGACTTTCACTTGGTACTGATAATTACCTTGTGTTAATTCACGCGTTGCATTAAGTAATTGTTGAATCGGCTTTCTAAAATAAGTCGCCAACAATAATGCAGCAATCAAACTGGTTAAAAAAGATAAAATATAGATCAACAGCAAATATCGTTTTTGATCGCTAAAAAAGTTAATACTTAAAGCATCATCTTGATTTAAAAGTGGACGTAAACCTAAATAAGCAACCACTTCGCCCTTAACCGTAATGGGTCTGAAAGAGACTGCATTTTCTGAAGGCTCGCCCAATACAAATTGCTTTTTAGCATCATATAAAGAAAGGCGTGCACTCAAGCCCAAATGATCAGACATTGAAATAAACAGCTTTTTGCCCTGTATTTTATCGGCTTGTTTTAATTCAGCTAAGCGTTTCTCATCAGTTTGTGCGGAAACACGGTATTGATATTGACTCGAACTGAGTGGAAAGGTTAAACCCTCGAAAGGTTGGAACTCTGAAGGTAAATTTGCTTCTAAAACCTTTAAGTCTTCGGCGTTCATCATCGTCGCGCCACGCGCATCGAGTTCGCTCATCACCGTATGTTCTTTAAAATAACGCTGTTGTAAGGCAATGTCATATTGTCGACGCAACCACCAACGTGATAAACGGTCATAATCGTCAGGTCCTGCCTTGCCTTCAATTTGCAAGATTTGCGCTTGGACTGCATTGCCCCAATCATCATATACATTATAAACTTCAGCCAAGTTTTCAATCAGATAGTCAAGCTTCTGCATTTCGACATTTGCGATATATTGGGTGAAGTTTTTTTGCATCGTCCAATGTAAGACACTCAAACTCACTGTAGTAATTAACAAGGTTGTCAATAACACAGTTAAAAATAAGCGCAATGCGATTGGAACGCGACGTGTATTCAAAATGGGACTCACAATTTCATTTCATTGGATTGTATAGGTCATATGATTGTATAGAAGCGTGCATAAAAAAACTCTTCATTGTTTCTTCATCTTTGTTCAATGTTTTTAATTCGTAAAAATTTATTCGAAGAATGCCGATATTTGAGGTTTTACTCTTTAAGTCATTTCAATCTCTAACGCACAAACTCAATCTTAGCTAATTCAGCAATAACTAAAAAAGGCATGAAAAGTCCATTGTTTCTTCATCATTATTGATTAGTCTGGCGACATTGAAATTAAATCTCACCGATATTAAATCCCAAACTGCGAGGATAACAACAATGAAAGCGATGACTAAAATTGCAATTGTAAGTACTGGTCTTTTCAGCCTAGGCGCATTAACGGCTTGTCAAACCACGACAACTCCGCAAAAAGATCCGCGTTCAATGAAAGGTCATGAACAAAAACGCATGAGCCCAGAAAAACGTGAAGCATTTAAACAATATAAAACAGAGCGTAAACAAGCTTTTGCACAAATGCAAAAAGCCTGCGATGGTAAGGCAGTTGGTTCAGCCGTTCAGGTTAAAGCTGGTGAACGTACCATTGATGGAACGTGTGTCATCAAATTCAAAGCTGATCGTAAAGAGATGAAGCATGTTCGTGGTGAACACCGTCCTATGCGTGGTGAAGTTCGTGGTTTAGATCAAAAACGTGGCGAGCCTTTAACAGATGCCAAAAGAGCCGAACTCATTAAAGCCTATGACTTACGCCTCGCACAGCGCCAAGCTCAACAACAAGCGTTTGCTCAAGCATGTGCGGGTCAAACAGATGGAAAAATAGTCCAAATTAAAATGGGTGAAAAATCTGTAAATGGTAAATGTGAAGTTCGCTTTCAACCTAATTCGGCACCCGCTTTAGCAACAAACAAAACTGCATAAATTTTCAAATCTGAGAAAGGCGCATAATGCGCCTTTTTTGTTGACATATCTCTTTACGTTTTTTGACAATTTGTTTCATACAATTCTAATCAAATATCCATACACTATAAATACTTAGCATTTCTCTGTGTTTTTTCTTTGACTTTACAGTCACACAGAAAACGTCTATAAAACTTGTACCAAAGCATAAGTTATTGCACGATGTATTAGAACTAAATAGTTGTCATAGAAGACGCTACATTTTTTTATTAAGATTATAAATCTGGTCTAACCAGTATTGAGGAACACGATATGCCACAATACAAAGCGCCTGTACGTGATATGCAATTCGTTTTGCATGAATTATTAAATGCTGAAGCACATTATGCGAAGCTCCCTGCATTCAAAGAAAACGTAAGCCGTGAATTGGTGGATCAATACTTAGAAGCCGCTGCGGACTTCTGTGAAAATGAGCTTTCTCCGCTCAATCAAATTGGCGACCGTGAAGGTTGTACTTGGAATGACGGCGAAGTCAAAACGCCTACAGGTTTTAAAGAAGCCTATAAAAAATACGTAGAACTCGGCTTTCCTTCTTTAGCTGCCGAAGAGCAATACGGTGGTCAAGGCTTACCGAACTCACTCGGTATTATCATTTCTGAAATGATTGGTTCATCTAACTGGGCATGGGGTATGTACCCTGGTCTTTCACATGGTGCAGTGCGTACAATCGAACACCATGGTACAGATGAACAAAAACAAACTTTTCTAACCAAACTCGTATCTGGTGAATGGACAGGTACCATGTGTTTAACAGAATCTCATGCAGGTTCTGACCTTGGTATTATCCGTTCTAAAGCTGAACCGAATGCGGATGGTAGCTACGCGATTTCTGGTGAAAAAATCTTTATCTCTGCTGGTGAGCATGACATGGCGGACAATATTGTTCACATTGTACTTGCACGCCTGCCAGGTGCACCGAAAGGCACCAAAGGGATCTCACTCTTTATTGTTCCTAAATTCAACTTAACGGCTGATGGTGAAGTTGGCGAACGCAATGCTGTACGTTGTGGATCAATTGAACACAAAATGGGTATTCATGGTAATGCCACCTGTGTGATCAACTTTGATCAAGCCAAAGGTTTCTTGATTGGACCTGAAAACCGTGGTTTAAATGCCATGTTTACCTTTATGAACACTGCGCGTATTGGTACTGCTGTTCAAGGTTTGGCTGCTGCAGAAAGTTCTTTCCAAGGTGCGTTGGCTTATGCGAAAGACCGTTTAGCGATGCGTTCACTTTCAGGTCCTAAAGCGCCTGAAAAAGATGCCGATCCAATTATTGTGCATCCCGCTGTTCGTAACATGCTTTTAACGCAAAAAGCATTTGCTGAGGGTGGTCGTGCATTGGTTTATGACTTGGCACACTATGCCGATGTTGTAGAACAGGCTGAATCTGAGGAAGAACGCAAATTTGCTGACAATATTTTGTCTCTTCTCACGCCGATTGCAAAAGCTTTCTTAACAGAAGCAGGTTCTGAAGCTGCGAAACACGGTGTTCAAGTGTTTGGTGGTCATGGTTTTATTTCAGAACACGGTATGGAACAAATTGTACGTGATACACGTATCGCATGTTTATACGAAGGCACAACTGAAATTCAAGCATTGGATTTATTGGGTCGTAAAGTATTACAAACCCAAGGTGCAATGCTGAAAGATTTCACTAAAATCATCCATAAATTTATTGAAGCAAACAAAGACAATGCTGCAATGAAAGAATTTGTTGAGCCATTGGCTGCGCTTAATAAAGAATGGGGTGATTTGACCATGCAGATTGGCATGCGTGCAATGCAAAATCCAGATGAAGTCGGTGCTGCTGCTGTAGATTACCTCTACTTCTCGGGTTATGTAACGCTTGCATATTTGTGGGCGCGAATGGCACTAGTCGCACAAGAGAAACTTGCTTCGGGTTCAACTGAAGTCGATTTCTACAATGCAAAAGTAACCACTGCTCGCTTCTACTTTAAGAAAATCTTGCCGCGCGTACGTTCACACGTAGACGTGATTGCAGGTGGTCTTGAGCCACTCATGTCTTTAGATGCTGAACATTTCGCATTCTAATGAAGATGAGTCTCATCACTTAAATAAGAAGGACGGCCAAAACATGATGGCTGTCCTTTTTTATTAATCAAAACTCAAACCCAATAAATCAACAATGTTAACCTTTAGTCGTCTAACAACAGCAGCACAGCTTGTTTAGACTCTAGCTAATCCATAGATTAACAAAAAATAGGTGATCGAAAAATGCCAATTTACAATGCGCCTCTAGCCGACATGAAATTCATTTTAAATGATGTTTTCAAAGCAGAACAATTCTGGCAAGCCAATGAAAATCTTGCACATGTTGATGCAGCTACAGCAGAAGCCATCTTAGAAGAAATGGCGAAATTCGCTCAAAATGTCACACTTCCAATCAACCGTACAGGTGATGAAGAAGGTGCTACCTATAACAATGGCGCTGTGACGACCCCTGCTGGCTTTAAAGAAGCATTTCAACAATATGCTGAAGGTGGTTGGATTGGCTTAGCGGCTGATGAAGAATGGGGCGGTCAAGGCATGCCTAAAATGCTGACGGTATTAGCAGATGAAATGTTATTCGCAACCAATCCATCATTCATGCTTTATCCACTGCTGTCTGTAGGTGCAGGTATGGCTTTAAATAGCTATGCATCTCAAGAGCAAAAAGAAACCTATTTACCTAAAATATATTCTGGTGAATGGTCAGGCACCATGTGCCTTACTGAACCACATGCGGGTACAGACTTAGGTATTATTAAAACCAAAGCTCAACCAAATGAAGATGGTACCTACAAGATTACAGGGACTAAGATTTTCATCACTGGTGGTGATCATGACCTTGCTGAAAATATCATTCACTTGGTGCTCGCAAAAACACCCAATGCCCCTGCAGGCTCGCGTGGTATTTCTTTATTCATCGTTCCTAAATATATCGTCAATGCTGATGGTTCTTTGGGTGAGCGTAATAGCGCGGGTCCAGGTTCAATTGAGCATAAAATGGGGATTAAAGCATCTGCAACCTGTGTGATGAATTTTGATGCTGCTCAAGGCTATTTGGTTGGCAAAGAAAATGAAGGTCTGGCAGCGATGTTCGTGATGATGAACTATGAACGTTTATCGATGGGTATCCAAGGCTTAGGTGCTTCAGAATATGCCTACCAAAATGCAGCACAATATGCAACAGATCGTCTTCAAGGTCGTAGTGCAACAGGTGCCAAATCACCAGACAAAGCTGCCGACAGCATCTTAGTTCATGGTGATGTTCGTCGTATGTTACTCAATGTCCGTGCCAACAATGAAGCTTCACGCGCTTTTGCAGTCTATGTTGGACAACAGTTAGATATCACCAAGTTCTCAACCGATCCAGAAGCTGTGGCTGCTGCAAATAACCGTGTTGCGCTTCTCACCCCGATTGCTAAAGCATATTTAACCGACACTGCTTTTAATGCAACACTTGATGCACAGATGGTCTTTGGTGGACATGGTTATATTCGTGAATGGGGTATGGAGCAATGTATCCGCGACTTACGCATTTCACAAATTTACGAAGGCACCAATGGTGTTCAATCTCAAGATTTGATTGGACGTAAAACGATTAAGTGCAATGGCCAGTTTATCGCTGAATATATCGCTGAGATTCGTGATTTTGCTAATGATTTAGATGCAGATCTCAACTACATCAAAGATGCGACTTTAGATGCAGCAACTGAATTAGAAGTGATTACACAAACAATTCTTGAACGTGCTCAAGAAAATCCAGATTATTCGAATGCTGCGGCGGTTGATTACTTACATGCGGTTGGCTTACTCAGCTTTACTTATATGTTTGCAAAAATAGCCAAAGCTGCCAATACCAAATCAGGTGACTTTTATCAAAATAAATTATCGCTGGTGAACTATTTTATCCAACGTATTTTACCTGAACTGCATACGCGTCTTGCACGGATCAAAGCAAGCTCTGAAACAGTGATGGGTTTCAGTGACGATTACTTCACAAATCAATCTTAAGTCTTTATAAAAAAACCTGTTACTGATTTATCAGTAACAGGTTTTTTGTATCTAAAATTATAACTTAAACTTTTTCGAGAATAATGCCAGTCACCAACGCATTGTTGGTATCATTCGCTTTGTTAATTTTCACGATCCGAATTTGACCATTTGCATGAAGCTCTTCACAAAATGCAATCACCTCTTGCATTGCTTCAGCTCGAATGCCTGAGCCCAAGATCAATTTTTTCCCTTGTGCAAGGCCGTCAATTTTTGTTTGAATTTTATTTAACATGATTATCCTTCTTTCGTTAAATGACAAGAATACACTACAGCATTTTTGAGTAAATAAAACACTAAATCTGCAATATTCATAGAATTAAATTTTAATGATCAATGTGCATGGAACTTGCATGACTAAACTGAATTCAAAATGCTGCCCTAAAAGTAGATCACCATGACTCAAAAAAGCTCACAAGTCGAAAAAATAGAATCCTTTTTAGATCGCTTCGGAAATATTGCAGTAGAAAGCTTCCATTATATTGCTTTATTTATTATTGGTTGTATGGTCATCTGGTCGGCTGGACATACGGTGATTGAAATGTTAACCGTTAAAAAGTTCGCAACGATTGACGATATCTTGCTACTTTTTATTTATTTAGAACTCGGTGCAATGGTCGGTATTTATTTTAAAACCAACCATATGCCTGTACGTTTCCTGATTTATATTGCGATTACAGCGCTCACCCGATTACTAATCTCTGATATTCAACACACGCACAAAGCCAGTATCGATTTAGTCATTATTACCGGATCTATTTTAATTCTGGCTTTTGCAATCTTGGTGGTTCGTTTTGCATCATGGAACTTCCCGTCCGTCATCCGTGAAAAGCATCAAGACAAGCCCCTACCTATGGGTAAAACACCACGCCCAGAAGATGATGAGTTGGCTTAAAGTTGAATATACAAATCACATCAAAATTACATTTAACGCATATAGATATCACGATCGATAAGAGGGCTAACACCCTTATCCTAGATCCTTAGCGATCATTCTCAATTTGGATATAACGTCCATTTTGATATATCCAATGCATCCCTATATTCGGTGCGGGTAAACCATAGCGCCGCCAATCCGATATTAACGTATAGGTTGAACTTTCAATTCGACCATCAGCACCATTCAGAAAGCCAGAATGTTGAGAGTGATACTCGGTCTGTTGTGGGAATTGTTGATTATAAATAATGGTTAATCCATTCTGCTGCGGATAAACTGGATAAGGCGCTGGATGTGAAGATCGATTGGGTGGATAAGGTCGTTGATTGACAGGTGGCCGAATCGGATATTGCTGTGGAGGTAGGGGTGTTCCATATGGATTGGCATAACCCTTATAACTTGAATATCCATAAGCATTTGATCGTGGATGATTAGACGGTTGAGGTTTTTTTTGCTCAACACCACGATAATCCCCCCAATCATTTGCTGCCATCGCAGTATGAGAAAATAACGTCAATAAAGAACCCAAGCACACTAAATACAAGCGATTCACATTTTTTAATTTTATATTATTGCGCATGCTCAAGCTCCTAGGTTCGCTTAACTAGATCTAGTTTATACCAAGAATTAAGAGAAAAAATGAATATAAATTATACAAATTGATAACACATCAGCTCATCACAAGAGAGAAGCATCGCCTAGCCGAGTTAGCTTCTGTTAGAATCAATTTTTTAAAACCATGTGGAATTCTCAATCGTGTCAGAACTCAATTTTGATCGTCTACATCAATTTTTTTGTAAAATCCCAAGCGTGCAAGAATCTTTCATAGACTCATATGGTACTGATGGAAAAAATGCGTGGTGGTTTAAATTTCAAATCAATATTGAACATCCGCTCGCTTGGCAAACAGTTCAAGAACTGGGACATGTTTTAAATTACATTTCTAAAAATGAGCGTCTACCGACTCAGTTCTTACCCGTATCCCCACCCCCTTATATGAATGGTGAAGCGAAACAATTTTTGGCTTGGGTCATTCAATGCAACCATGCTGACTTCCCACCTGACGTCATTTGTGACTGGTTAGAAGCGCGTTTGCCGCAACCTGTAGAAGTTGCTGACAGTTGGAAGATCAAAACAGATATTAAAGAGCTGGATCAAATGTCTGATAAAGATTTGGACACTTTAGTTCCGCCTAATCCTCAAACCTAAAACGTTCTCAAACATAAAATGCTCTAAACATAAGAAATTCTTAAGCACAAAATTTTCAATAAAAAAAGTCTCTCTAATTCAAGAGAGACTTTTTTAGTATTTCAAGAGAATTCGATCAAAATTTTAGGGGCTGTAGTAGAACAGGTTAAATTTTCGTCCAAATTAGCAGTGTTTTTAGCTGCTCTTTGGGCGATCCATAGTTGAATCTAAACTCACATTCCTTTAGAAACAAGGGAAATGTTTTTCGATCAATGCC
>JAHLFF010000308.1 GCA_018883945.1 Candidatus Acinetobacter avistercoris
AAAATTCTGTATGAATACCAAGATGTACAAACTGCATAAATGAATCCTTCGCTAAGTCTAAGTCTATTTTAACATGCTCTCGTTGTTCCGTGACTGCAAAACCGCTGTTTTATAATTTTTAGCTGAACCAAAAGAAGTCTTTGAATATTTTGCGTACATTTATTCAAAATGAAAGCACAATCTGACAAATCTCGAATGATTAATTTAATTGCTTGTATGATTCTTAATTGCGGTGAGTCAATAATTCTTAAAACAAAAAATGATTATTTTTAAGTATGAACTGAAATTGTAGACATAAAACGATTCAAAACAAAATGTATCAATAGGCCTCTTTCATCAATCTAAAAAGTTCTCTAAGTGGCGATGAATTTATATGTGAATTTCTATTTCTATTTCTATTTTGGAGAGGATTAGAATAATTGATTATTGAGAGAAGACTGATGGTGAACTTGTTTTTAAAAAATGACTCATGCAAAGATTTAGTTTTAAATAAGTCTAATTCTAATCATGTGTCTAAAGAGATTATTTTAATGCATTACGGCTGAGTTGAGCAGTAATGCATTTGAAAATGGACTAAATACGCTAAATAAGAATTTAATGTGCTAAATGAAATGTATGAAACATTTCTATTTTAGACAGATTAGTAGTCCCAGAACATACGTTGAATTTCTTTAGCATCTTTGGTTTTAGTGAGCGCTAAGGCTGCCAAAAGTTTTGCTTTTTGTGGATTTAAATCATGCGCAACCACCCAACCATATTTATCATCAGGTTGTTCAGCATTACGTAATACGAACCCTTGAGGAACGCGTGAAGATCGAATGATTTGAACGCCATTTTTTTGTAATTCGTTCAGTGTTGGCACAATGTTTTTAGCGACTGAGCCATTTCCTGTACCTGCATGAATGATCGCTTTTGCACCCGCTTTAGCATAGGCAGTATAAGCATCAGGAACCATATTGCTCGAACCATAAACAATTTGTACCAGCGGTAAAGCATCACCTTTGATGTTCTCAATGTTAAATTCTGAGCGATTATTGAAGCGTTTTACAGACTGTCTAAACCAATAAGACTTTCCTTCAATTAAGGTCCCTAAAGCGCCCCATTGACTACCAAAAGAGTGGGTATGTAAGTTAATTGCTTTGGTCACGTCACGGGCAGCAAAAATACTGTCGTTCATTAAAATGAAAACACCTTTGCCTTTCGCCGTATCGTCAGCTGCAAGGGCCACAGCGCTGTATAAATTCAAAGGGCCATCAGCAGACAGAGCTGTCGAAGGACGCATTGAGCCCACCAAGACAATAGGTTTGTCTGTATGAATGACCAAATTTAAAAAGAAAGCAGTTTCTTCTAAGGTATCTGTACCATGAGTAATGACCACACCATTCACATCAGGTTTTTTAACTAAGTCGTTTACTTGTCGTGCCAATGAGAGAAGCTCTTTATCTGTAATACTTTCAGAGGCAACTTGCATGGCTTGTACGCCACTGACATTTGCTAAATCTTGAATTTGCGGTACAGCGGTCAGTAATGCATCTACAGGGACTTTCGCAGCGGTATACGTTGCGCTATTGGTCGAGCTTGCGCCAGCACCAGCAATCGTACCGCCAGTCGCGACCACGACCACATTATTTTTTGCAAAACTGCTTAAGGGTAAAAGTAGACCAAGAGAAAGTGTCAGTACGCTTAGTGTTTTTTTCATGATTCATCCTTTAAAGTTTCTTTTGGTTTTAACATTCAATTTTTAGCTTTCAAACTAAGCATCTCGTTTTAATGCATTCAACTTTAAGTTCAAATATATCTTTAGCTTCAAGTTAAAGCATTTTCTATGCCATGTCGTAAGGTAAACGAATCATATGAAATTGAATATATCTAATAATAAATAGGAATCTGCGTTAGATCATTTAAATTGATAGTGCTCGTGTCTAAGCGGATAAAGCTGTTTTAAATAGATTATGTAAATTTGAAATTATGAATTAATAAAATTTATTTAAAAAAAGCTTAAACCCTAAAGTCTAAGCTTTTCAATACTCACTCAACATTCATTCAAGAATCATTCAGGGCATACTCAAGAATCAATCAAGTCATGATTAACGCATTTTCGACAAGAATCGATCCAGACGATTAATCGCTTCTCGAAGTTCATTTTCAGCAGGTAAGAATACCACTCGGAAATGATCGGGTGTTGGCCAGTTAAAACCTGTCCCTTGAACTAAAAGCACTTTTTCTGCTTTTAGGAAATCTAGCATCAACTGTTCATCATCCTGAATCGGATAAATTTCTGGGTCAAGTTTAGGGAAGCAATACATTGCACCTTCAGGTTTAACACAAGATACGCCAGGAATCTCATTGAGCATTTGCCAAGCAATATTACGTTGTTCATAAAGACGGCCGCCTGGACGAATCAAATCATTAATCGATTGATAACCTCCAAGAGCAGTTTGAATGGCATATTGGGCTTGATGGTTAGCGCATAAACGCATAGAGGCCAACATGTCTAAACCTTCAATATAATCTGCAGCACGGGATTTATCGCCTGTGATTGCCATCCAACCCGAACGGAAACCAGCGATTCGGTAAGATTTAGATAACCCGTTGAATGATACGCACAGTAGATTGCCTGCGAGTGCGGCTACAGAGACATGTTCAATACCGTCATAAACGATTTTGTCATAAATTTCATCTGCAAATAAAATCAGATCATATTTTTTCGCCAAAGCGACTATTTTTTCTAAAACATGGCGTGGATAAACAGCGCCAGTCGGATTATTCGGATTAATAATCACAATACCACGCGTATTTGGCGTGATTTTGTTTTCCATGTCTTGAATGTCCGGATACCAGTTGTCTTCTTCATCACATTTATAGTGAATCGCAGTACCACCTGATAAGTTTACAGCCGCAGTCCACAACGGATAGTCAGGCATTGGAACCAGCATTTCATCGCCATCATCCAATAAACCTTGCATAGACATTACAATCAGTTCAGAGACACCATTGCCGATATATACGTCATTGACGTCCATATCAAAAATGCCTTTCTGTTGGTAATACTGACAAACTGCCTTACGCGCAGGGAAGATACCTTTAGAGTCGGTATAACCAATCGCATTCGGTAAATTCAAAGCAACATCATTGATAATTTCTTGGGGTGCTTCAAAACCGAAAGGAGCAGGATTGCCAATATTCAACTTAATAATCTTATGTCCTGCTTCTTCCATTTCGTTGGCGGCGCGTAACACAGGTCCACGAATGTCGTAGCAAACATGCTCGAGCTTTGACGATTTTTTTATTTGTCGTGGTGATGTGTTACCTAAAACGGACATATTTCCATCCAATTATTCTGGGTGAGTGAATATAGATTACCAATTATCACAATCTATGTAGAAATTTAGCTAGAAATTTAGTGAGCTCTAGCGTAAATATGAAGGTACTGAAGCATGACACTGAATGTCAAAGATTTAAAGGAGTTAATCATGGGAAAACTCAATAAAACAGACCGAGAGTGGCAAAGAGAGTTATCGCCTGAGGAATATCGGGTTACCCGTCAGAAAGGTACGGAAGCAGCATTCACTGGTAAGTTTTGGAATACCAAGCAAGATGGTACATATATCTGCCGTTGTTGTGGAGAAGAGCTATTTTCTTCAGAAACAAAATACGACAGCGGTTGTGGTTGGCCCAGCTTTTATCGAGCGATTAATCCTTCTGTAATAGAAGAGCATGATGATCACTCTCATGGTATGAACCGGACTGAAATTGTTTGCCATCACTGTGACGCACATTTGGGGCATGTGTTTGAGGATGGACCAGAACCTACAGGACTACGTTATTGCGTAAACTCTGCGTCATTAGAATTAAAAACAGAAAAGAAAAATGATGAGGAAACCTATCCATGACCAACATCTATCAGTTTGAAGCGGAATTATTAGAAGGTGCAAATAAACAATTATCTGACTATGAAGGCAAGGTGTTGTTGATTGTAAATACGGCAAGTAAATGTGGTTTTACACCGCAATTTGCTGGACTCGAGAAATTATATGAAAAATATAATGCTCAAGGTTTAGAAGTGCTTGGTTTTCCGTGTAATCAATTTGGCGGACAAGACCCAGGCGACAATGAGGAAATTGGTGCTTTCTGCCAACGAAATTATGGTGTTTCTTTTCCAATGTTTGCAAAAGTTAATGTCAAAGGTCCAGAAGCTCACGTGATATTCCGTTATTTAACCAATAACAGTAAAGGGGTTTTAGGCAGTGGGATTAAATGGAATTTCACTAAATTTCTGATTGGTAAAGACGGTAAAGTTTTAAATCGTTATGCACCAACCACGAAGCCTGAAACGCTTGAAGAAGATATCGAAAAAGCACTGGCTGGCTGATGGTCTGGTTAAAAAAATCAGCTACTTATAGCTGATTTTTTTTGCTTAATGTTTTGTTTTAAAGTTTTATAAAGGTCTAGCTTGAAATCATAAAGCCGCCAATATACTTAATAATATTGGCGCTAAAATTGAAAGAATAAAACCACTCACCATGGCATGAGGAATAAACTCATTTCCGCAGGCTTGTTTGACCATAGGCAGTGTTACATCCATCGCCGTTGCACCAGCTGAAGAGATGGCAGAGCGGGGGTAACGCCAACCGATCATATACATAAAAAGTATGGCAAAAATCTCACGGAATAAGTCGTTGATTAAAGCAACGCTTCCGAGTTCAGCATTTTTAAGCTCAGTGACGACAATGCCTGACATTGAATAAAAACCATAACCTTGCGAAAGCATAATAAGATCTTTCAAACTGATATTATGGATCACTAGCGCCGCGATAAATGCACCAAATATAGATCCGATAATACATCCTACAGGTACAAGAAGTATTTTCCAGTTGAGCCAAGAGCGATCAAGAGGTGAGCGAGCCAAATCTAGACCGATCAAGAACATAAATACCAATAATAGATTCCATGAACTGATATGTATATTTAGCTCAAGTTGACTGATCAAGACGGCAATTACATAACCCAATAATAAGGCGAGAAAAGCATAGCTAATATTGATTAAGGATTTGGTCAGTAAACTGAAGGACACTTTACCTTGGGTTGGCTGATAACCAATGGCTTTATAAAGTAGATAACAAAATAAGAATGCACCCACAGAGGTAGTGAAGGCAAGAATAATCGCATTGGTTAAAATGAGTGCTGGAGAGCTTATGCTATATAAAGTTTGTTCGAATTCAATGGCGATTGCCACTAGCAAGATATAGGTAAAGTAGGGCAGTAACTTTAAAGCAAAAGTTTCAAGCGATTTAGGTAGACGTCCTAATGCGATAAAGCCGAGAAATAAACAAATGAGAAGTTGAAAAATAAGCCAAAGAGATTGCATAAAAAATATTGTATGAGTAGTTGTATACAATTATGACAAATTACCAAGTGAATAAAATGACAATAAGCACTTTATTTCAGTGCTTATTGGGTTTTTAGCTTAATTAGTTTTAAATTTTGTTTGCTGATTTTTAGCTGATGGTTTTGGCTCTTGATTTTGACAAATAATTAAGACGTACTAAGAGTATACGGTATTTTAGATAAAAAACGATAATCCGCTAACTTCACTTTACGTGTGTCTAACCAGTATTTCCAAGTATAACTTGGCCATAAAGAGAAGTTTTTTCCACCTTCTTGTTGATACCAGCTCACGCAACCTGATTGCCAAACCGTGCCTTGAAACTGCGCTTGAACCTTCTCATTAAATTGATCTTGAACCTCTGCTTTAACAGCGACTGCATCAACTTTTAACTGATCTGAAGCTTGAATCAATTGCACAATATAATTGACTTGAGATTCAATCATGAAAATAACAGAATTATGCCCTAAGACTGTGTTGGGACCTAAGAGTTGGAATAGATTCGGAAAACCTTTGGTGCTCATGCCAAGATAACTTTCTGCACCCTCTTGCCAAGCATCTTTCAGTTCAAGATTATTTTCGCCGTAGCACTGAAAAGACTTTAGATAAATTCTTGGGTCGGTAATAAAACCTGTGCCATAAATGAGGCAGTCAATTTTGCGTTTGATTCCATCTTTGGTGATGATGCTGTCTTCAGTGATTTGCTCAATAGCATCAGTCACTAATTCAACATTGGGGCGATTAAACGTAGGATAATATTTGTTTGATACCAAGATGCGTTTACAGCCCATCGTATAATCTGGTGTCAGCTTCTTAGCGATGGACTTATTTTTTACCTGATAATGAATGAACGCCGTAGCAAGCTTTTGACCTAATTTCATCATTTGAGGTTTAACAATCGGAACGACGCGAGATTCATTCGACCAATAGAGGCGCGCACGGTGTAATTTACGAAACCAGTCAAACTTTTCAAACAAACGTTTATCCAGCGCATTGTATTGACGTTCGTCACGGGGAATTACCCATGCAGCCGTACGTTGAAAGACGTAAAGTTGTTCTGCTTTTGGCGCAATTTCTGGAATGTATTGAATTGCGCTACCGCCTGTTCCAATCGAGGCAATTGCTTTACCGTTTAAATCATACTGATGATTCCATGATGCAGAATGAAATATTTCACCCTTAAATTTCTCAATCCCTTTTATGTTTGGAATTTGAGGAATATGCAATGGACCTGAAGCAAAAATTAAAAATTGAGCTTGTAATTGCTGCCCATCTTTTAGATGAATATCCCAGTGACATTCGTTTTCGTTATAAATGGTAGAAATGACTTCTTTATTAAATTGAATAAGCGGGTTTAATTCATAACTTTTAATTAAGTTTTGAATATATTCTAAAATTTCAGGTGCTTCAGCATAGCGTTTTGACCAGTCGGTTTTGGCTGCAAACGAGAGGGAATACATATGAGATTGTACATCACAGGCCGCACCAGGGTATTGATTTTCACGCCATGTTCCACCGACATCACTGGCTTTTTCTAAAATCACCACATCACGTATATTGTTTTGAAGTAAGCGAATCGCTGCTGCAATACCCCCAAAACCTGAACCAATAATCGCGACTTTATATTTTGAGGTGCTTGGGGCTAATGTTTTGATTTTATCGATACCCTGCATAGAATATTTCCATATAATTTTATGAGCAATGCCATCTTAATGAATTTTTTGAAAATAGAATATGATTATGCAGGCAGCAAAAATTGATCTTTTCGGCAATATTCTTTGTGTCCAGTTTCAGGTAAAACTAATCAAATTGTAAAAATGAAGAATCAAAAAATTTCCAATGAAAAGATCCATACTCGGTTTGTTGTATTTAATTCAAGGCATGCGTCAAGTGGGTATAGATGTAGATACACGCTTAGAGAGTATTGGGTTGCAAGCAAATGCATTAGATCCGAGTGCTATTATTCATCCAGATCTTGAGTGGGATATTCTTCAAGTGATTGCAAAAGATATTCCATCTGAATTAGGGCTAAAAATCGGCCAGCATTACGCTTTAGCAGGCTACGGCCCAATGTTAATGTTATTGGTTACTAGTCCAACCGCGGAAATTGCTGTAAAAAATGGTATTTATTATCAAGGCCTCACGCATTTATCAGGCGTATTAGGTTTAGCGATGTCGAGTGAAATGGTGGCATTGACCTATAAACCTGTATCAATGGAAACCTCTCTAGGGCTCTTAAGAGCGCAATGCGAAATTTCTGGCACTTATAAATTTATCCAAGATGTTTATAAAATGGTTGGGCTGATCATGCCTGAAATCCAAGTTGAACTTCCATTTAAAAAGCCTACGGATGTAGACGTTTTAAATCAATATTATGAATATTATGGTCGCAATTTAAATTTTGATATGTCCTATGCCAGCTTCGGTTTCGAGCCTGAAATTTTAAAGCTCAAAATCCCTTCGGCCGATGCCATTACATTTAATATTTATAAAGCCAAATGCGAATTAGAAGTTCAACGACTGGGGAGTGAAAATTTAAACAAAAGCAGTCTTGTTGAACGCGTGAATGATTATCTTGAGATGCAGAAAGGATTTATACCTACCATGGCAGAAACTGCAAATGCACTCAATATTCCAGAGCGGACGTTGCGTTATCAATTACAGCAGCTTAATACCAGTTATAAAGAAATTAGAGAGCAATTGATTAAGGATAAAGCGCTAAGGTTCATTGAATATAAAGAATACTCAATTGAAGTGATTGCCGAAATGTTAGGTTATTCAGAGCCGGCGGCATTTAATCATGCATTCAAACGATGGTTTGGACAAAGTCCAAGACAATATGGTAAATAGCCTAATGTTAAATAGCCTAGCTTGAACGCTGAAGATTAAATGTTGAATATTGAGCATTATGCCAAAGTGTTATTTCACAAATCCATTATTTAGATATACTTCCATCAGCCCACAATAGTAAATAAATTTTATGTTAGATCCAAAATCGAATCAGAGTAATTTAGGTACACAAATAAAATCTCCATCAGAGCGATATGCCAATGCGATTTCGTCTGGACAATTTATGGCAGATGATGCTCAAGCCGAAGCGGTACATGAGTTAAACCGTGTTTGGGAAGAGTTGATTTCGCGTTATAAAGCGTCTAAAAAAGCATTCCGTCGTTTTCGCCGTCAAACGTCTCCCCAAGGTGTTTACATGTGGGGTGGAGTAGGGCGTGGCAAAACGTGGTTGATGGATCAGTTTTATGAATCAATCCCATTTCGCCGTAAGACACGCATGCATTTCCATCACTTTATGCAATATGTGCATAAAGAACTAAATCGCAATTCTGGACAACAAAACCCACTCGATATTGTTGCTGAGCAAATTTATAAAGAAGCTGTGGTTATCTGTTTTGATGAGTTTTTTGTTTCAAACGTTACCGACGCAATGATTTTGAGTGACCTCTTTCAAAAGCTATTTACACGTGGCATTACCTTGGTGGCAACCTCGAATATTGCGCCAGATGGATTATATAAAAATGGTATCCATCGAGATCGTTTTATTCCAACGATTGAAATGGTAAAGAAACACTGCCGAGTATTAAATGTAGATGCGGGTGTGGATTATCGTTTAAGAGTGCTGAAACAAGCGCAACTGTTTAAATCACCACTGACACATGATCACAATGTTTGGATGGCTCAACGCTTTGCCGCATTGACGCAATCACAAACAGTCAGTGATGAGCCGATCATTATTAATCAACGCTTAGTTGAAACTTTAGGTCATACCGAGGATGTACTGTGGTGTGAATTTAAAGAACTGTGTATGAAACCTCGAAGTCCTTCAGATTTCATTCAAATATCCAATATTTATAATACCGTTTTGGTGAGTAATGTTCCGAATTTAGATGACGTATTGTCTGAAGGTACACGTCGCTTTATTTATTTGGTTGATGAGTTTTATGATCGCGGTGTAAAGCTATTATTAACCTCAGAAGCCAGTATTATTGATATTTATAGTGGTGAAAAACTGGCATTTGAAATAGAAAGAACGCGTTCAAGACTCTTAGAAATGCAATCTGATGAATATTTACAATCAGCACATCTTCAAATTGAAGCCGCTGCATCATCTGCTTAATGATTAACTAAAACTTGATATAATTTTATCTGGACAAAAAGAGAGCTCAAGCTCTCTTTTTTATTTAGAAATAAAAAAAATCATTGCTAACTCTGAGTAATTTATGCTGCGGTCAAGGCTAATATTTCAGATTTAAAAATTAAAAAATTCTCTAGTTCGATCTACTTGTCAGATAGTAGCGCTTCATTTTTATATATTTATCTAAATTGACTCAAAAGTTTTAGATCTAGATCACCTCTCATTTTAGAGAATGGTGGTCACAATCCGTAAACTTTGACAGTTATTGATCATCAATTAAAAATGCACCGTCAAAAAAAGAACAAAATGAATAATGGTGATTATCGACAATTTGTACTTTTCATGGCTTAATCAAAGTAGGTTGGTGAATTATTGTGCGAAGCTGATTATATTTATCCTCAGCATGCACTTAAGTCTAATTCCTACATTTATAAAACTTTATAAAATGTAGATGCATATTTAAATTGATGATGTAGTTGCTCATGCCGATTTAGTTTAATTGATATACAAAATATGCCAGTTAAATGATCACTATTTCACTGTGTGATATTACTATTCAGCAATGTTTAAATAGGTATACTAGATTCTCTTGTATAAAAAGTAGCAATATCAGGAAAGACAATGACTGCACGTATTCAAAAAGGCAAGTTAGCGATTGCTAAAGAACTCTACGATTTCATCGAAAATGAAGCATTACCAGGTTCTGGTTTAGACAACGAAACATACTGGAAAAACTTTGAACAAGTTGTTGTTGATCTTAGCCCTAAAAATAAAGCACTTTTGGCTAAGCGCGAAGACCTTCAGGCTAAAATTGATGAATGGCACCGCAATAACACTTTTGAATTAGGAGCTTACAAAGCTTTCCTGACAGAAATTGGCTACTTATTACCAGAAGTAGAAGATTTTAAGATCAGCACAGAAAATGTCGATGAAGAAATCGCACTTTTGGCAGGTCCTCAATTGGTGGTTCCAGTTCGAAACGCACGTTATTGCATTAATGCAGCAAATGCGCGTTGGGGTTCACTGTATGATGCCTTATATGGCTTCGATGTGATCTCTGAAGACGGTGGCGCTGAAAAAGGTAAGGGATATAATCCAGTTCGTGGTGATAAAGTCATCGCATTCGCAAAAAATTTCTTAAATGAAAATTTTCCACTTGCAGCAGGTTCACATGCAGATGCGACCAGCTACAAAGTCGATCATAATGCACTTGTCGTTACGCTGAAAGATGGCACCACTACGACTTTAGCGCATGAAGCGCAATTTGTTGGATATAATGGTGACGAATCTGCGCCAAATGAAATTGTATTTAAAAATAATGGTCTACACGTAATCATTGAGATAGATGCGACTAGCCCAATTGGTAAAACTGATGCTGCTGGCGTTAAAGATTTAGTGCTAGAAGCTGCTGTTACGACGATTCAAGATTTAGAAGATTCTATTGCAGCTGTAGATGCTGAAGAAAAAGTGGAAGGCTACCGTAATTGGTTAGGTCTGATGAAAGGCACTTTAGAAGAATCAATTGAGAAAAATGGCAAAACTATTACCCGTACATTGAATCAAGATCGTTCTCATAAAAACTTGATTGGTGGTGAAACCAAGATTCACGGTCGTTCATTGATGTTACTTCGTAATGTCGGTCATTTGATGACTAATCCAGCGATTCTTGTCGATGGTGAAGAGATCTATGAAGGCATCATGGATGCATTGATTACACCATTATTGTCTTTTGCAGACATTAAAGGTGAAAATGAGATCAAGAACTCACGTAAAGGTTCGATGTACATCGTTAAACCGAAAATGCATGGTCCTGAAGAAGTAGCATTTGCAGTTGAGTTGTTCGAACGTTCTGAACAATTACTAGGCTTGCCAGCAAAAACGTTGAAAATAGGGATTATGGATGAAGAACGCCGTACCTCTGTCAACTTGAAGAATTGTATTGCTCAAGCCAAAGACCGTACTATTTTCATTAATACGGGCTTTATGGATCGTACAGGCGATGAAATTCATACCTTTATGGAAGCTGGCCCATTCGTTCGTAAGGGCGAAGTAAAAGGTCAAATCTGGTTCCCAGCGTACGAAAACCGTAACGTTATGGTCGGTTTGCAAACAGGTTTACGTGGTAAAGCACAGATTGGTAAAGGCATGTGGCCAAAACCAGATATGTTGCTAGATATGTATAAAACTAAAACTGAGCATCCAGATGCCGGTGCAAGTTGTGCTTGGGTACCATCACCAGCAGGTGCGGTAATACACGCGATTCATTATCACCAAATTAATGTTTCAAATCGTCAGCAAGAATTGTTGGCTACAGAGGCATTACCTTTGGATGACTTGTTAACTCCACCGCTTGCTAAAGATACCAATTGGACTGCTGAAGAAAAAACCAAAGAACTTGAAAATAACCTTCAAGGTATTTTAGGTTATGTGGTTCGTTGGGTAGATTTGGGTGTTGGTTGTTCTAAAGTGCCAGACATTAACGATGTTGGTTTAATGGAAGACCGTGCGACGCTTCGTATTTCTTCACAACATGTAGCGAACTGGTTACGCCATGGTATCGTTACAAAAGAGCAAGTTGAAGAAGTGTTCAAACGTATGGCTGCAATTGTGGATCAGCAAAATGCCAATGATCCACTTTATACACCTATGGCACCAAACTTCGATGGTTTTGCATATAAAGCAGCTTATGATCTTGTGTTTAAAGGTGCTGAACAACCGTCTGGTTATACAGAGCCACTTTTACATGCGGCACGTTTAAAGTTAAAAGGCTATACAGGTGATTAATATCACTGCCAAATTTTTTGGACTAACGTTTTAAATAAAAAAGCCTCTTCGGAGGCTTTTTTATGCAATTGAGCTAATCAAGTTTATGCAATTGGTAAATTAACTAGAACTTGGCTGAATTACACCCTAGAGTAAGTATGAGCGTCATTCAGTCGCTTCAGAATAGGGATGTCATATCATGCAAACATATCAATTTAATAATCAACAATATATTGCGGGACAATGGATTCAAGGCACGTCAAAGCACATTATAAAAAATACAAACCCATATAATCAAAAGACCATTTTAGAGTTACAAGCAGCCAGTACAGCAGATGTCGATAGCGCATATCATGCCGCACAAGAAGCATTTTTTACATGGTCTAAAACGAATGCAGCGTCACGTAAAAGTTTAGTCATTCGTGTTGCAGAGATTATTTCTGAGCGTCGTACAGAAATCGTTGATTTACTTATAGAAGAGTCGGGAAGTACGCGTTTAAAAGCCAATATTGAAGTAGATGCGGCTTTGGCCATTATTCATGAGGCTGCAACATTTCCAAATCGTTTGCTGGATAGTAAATTAAAATCTCCTGATCCAGAACGCCATAGCTGGGTATACAAAAAAGCGCTTGGTGTGATTGCTGTCATTAGCCCGTGGAATTTTCCATTCCACTTGAGTATGCGCTCAGTGGTCACAGCCATTGCCATTGGAAATACTGTGGTACTTAAACCCGCAAGTGATACACCGATTACTGGTGGTTTACTGTTGGCCAAAATTTTTGAAGAAGCAGAATTACCAACAGGTGTTTTAAGTGTAGTCGCAGGTTTAGGACGTGAAATAGGTGACTATTTCGTAGAGCATGCTGTGCCTAAGTTGATTTCATTTACAGGATCGACCGAAGTTGGACAGGGTGTAGGCAAACTTGCTGTCAGTGGTACACATATAAAACGTGTGGCTTTAGAGCTAGGTGGTAATGCACCCCTTGTGATACTCGATGATGCGGATTTAGATTTGGCTGTAGAACTCACCGTTATGGGGCGTTTTTTACACCAAGGCCAAATTTGTATGAGCACCAATCGAGTTATTGTAGATGCTCAAATCTATGATGCTTTTATTGAAAAATTATTGATAAGAGCCAAACAAATTTCTTGTGGAGATCCTAGTCAAGAAGAAACACTGATAGGTCCGGTTATTAATGTAGATCAAGTCGAAAAACTTAAAGAAATTATTCAAAAAGCAGTTGCAGAAGGTGCCCAGTTAGCATTAAAAGGTGAGATTCGAGGAAACGTGATACCACCACACATTTTTATTGATGTTGACCCTCAATCAGACCTTGCTCAAGAAGAAAGTTTTGGTCCGATACTTCCAATCATCAAGGCTGAAGATGAAGCACATGCTCTAAGACTGGCGAATGACACACGATTTGGACTATCCAGTGCTGTGTGTACATCAAACAAAGAGCGCGGTTTGGCATTTGCTTTAGGGATAGATGCTGGAATGACCCATATCAATGCGATCTCAGTTGCTGATGATCCAATTGCGCCATTTGGTGGTGAGAAAAACTCTGGACTGGGTCGTTTTAATGGACACTGGATTTTAGAAGAATTTAGTCGCACGCATTGGGTGACGATCAACAAATAAGAACATTTTAAGCTGATCTAACAATTATAATAAGCTCATTTCGATGGGCTTATTTTTGATGTGTGCAAACTATAAACCGATTACGCTCAAACAGTTAAAAGCTTTGGGTTTAGAAAATATACCTTTTGAATACGAAGAAGAAATATTTCCTTTTTATCAAACGCCACTTTTATTCAAATCTGATCAAGGTTTAGAATGGCGTTCGTTAAATTTTGGATTGATTCCTAAATGGGTGGAAGACCCATCATTGGTCAAAAAAACATATAATGCGCGTAGCGAAACCTTACATCAGAAGCGAAGTTTTCAAGAGGCTTTTCAGAGATGTAACTTTGGCGTCATTCCTGTTTCTGAGTTTTATGAATCTAAATACGTAAATGGTCGTCCTCAACGCTGGGGAATTCGACGCAAAGATGGTCAAGGATTTTTTATTGCAGCTTTATACGAAGTTGCCAAAATTCAAAATAAAGTTGTGCGATCAGCCGCGATGCTTACTATGGATGCTGTTGATCATGAGATGATGCGCGAATTTCATGAGCCAGGTCCTATTAAACGATCTGTAATCATTATTCCGCATAACCAGTTAGATGAGTGGTTAAGTTTAAAAACGACTGATATCCAAAAATTTGTTCTGGGGTTTCCAGTTAATGAATTTGAATGCTTTTATTGTCCAAAACCAAAATATACGAAAAACTCATCACAACTCAATATTTTTGAATAATCATATTTATTCGCGCATCAAAAAATGTGTCTAATGAGAAAGATTTTTAAAAATATGTTTAAGACTGTCCATCATTTTTTCAATTTGAAGGGGAGTTAAACCCTCAAAAGACTGTTCCAATACGACGGTGGTTAGATCATTAATCTTTTCCGTCATTTTTACGCCTTTTTCAGTTAAGACCACTCGAGTAATTCGTGCATCATTTTCACATGAATAAGTATCAACCATACCTTCATCTTTTAATCGATAAACGATTTTAGTGGTCGTTGACATTTTAGAAACGATCATATTTGATAGGTCAGATACACTGGCATGAGGCTTTGATGAAAGTGCAAGTAAGAGCCTCCTACGCGAATTATCCATGCCATGCTTTTTTAAAACATGATCAACATTCAGTACATATTGCGCATGTACTTGTGTGATCCAATAAAATGGAAAATTCTTTAAATCAAAATTTTCGATTGTAGGTAAAAATTTTGCATATTTTTTTGACATTATTCTGTCCTTAATTTTTGTTATTTATCCAGTGATTATTACAAAGCACATCCAATAATAAGGGATATTTACATAATTAATCAATATTTGATCAATAACTTAACGTACTTAAGAAAAATTATCGACGTGTTTCGTCGCTTTTAAAGCACATTTCAGAATAAATAATTACGACTTAAAGCGATATCTATCACTTTCATCATAATTTAATGATAGTCAAATAAGAATCATCATAAGATATAACTTTAAGCATTTTAATTAAATCTATCCAGATGATTTTTTGCTTGTAGATACTGTTTATAAACATTCTACTTAATGTTATTTCGTTTCCTTTATATATAGGCATTAAATAGCGCATTATTTTTACTATAAATTAATTTTTGTGACGAGTTTCTCATATTTTTCACATTATAATTTTGTTTAGTTTTTGGATCCTTTGAGGATTTTTAATTGATCTAAATGTGCTGATTTATTAATCAAATGATCACGAGAATATGTAATAAATTTGTATATTGATGATGTTCTATTTCAAATAGTTTAAATTTTTATATTTTATAAGTTTTTGATTATTAATAATAAATATTTATTTTTATAGGAATGTTACGTAATAAGGTTATAAAAGATTTAAATTTTTTTTTAAATTACGTATTACAAATTAAAAATCTTATGCATAATGCTCTCATTATTTCTGAAAAGGTATCTTTTAATGGACCCGTCGCAGTGTTGGACAAATTTATTCTCATCTAAAAATAATAATAAGGTGATCTAGTATGGAATTTTTATTAGATCCCGGTATATGGGTTGGACTCATTACTTTAATTGTTCTTGAGATAGTTTTAGGTATTGATAACCTGGTTTTTATTGCCATTTTGGCCGAAAAACTTCCTCCAGAACAACGCGATAAAGCACGTGTTATCGGTTTGTCTCTTGCATTACTCATGCGACTTGGCCTTTTATTTGCCATTTCATGGCTGGTTACGCTTACAGCACCACTTATCTCCTTATTTAGTTGGACATTCTCTGGGCGAGATCTAATTTTACTCTTTGGTGGCTTATTCCTTGTATATAAGGCTGTCAACGAATTACATGAAAAGATGGAAGGTAAGCCTGAGATCAAGGCGACTTCAAATGTTGTATATGCTGGGTTTACAGTAGTCGTCGCACAAATTGTTGTGCTCGATGCGGTATTCTCACTTGATTCTGTGATTACTGCGATTGGTATGGTGGACAACATCTACGTGATGATGGTCGCTATGATCGTGGCAATGGTAGTGATGTTAATTGCCTCTAAACCATTAACAACCTTCGTAAACCGTCACCCGACAGTGGTGATTTTATGTTTAAGCTTCCTGCTTCTGATTGGCGTGAGTTTAATCGCAGAAGGCTTTGGTTTCCATATTCCAAAAGGATATATTTATTCTGGTATTGGTGTTGCGATTCTGATTGAAGCATTTAATCAGTTCACAAGTCGTAATGTCGAAAAACATGAATCAAAAATTCCGTTACGTCATCGTACTGCTGATTCAATTTTAAAGTTGATGGGTAGTCGATTAGACACCAGTTTTGATACTGCAGATAGTGACGATACGCATCAAGCTTTTGCGCATGAAGAGCGTTATATGGTGGGTGGTGTACTTTCACTTGCAGAGCGCTCAGTAGCATCGATTATGACGCCGAGAAATCAAATTTCTTGGGTGAATATTGAAGATGATGCTGAAGCAATACGTGAGCAAATCCTTTCAGTTCCACACAGCTTATTTCCTGTCTGTCGTGGTCAATTAGACAAGGTGATTACGATTGTGCGTGCCAAAGAACTCATAGATGCTCTAGATGATCCTGAGCAAATGAAGGCTCTATTAAAACGTGTTCGTCCTATTTTTATTTATGAAAAAATGAAAGTCATTGATGCTATTAACACATTACGTACGTCGAAAGGCTCTTTGGTACTCGCAACAAATGAATATGGAAATATTCAGGGTCTGATTTCTCCTTTGGATGTTTTTGAAGCAATCGCAGGGGAGTTCCCAGATGCAGATGAGCAGCTTGAGTTGGTGAAAATCGATGACCATACTTGGAAGGCTTCAGGTATGCTCGATTTGTATCAGTTGGAATTAGAACTGAGCATGTTGGACTTGGATTTGGTTCAAGAAGATTCAGGTTATTTCAGTGTCGCAGGTTTGATTTTAGACAAAGCCAATGGCGATGCTAAAGTCGGTACAGAGATTAGCCATGAAGGTGTGAAGTTTGAAATCCTAGAAATGGATGAAACTCGCATTAAGACGGTTAAAATTACGACTGTAGCGAATTAATTTTAAATAAAAAAGAAAGCTTCACTGATGTGGGGCTTTTTGCATTCTAAGGCTCGTAAACTCTCATATAAACTTAAAGTAAACCTTTGAATATCCTCACTCTTCATAAATCTATTAAATTTAATTAGATAATCCTTCACTTTAAACTATTGTATTTTCTGCAATAAGTGATTAGCCCATAAAAATTTAAGCATTTGATTATAAAAAATTAGTTAATCACTGTCTTAATCAAAAGTACGATGGATGAGTTCATAAATATTTATAAATATTTAGAATTTTAGATTGTCGAAACTGAGATGTTTAAGCGAATTTTTAAGTCGCAAATGAGGGTCTAGGTTTAAATGAAATGATCGATGAAATATTTATTTAAAAAAGAACTAAAGCAAATAGACGCTCAATGAAATTCAGTAAGCGTCTTTTGAGTTAGTAATTTGGCTATCCATTAACTTTTATTGAAGTAAGCTGCTTCTTCAGAACTTGGATAAGTTGAAATTAATTTTTTCTTATAAACGTCAGCAGTTTGAAGGTTTTTATTTACATCTTTAGCAATGCTATAAAGTTGATAGAGAGATCGGGGAGCTTTCGCTGAATTCGGAAATGTCGATGCAACAATTTCATAATACTTTTTAGCTTCCACATAGTTTGGCGGTTCTATTGCAAGATTAAACTCAGCTAACCAAAAATATGCATTACCTGTATAAACGCTGTTGGGATTGTTTTTGACAAAATTTTGCATAGGTGCGATAGCTTTTTTTGCACCGCCTTGTTTATATGCATCCAGTGCGATGGTATATGCAGCTTTATCTAACTCAGTTTGAGCTGCTGCGTTGTTACTATTAGATGGCGAGCTCTGAGCTGTTGTTGTTTGTTGCGTACTATTTGGTGCTGAGCTTACTGGGGGTGTTGTACTTGGTGCAGGATTTTCACTTTCAGGCTGATCTTCAGTCGGTTCAATTTTTTGTTGTAAAAGCTCTAAGCGTTGATCCAAATCTGCATAACGGTTTGTCAATTCTTTATTGAGTTGATCGATTTGATGATCTTGTTCTTCAATTTTTCCACGTAATTCGCGCAGTTGATTTTCTAACTGTTGATTCTTTTGTATCAGATCCCAATTGAGATTACTGGAACTACCAGAAGAAGCTACGTTATTTGAAACCGTCACAGCCTGATTGGATCCACCTGAACTTTGACTCAGTCCACGTGACTCAATTGGAATGTTTGCAAATACGCTTGTTGAGCCGAGAATTGCTAATGTGAGTAAAGTATACTTATTAAGCATTATGTTTAATCCAACTAAAAGGCAGGTGTCTTCTGTTTAGTTCAACATTAATGACAATGTGAATTAAATAGACAGCGCATTTGAAATCTAAAAATTAATATCATTAGAAACGTCATAGACTATAATTGCAATATGTTTTTACAATCTTGATATACAAATGAAGATTAAAAAATGACAGGTTAATGTATAAAAATTAACGCTATTTTACAGATTTGATTGCTAAATAAGCAAAAGGATCAGTTGGTTGTGATTATTCTCAATTGAGACTTGCAAGATCAGTAAAAATCTCTATACTCTGACCTTGCAATGGTAGCCCTGCTGGTGGCTTCGCAATTGTACTCTGAGAACTCCGCCAGGACCGGAAGGTAGCAACGGTATCAGAAATATGATGTGCCGAAGTTTTGCTAGTAGGGTTGCCACCATAATCTAAAACTATAAGTTATCTGTATATAAATTCCAAAATATAAAGTCCAAAGTTATCTATTGAAAGCCAAAAATTATCTATTTAAATCCAAAAACCTATTTTTATATTTCAATAGAAAAATCATTTATTTATCTATATCTATTCAAAGTTATTTATTCAATCTCATGTTCTTTTCTGCGAATAGCTTTCATAATTGCATCCATTTCAAAGCCTCGATATTGTAAAAAACGAATCTGTTTTGCTTTTATTTTTGCATCTATAGCGACTTCAGTTCCATATTTTTTGACTTTTAATAAGTACGCTTGTTCATACCAGTCAATTTCTTCCATATCATTTTTGGCTAAAGCTTTATCAATACTTTTTGCATTTAAAGCAAGTTTAATGCGATTAGGGCCTTTACCTTGTCGAATTTGGCTTCTTACGGTCATTTCAGCGACCCGTTGATCGCTTTGATAGTTTTCTCTGGCGAACTCATCGACGAGGGTGAGGACTTCTTCACGATCTTCAGCGTATAAGCATAATTTTTCAATCAAATCTTGTTTAGAGTATTCTTTGCGGGTCAAGACTGCAAAAGCATAAGAACGAAGGCGTGTGCCTGTCATACCAGGCTGTTTAGGTTCCGGATTTTCTTCATCATTTAAAGATGGATATTTACTGGGTGGTTTTCTTTTACTATAGCGCTGATATTTAGATTTATTGTTTTCTTGTGGCGCTGTCTCATCCTCACCATATTCACGTTTAAGCGCTTCATAGTCAATGACTTTGGGGAATTGTGGATCATTCATGCTGCAGTATCACTTTATGAGAAAAAACGCCCCGAGGGGCGTTTATAGTTTAACTTTGATTAACAGATTAAACATCTAAAAGATCGGGTTCATCTTGTTTTTCTTCAGCGGCTGGCGGCGTTGCTGTTACAAGAAGTCGTTCGCGAATCATGCGATCAAGTTCGATTGCAAGTGCAGGATTTTCTTCAAGGTGACGAATCACATTATTTTTACCTTGACCAATTTTGTTGCTTTGATAAGAATACCAAGCACCTGCTTTTTGAACCAATTCCTGAGCAACAGCTAAATCGACCAATTCACCTAGGTGGTTAACACCTTTACCATAAAGAATTTGGAAAAGTGCTTCGCGGAAAGGCGGTGCCATTTTGTTTTTCACGACTTTAACGCGTGTTTCTGAGCCGACAATTTCATCACCTTCTTTGACTTGACCAATACGACGAATATCAAGACGAATAGAGGCATAGAATTTAAGTGCGTTACCACCTGTTGTCGTTTCAGGGCTACCAAACATCACACCAATCTTCATACGAATTTGGTTAATGAAAATGACCATACAATTTGAGCGTTTTGCATTACCCCGTAATTTTACGGAGCGCTTGACTCATCAGACGTGCTTGTAAGCCCATATGAGAATCACCTATTTCGCCTTCAATTTCGGCTTTAGGGGTTAAGGCAGCAACTGAATCGACAACGATCATGTCTACAGCGCCAGAACGTACCAGCATGTCTGCAATTTCAAGTGCTTGTTCACCATGGTCGGGTTGAGAGACCAAAAGATTATCGATATCAACACCGAGTTTACGAGCATATTGTGGGTCTAATGCATGTTCAGCATCGATAAATGCACAAGTACCACCAGCTTTTTGACATTGCGCAATAGCTTGCAATGTCATGGTGGTTTTACCTGATGATTCTGGACCGTAAATTTCAACAATACGCCCTTTGGGTAAACCGCCGATACCTAAAGCGATATCTAGGGTTAATGAACCTGTAGATACAGCTTCAACTGCTTGAACATTATTATCGCCTAAGCGCATAATTGTGTTTTTACCAAATTGTTTTTCAATTTGGCCTAAAGCAGCTGTGAGCGCTTTGCTTTTGTTCTCATCCATCTCGTAACCTCAAAAACGATGTAATGTCACTTATAACTTAAGTGGATGTCTTGAATTAAATCTCTAGTCCACGTCATTATAGTGACAGAAAAAAATGTTGTATTCTATCTTTTAAAGCATAAGCACGACATATATTGTCGCATAGGCTTACTCATCATCGTATGACCATTGCTGATCAAATTGCTGCCCATTTTCTTGTCTAAATTTGCTGATGTCGCGTCGATCTTTTTTGCTCGGGCGATGTTCAGGTCGAGCAAGATTATGCAATTTTCTTTGAGCAGAAAGCAACTCACGTCGTGCGATACTCACTTCTGTTTCTTCATAGAGCAGTTGTGCAGAAGGTGCACCTCCACGAACACTCGATAAAGCTTTGACCATCACGGTTTTTTTTTCAAAACCTTGTTGTATGGTAAGTTCCATGCCAACCCGTATTTCACGCGAGACTTTAACCCGATCATTGTTTAAGTGAACTTTACCACCTTCGATGGCTGACTTCGCGATCGAACGTGTTTTAAAAAAACGTGCTGCCCAAAGCCATTTGTCTACGCGCATGGATTCAGTGGGTTGTGGTTCAAGCTGTTTTGACATTCATTTCCTTTTGGGAGTGCTGTGTTAATTGAGACTGTTGGTTCAAAATATCGAGCAGTTCAGTCAGATTGTTGATCGCTGGATATTCGAGCTCTAAGGCATTTCTCGCTGCTTTATTGCTTGAGGGTTGTGTAATCGTGATTAAATTTTCAATACCAAACGATGCAGCGCCTTTGAGTACTTTTGCCGTATCATCGATAAGCATTACATTTTTAGGATCGAAGGGGTGTTTGTTGTGTAAAATTTGCCAAAATTCGATAAACTCTTTGGCGTATCCAATTTCTTCACTACTCACCATAACTTCAAAATAAGGGCTAAGATTGACATTTTCAAGCTTTAACTTGAGACCAGCGCAATCTGCATTGGTGACAATCCAGCAGCGATAGCCTTGATGTTTTAGCGCTTCTAATAACTCGAAACAACCTAGACGTGGCTGAATATTCTTTTTATAGTCATACTGTAGCGCTAGAGTGTCTACACCGACTTTTGAGCTCCAGAAGCTTGAAGAATACCAAGCAAGGGTGTGTTTATGTTCTTCGTAGAAACAATTTAATGCGGCATGACTTTGTTCCAGTGTGCATGCGTGTGTCATTGCATGACGTTCTGGAAGTTTTTGATTCCAAATCAAATCATCATAAGCCAGATCAAGTAGGGTTCCGTCCATGTCGAACATGATGATGGGTTTATTCTCTAAATAAGACATAAAATAGGTTTTTATCCATGTTTATCACAACTCAGGCACCACAAGATCAAAAAATATTGAATTTAGTGCCAGTCTTGGTTGCTGCGAGTAAAATTCTCTTAGAAGAATACCAAAATTATTGCGCAGGGCGCGAGTTTAAAATTATTGAAAAGGAAGATCATTCACCCGTCACCCAGGCTGACTTAAAAGTGAATGAGTACCTCATGACTGAATTAAAGCGCCTCACACCGAATATACCTGTTCTTTCAGAGGAAAGTGATAACGTCGATCGACACGCATGGTCTGACTGTTGGATGCTGGATCCACTAGATGGAACCAAAGAATTTATTCATCAGCGAGATGAATTCACGATTAATTTGAGTTTGATTCATAATCATCAAACTATTTTTTCAGTCATCGTTGTACCTACTGAGCAAGTGTTATACGTGGGCTATTTAACGGATCTACCCTACAAATATTCATTTGATGAAGATTTGTGGGAGCGTTACTGTAAGTATAAGAAGTCAGAAGAAGATGCGATTCAAATTGGATTGAGTCATAGTAGTAAAAATCCTAAATATCAGCGCTATATCGACTATATCGAGCAAGATAATCCTGTGGTTAAGCGAGAAGCGGGAAGTGCATATAAATTTTGCATGATGTTAGAAGGTGAAATTGATATTTATCCTCGCTTTCATCCAACCTCCGAATGGGATACGAGTGCTGGACAAGGACTATTAGAAAGTATTGGTGGAGGCTTGCTAAGCTTGGATGCAGTACGTTTTAGTTATAATCATCGAGACACCCTGTTAAACGAAGGTTTTATTGCATTTAGAGATAAAGATATCCAACAATTGGCTTTAGATGCGCTATCAAATATCTCTTAATCAGATGGTTAGTTTTGTCCTGCATGTTATAGTGGATATGTAAATCAAAATTAATAAAATGATATGAGTTTAAAGTTTTTACCGAAAAGTATGTTGCAGGCAGTGGATATGCTGCCTGAAGCTTCAGTTCCCGTTACCTTGTTCACACGTCATTCAATTCGAGAAATTGTTGAGGGACAAGGTCTTGCTGGCTATGATTTACAGTTAACAGAGACGGGTCGTGATTTAGCGCAGGAATGGGGTTCATACTTGATTGAAAATACAGATCGAATCATTCGACACTGTATCTCAAGTCCTATCCAGCGTTGTGTGGATACCGCTGCACTGATGATTCAGGGTGCAGATCAAATATCAAATTATGAAAATACGCATCATATCGAAATTATTGAACAAGGCTTACTGGTTGAGCCGGGTAGCTTTGTTTTAGATATTCATCAAGCCGGACCTTTTTTTCAGAAACAAGGTGCTTTGGGTTTTATCAATAGCTTCGTGAATAATGCATTACCAGGAATGAAGCATCCCATTCGTGGCGTGATTGATGTTCTTGAATTAATTTACAATACCCATCCCAAACAAAAAAATGGCTTAAGTCTGGCTGTGAGTCATGACACGATTTTGGCAGCGATTATTGCTGTGATCTCTGGACAAACACAAATAAATCAAGCGGATTGGCCTAAAATGATGGAAGGTTTATTTGTTTGGTTTGAAGGCGATGAATTTATGGATTCAAAATTAAAATGGATTTGGCGAGGACAATGTCATGAATTGCTGATTCGAGATTTTAAAATGAATTAAATGTTCAATACATTTAAAGCGCTTCTATTTATGTTGTTTGCTTATCTCTAGAATTTATGATGTGTGATTGAATTAATACTGATTGATTCACAGTGAAGCTGGTTTTTGAGTGGGAGAGCTTAAATTAGTGGGAGAACTCAAATTAAAGATATAAAAAAAGCCCTATATAGGACTTTTTTTACAATACAACTTAGTTAGCAGCTAAAGCTTTAACTTGTGCATTTAAACGGCTCTTGTGACGAGCTGCTTTATTCTTATGGATGATGCCTTTATCAGCCATACGATCGATTATTGGTACTGCAGTTTTGTACGCTTCAGTTGCTGCCGCATAGTCGCCAGCTGCAATAGCCGCAACAGTGCGTTTAAGATATGTACGAACCATTGAACGTAAGCTAGCGTTGTGTTTACGTGCTTTAACGTTTTGACGAGCACGTTTTTTAGCTTGAGCAGAGTTTGCCACTCGTGCACTCCTTGAAATAGATTGGTCTGGGCGGGCTGAAATTGCATCTAATAATCTTCACCAGAAGAATTTACACCAGCCCGTAAACAAGTGCCATATTGTGATTAATTGAGTAAGCAAAGTCAAGTCTTGACATGCTTTGACAACATTTTTGATGCAGATAAAATGCTGTTAAAGCGTTAAATTATACGAATTAAAGATGGAATGATTAAAAATGAGTCAATTGATAAAAAGTGCAGTTGTGATTGGTGCAACAGGTCTGGTGGGGCGTGAGCTATTAAAACAACTGAACCAGAACCCAACTTGTGAGCGAATTGTCGCCATTGTTCGTCGTGAAGACGAACAATTAAAAAAATTCGAAAAATTCGAAAAAGTTGAACAGTTGGTCATGGATGATTTTTTATTGATCAATGATCAAGATGTAAATGGTTTCAGTCATGCATTTAGTTGTTTGGGCAGTACGATTAAAAAAGCAGGATCTAAAGCCAATTTCTATACCATCGATTTTGAAATTAATGCACACTTTGCAGATTTATTCAGTGAAACGGATACACATTTTGTTTTGGTGAGTGCGCATGGTGCAGATGCAGGTTCCATGTTTTTCTATAATCAGGTAAAAGGCGAACTCGAACAATATTTAAAAAAATCCAGTTTAGCTTTGATTTCTATATTACGTCCGTCTTTATTATTGGGTGAACGCAATGAATCAAGAACGCTTGAAGATGTCTCTCAGAAACTCTTTAAGCGTTTATCGCATTTGGTGCCCGATACATTTAAATATAAGCCAGTGACAGCAGAGCAGGTGGCTCATACTATGGTCGAGGTTGCGCAAACGCAGACTGAAAAATTTAAAATTTATGATAATTTGCACATTCAAAAAAGTAAATAAAAGGGAATTACACCATGACGACAGCTCAATTTGTAACGTGTGACATATTGGATGATCATCCTGATCGTAACATTCAAGTGATGACACCATCTCTTGAAGGCCATTTTTTTAAAAGTTATGGTGCAATTAAAAGTTTTGCTGGTGAAGTGGTGACTGTAAAGTGTTTTGAAGATAATTCACGAGTAAAGGAATTGTTGGCAACAGACGGTACAGGAAAAGTTTTGGTGGTTGATGGTGGTGGGTCTATGCGTTGTGCCTTAATGGGCGACATGATTGTTGAGTCTGCCGTAAAAAATCATTGGAATGGTGTGATTATTTATGGCTGTGTGCGCGATGTGGATGCAATAGCTGATTTAGCACTGGGTGTGCATGCTTTAGCTTCAATTCCATTAAAGAGTAATCGTAAAGGTGCGGGCGAGGTTGACTTGGTTTTGAAGTTTGGCGGCGTAACAATCCATTCAGGTGATTTTATTTACGCAGACAATAACGGAATCATTGTGACCAAAGAAAAATTAGCAGAATTTTAAGGCTTAAACTTTATCGTACGAGAACACATAAAATATAAAGGAAGAAGTGAAAATGGCGAATCATCAAATCAACGTGATACAAGCGGTATTATCTGCTGTGACCGAGGGTGGTCGTGGCGTAACAGGAACACCCTTTCCGATACAGCCAGAAAAAGCATTGAAATTATATGAGTTTGAGGGTTCGCCTTTTTGTCGTCGTGTTCGAGAAGTCCTCACGACATTAAATTTAGATTACGAGGTTTATCCGTGCCCGAAAGGCGGTACGAAATATCGTAAAGAAGTTCAAGCACTCGGTGGTAAGTTACAGTTTCCATTTTTAGTGGATGAGAATACAGGTGAGCATTTATATGAGTCACAGCAGATTATTCATTATCTTTTTAAGCATTATGGTAAAACTGGATCTACCCCAAGAAAATACGCACATTATCCTAAGCTTCCTGCGGTTGCATTGTTCGGCACATTGATTAATGGAATCAGTGGGGTATACGTCAATAAAAAAATTATTGATCGCGCTGCTCCAGAGCAACTGTTGGAATTGTGGGGCTTTGAAGCTAGCCCATACACGCGTGTGGTTCGCGGTGTGCTTACAGAGTTAGAAATACCATTTAAGTTTCATAACGTACCGAAAGAGCGTTGGCAAGATCAGGGGCCTGCATTATTGCGTTTAAAACCTGGGAAATATATCCCTTTATCTGGTGGTAAGCGTGAACAAGTGGTGCAAGTTATGAATCGTAAAAAACTGGACATACAAGTGCCGTATTTGATTGATCCAAATACAGGAACAAAATTATTTGAATCTAAAAAAATTGTGGATTATCTCAATCATCAATATGGTTAATTTGCGACGGTTAATTTGAGATGATTAATATGAGATAAAACAGACCATACTTGTTGAGACAATGATATTAATTGATAGTCTTTACTCAATAAGGTGTTCGTTGTTAATACTTATGCGATCAAAGCCATGATTTCAGATTCAAAAAATAACTCAATCAAAGCCAACATTATGGTGGCTTTGATATTTTCTTGATGAGATTGATATACTCAGAATTAAAATATCCATACGAATTTGAGCATTTCTTTATCACCTTTGGGACGATTCTCTCTTTTAGTTTATCTAGAGATTTCGCTTCACAAGACCAATTTTTATCTTAATAATGAAATCGATCTATAATCTCCAGCGAAATATTCTCCTATTATTCTCCTCATTTGTAGTCTGCATTGACTTTTTTATCATTTAAGCGATAGATGAGCTTGGTGGAAATATCTAAACCATGAGCAGAGGAATAGTGATTAAGCGATTCAATTTTGATTAACTTTTTTGACCTTATAAGCTTAGATGGCGTCGATCGACTTCTGTTGATGGTGCTTGAGGGTTATCTTTGACCAATTCGACATTAAAAGTGATCTTTTTAAATGGTTTGTCTAGACCACGACGTGAAATTTCAGCAGGATCAGTGATTTCGATTGCTGTTGTAATGAGATCCTCACGCGTTGCAAAGGCAAAGTCATCCCAAAGATATTCATCGCCTTCAATGTTAAATTGTGTCGTTAATTTACGATAATTGGGCGCTGAGATAAAATAATGAACATGCGATGGACGTTGACCGTGGCGGCCTAATTGGTTTAACAAAGCTTGTGTTGTGCCGTCAGGCGGACAGCCATAACCGACTGGCATAGTGGTTTGCGCGACATATTGACCATTTTCATCTGTAAAAATAGTACGGCGTAAATTAAAATCAGATTGTGATTTATCAAAAAATGAATAATTACCTAAACCATTGGCATGCCAAATCTCAACTTTGGCATTCTTTAACAGATTACCTTCAGTATCGGTCACCGTACCTTCAATGAATAAGGTGTCGACTGTGTTTGATTCTGAGCCATCATCCATACGCGCAAAGCCAACAGATTCAGGAGCACCTGCAACATACAGTGGTCCTTCAATTGTACGCGATGTACCACCTGTAATACCTGCTTGAGCATCTGCTTCGTCTGCACGTAAGTCTAGATAATGTTCTAAACCTAAACCGCCAGCCAGCAATCCTAATTCATTGGCTTGACCTGCATCGGTTAAATATTCAATACCTTTCCAAACTTCAGTTTGTGAAATATCGAGATCTTCAATGACTTGGAAAAGTTCAGTGACCAGACGCACGACGATTTCTTGTATACGTGGATTTACACTACCTTTAGCTGTATCTAAATTGACTTTTTTTACAAGTTTTTCTATTTGTTGGCGATTCATTTTTAATCTTCCTTGTCGATTGGCTGTTTAAAAAATAAAAAATAAAAAATAAAAATTTAAAATTCGAATGATTTGTTCCATGCCAGTTCAAATCATTCGAAAACGGATCGATGTCTAAGACATCAAAGATGGGAATGCTGATTAAATAAATTCAGCACGAATCCAATTTTTAAATGTGTTTAAACAGTGCAGAGCGAGTCTGGCTATCTGCGCCATCTGCGGCACTTAAGAAACGTTCATTATGAATATCACGCTCAAATAAACGACTTTGCATCAGGGTTGAAATTGCTGCGTCAATCATGGGTGGTGGACCGCATAAATAAGCTTTATGTCCACCACATTTATGTTCAAAATAATCGGCCACAGCATCATGCACATAGCCCGTAAATCCAGTCCATTGATCTTCTTTTTTGGGAGCATTCAAAGCAGGGATATAGCGGAAGTTGGGGTAATCTTTGACCAGTTTTTCAAAAATATCTTGATTATATAACTCTGAGAGATCTCGCGCGCCTTGGAAGAGGTAAATTGTGCGTCTATCGCCTTGCTCAAGTAAATCCATAATCATTGATTGTGGGCTGGATAAACCAGAGCCACCTGCAATAAAGATGACA
Organism: Candidatus Acinetobacter avistercoris; assembly: GCA_018883945.1. GTDB lineage: Bacteria > Pseudomonadota > Gammaproteobacteria > Pseudomonadales > Moraxellaceae > Acinetobacter > Acinetobacter avistercoris. The sequence continues at coordinate 28,745 of JAHLFF010000308.1, forward strand.
TCTTTATGATCAGATTTACGGACAAAGAATTGACCATAGGGACCTGAAATTTCAACTTTGTCATTGACTTGAAGTTGTTCGTGTACATAGGTCGTCGCTGCACCGCCTTGTACTTGGCGAATATGTAGTTCCACAATATTGGCTTGACTTGGAGGGTTGGCAATTGAAAATGCACGTGTACCTTCTATTCCTGGCAATTGTAGGTTGATATATTGACCCGCTTGAAAGTCCATATCCCGATCAATCTCTAGGCGTACACCTTTAATAGTTGGTGAAAGATCGGTGATCTCGATAACTTTGGCTTGATAGTCTTGGACCAAGTAACCCATGAAATCTTCGTCTTCATCAACATCAGCTTCAATCACCATGTCAGATTCAGGTTTGCAGCAACAGGCTAAAACTTTATTTTCTTCACGCTCAATGTCCATTAAAGCAAAAGAAGAGGCCTCACCTATATCAAAAAAGCCGTCAGTAACTTGTACTTTACAGGTGCCACAAGTACCGTGCCCGCAAGCAAAGGGCAGCCAAACACCTTGGCGTAATGCTGCATCTAGAATGGTTTGATCTTCTTCAACTTCAATGGTCATGCCAATCGGTTCAATGGTAACTTGATAGCTCATCCTTGCTCTCCTTGCATCTCTATATTTGCACTAGACATCTGGGTTTTGATGACAGGCGTCTAGCGCAGTTATTTATTTTTAGTGTTATACGTGTGTACCGTTGTAGCCATTCAAGCCTGGTGTGACAAAACGTAATAAAGACTTATGATCAAAACCCAATTCTTTTAAGGATTTTGAAAAATCATTATTTAAGATTTTACGGTTCAATGTGAATTTCACCTCTGACCAATTAATATGTTCAAAATCTGGGTGTTGATGAAATCCAGCTTTGATTTGTTGGTCGATTAAATCTTGAAGGCTTTGCTCTGGCGAAACCAACATGGCATAAGCTGCGCAGAACAGGGTGTGATGATCCCAACCGATATAAAGCAACATATTGTCGCCGTAGTTTTGCTGTTGGTCGCGTGGGGTAAATTTATAATCTGCTCGGATTGCTTTTACTGACATAATCTTCTCCATATTTCCTTATGCAGTTACCGCACATTTATTTCATCTTGAATGTGCAGTAACCGAATCACTTTGGCTGAGTATTTAAGCCATTCCTTTCCATTTTTTCCAGCGCTCTTGATCAGGTGAGCCTTCAATATCCATATTGTCAGCACCGACATTAAAGTGGTAATAATCACGTAAGATGTCTTCAAGCTCTGGACCACCACAGGCTCCCTGTAAAATTTGATGTACAGGTAACCATGCTTGGCTATATTTTTCAGGCTCACGTTCGAAAATGTCATGACAGCCATCTGAGCAGGTATGGTAACGTTCGCCGTTATAAATACTGTCGCGATAGCTGAATAGGGTTGGATCACTATCCATTTCAGTAAAGGCCATCGGAACTTGGCAGACTTGGCACAGTTGCGGTAAGCCATCGCTATAGAAGCGCTTGCCTTCAGCTTCCATTTTGCGTGCCATTTCCCATTTTGGGCGGTAGTATTTATCAAAAGTATCTGGATATTTTTCAGAGAGCCAATCCATTTCTTCATCGGTTGGAATCCAAGTGTGGAAACCTGCTACATGACCGTAGTTATAAAAAATCCACCAAGCTTGATGTGATACATGCTCTTTTTCTTTTTCAATCACTTCAGAATATTTAGGCATACGAATACCGTAGCGGCTTAAATCTTTAAACAATGCACCGCCAGCTTCTTCAAAATATGTTTCCCATGCCTCTTTCCAAGACATCACTTTGTTTGGCAACATATAATCCATCATCATGGCAACAATCGAAAGTAGACGTGTTCCACGCCAGAACCATTTATCAATCCATTCTTGAACGATTGGGACGTTGTCTTCATGTTGCTCAAGTAAGAATTTTACAATCTCTAAGCCTAAAGTCATGTGGCGGGCTTCGTCAGATTGCGCAGAGAAGCCAAAAGTTACGGTTGCCATATCACCGTTATAAGCCGCCCCAGACATAAATGGGACGAACAATAAATTAGTAAGTACATATTCAAAGGCGAAGCTGATTGCCAATATGAACTCAAACGGCCCACCAGAACGTGCATCTTCAAAGAAAGATTTCGGTACAGATAAATACCAAACACGGTCATGCATATGTGCCCAATCATGGAAGCCATCAAAGAACTTGTTGTAATGGCTCATGGCATGAACTTGGGTTTGTACATGACGTAATTCATCAATGGATTGCATTTGTGACGCAATACGTGCACCAATCCCGCCAAATTGACGTCCAACGTGTGCATAACCTTGATAAGCTTGATATTCCAATGGAGTAACTGCGGTTAAGAACAGTTTGATGGCATTTAAATAGCGTTCATTGGTTACGTTCATCTGACCATTGTTTTGAGAAAATGCATCAAAAATGGCATACAGTTTCTTTTCTTTTTCCGCTTGGTATTTCCAATAAGAATCCATCGTTAAACGGAATGGATCTTCCCATTTTGACCAGTCGGTGATTTTAATGCCTTCAAACTCTTCATAAGGGAAAGCTTCCTTGCGATCGGCATAAGAAAATTCCCAGTCCAAATCACGCGTTAATATGCGATAGCGTTCTTTAGCATTCATTTTCTTATTTGGGGTTTTTACTTGGCTATTCATGGCTAATCATCCTGTTCTTTATCTATAGCGTCATGCTGTATTTTTATCGGGCGATGTTGGTCGCATTAATTCCATTTTAAGGTGAAGGTTTCGTCGTCTTCTTCGACATTACCGCCCAAAGTAATCATGTTGAGCTGTAGGGATTGAATGTCCCAATCTTGTCCGAGTTTTTCAGATACAGTTTCGGCACGAACGACTAGAGTGCCTTCATTTTCGACACGGATCATCGCAGGCATGTATTTCACAGAGGCTTCAGGATTATCTTCTTCAATCGCTTCAATGATATAGCGTGAGGTATCGTTATCTTGCAGTGCCAAATATACTTTACTCATGATGCAAATCCTTATGCAGTAAATAAATGTTGAAGATCTAAACCTGCTTTTTTTCCACGTTCTAGCAGTAAATTCATAGCAGACTCTGTATTCATTTCAGGCAATGCTAAAGCTGTCCAAGCGCTAAAAGCTTCATCGACTTGCGGGAGATAATCTTTGATCCAATCTTCAATTAAGGCTTTATTCTCTGCGGATTCTTGTACTGCATTTTTGAAAACACTATCTGACCATTTACGTAAGTCTGTTAAACATTCCTGCATAAATTCAGTCAGCATCGCGACATCACGTGCTCCATTTGTAACGAGCCATGCATCTAGATCACCGTAAACGAGTTGTTGTAGTGCAGTGTCGATGAGCAAATTTTGTAAAATAAATAACTTGAACCAATCTTTTTCAGTTTGGCTAAATTCGCAGAGTTTACGTAATGGTTGCCATGCAGGATTATCCATCCATTCAGTTTTGGCTTCCGTTAATGAATCACCAGTATTGCCATCCAGCAATAAACCAATTCGAGAAATATATTGCGCCATGCCAAGGCGATCCATTGCCGCATACATACAAGCTTGGGTAATGACTGTCCCATAACCGTATGCACTACCTGACATCATGTGTAAATTCGCAGTTTGTTCAACGTAACGTAATGGCAGTAAGCACTGAATAATTTTTTGCTTTGCTTCATCAGAAATGTTTAAAACCAAATCACGTTTTTCAAAGAAGGTATAATTACTTTCAGCGATGTCTTGTAGACGCGCACGATGTTGTACATAAGCGCCGTAGTAGAATTGACGTGGGTCTTTAAATACATACCAATCTTTCATCTGTAAGGCAGTATAGGTTGGGTCGTTTAAAGTTTTATCAGGATTCCAAAGTGGGCGATAATGGAAGTTGGCTGCACCTTGAATATCATAGCTAACCTCTTGATAACGCGTTGCGGGCTTTGCGCCAAAACGACGTTCAATATAAGCATAGGTATTACGAATCGGCTCAATATTTGAGGTTTTAATTTCTAAAGTCATCACACTCTCCTTGGAATTTAAGACTGATCTTCTTGATCTGGAATATGGTGTTCGTTATTTTCAGGCAGGGTATAGCGCTCTGCGTGTAACATCGTTGGTTCAATGCCATAACGCCATTTATCTTCTTGGGCGTCATTCCATGCTTGTTGTTCGGAAGTCATTTCGAGCACTTGATTGATTTCACAAAAGTGTTGAAAGGCTTGTTGTGGAAGAACCAACTCTACAAATAAAGTTGGATCGTGAATTGCAAAATCAAATTCTACAAATTTTGCATTTCGGTCACCGGTAATCCGAATATATTTGGTCAGCGGTTCCATATGCTCATCCTTTTGTTCTTTACCGAGATTATTCATCTGCGCAACCTTGCGCTTGAACCTGTGTTATTTGCTATATCTATTTCAAAATGCGTGCCAACTTATATAAACAATTGAATTTATTAACTTTATATTTATTTTTAATTTTTTTAAGATTTTGAGTGATTAAAAAATTCATCATATGATGAAGTTAAAATTGTCTTATTCTCTAAATGATGAAACTTTAAATGATGAATATTGTGTGAGAGTCGTGCTCTTAAGAAAAAAGCCTATTTTGAAGATAGAATTTTGAATGATTACGCATAAATCAAATGAAGATTTCAGTTCTTTTGAAACGAGTTTTAGCAGTTTGATATAAATGAATTGCAGCAAAAATCGTCAACTTTGTATTGAGAAGCTTTTTTTATCGTATAGATGATTAAATTGCTTTGAGAGTTTTATTAAAGGTTAAAATAAAATAAATCAATAACTTATTTTAAATTTTTTTTATCAAGATATTTATTTTAAATACTTTGAAAGTATAAATTTATATTTAAAAGCAACACTACAATTGAGTGAGAATTCGTTAAGATAACGATAATATCTCAGCCAAGGACAGGTCAGATGCTGCTCGCCAAAGATATCAAACGATATAAAGAAATATTAGAACAACAAGATGATATTCAAGATTTATTGGATAAGATTAAATTTGATACTAAACATGGTCAAATCTGGTTTGAAGAAAACAGAATGTTATTGTTGCATACGGGCATTATGGGTTTCCTGCGTAAAGACTTATATCAAATGCTCGGTCATGAGCGTACCAAAGATTTCTTTATTCGTTGCGGTTATCAAGCTGGAATGCGAGATGCTGATGTAACTTCGAGAGTACGTCCCAATTTGAATGAAGTTGAAGCTTTCATGGCTGGCCCACAGATGCATAGCATTCGCGGCATGGTTCAAGTTGATGTGAATGCATTAGAACTCAGTCACGACGATCATAAATTTTTTGCAGACTTTAATTGGCTTAACTCTTTTGAAGCTGAAGTTCATCTCAGTGAATTTGGAGCATCTGAAGAGCCTGCCTGTTGGATGTTACTGGGATATGCTTGTGGTTATACCAGTTTTGTTATGGGTAGAACTATTATCTATCAAGAGGTTCAATGTGTTGCACAAGGGCACGATTGTTGTCGGATTATTGGTAAACCGTTGGAGGAGTGGGAAAATGCAGACGAGTTACTTCGTTTTATGTCACCTGATGCGGTATCGGACGAAATTATTGCCTTACAAGCTGAATTAAACCAACTCAAAAAGAATATCTACACCCAAACAGAAGCGGACTACACCATGTTTAATGCTGTGGGTGAATCAGCAGCTTACCGAAATGTCTGTGATCTGCTTAAAAAATCTGCAGGGAGTAAGGTGGCTGTATTATTGCAAGGAGAAACGGGTGTAGGAAAAGAAGCTTTTGCACGTGGTATTCATCAAGCCAGTCAGCGTCGTGAGCAAAATTTTGTTGCAGTGAATTGTGCTTCTATTCCACCCGATTTGATCGAAGCAGAATTATTTGGTGTTGAAAAAGGCGCATATACGGGTGCAACACAGTCACGTATGGGTAAGTTTGAACGTGCGCATGGCGGTACAATATTTTTAGATGAAGTGATTGAACTTTCAACACGTGCACAAGCGGCTTTGTTAAGAATGCTTCAAGAAGGAGAGTTTGAGCGCGTTGGAGACTATCAAACTCGTAAAGTAGATGTACGTATCATAGCAGCGACCAATGAAGATCTAGAGCAAGCAGTCAAAGATGGTCGCTTCAGAGCAGATTTATTTTATCGTTTAAATATTTTTCCAGTTAAAATTCCTGCTTTACGCGAACGTCGTGAGGATATTCCTCTGTTGGTACAACACTTTATTCACAAGTTTAATTATATGTATGGCAAAGACATCAAAGGTTTGAGTGATAAAGCCAAACATTTTATTGTGAATTATGATTGGCCTGGAAATATTCGTGAACTAGAAAACCTCTTGGAACGCGCAACCTTACTGACGGATGCGCAGCAAGAGATTAAACTCAGTGCTTTATTTCCGCAGAAAAAACAAGAGAATGATGTTTCAGATAATGCAGATGATTTTGATCAGTTTTTGACAGAGGGTTTTCGTTTAGATGAACATGAGCAACAATTAATTACGCAAGCCATGAAAAGAGCTAAGCAGAATATCTCTGAAGCAGCACGCATTTTAGGCATAAGTCGAGCGGCATTGGATTATCGATTAAAAAAACAAGGAAAACTTATGAGTTGATAAGCTCAGTAAGCGATATGCAACGACGAATAATACTGATGATTTAATGAAGTATGTAAAACTAAATTATTTTTATTGTACGTTGAGCTGAATCGGACTAGGACTGTAAAATGAGAAAAAGATTTATTCCACAGCTGATCACGCTATTTGCTATATTTGGTCAGATTTTCTCGGTAGAAGTACGATTATGTTCAGTCAAATTAAGAAAATGTTCAAAACTAAACCCTCATTAGAGCAAATTTTCTTAGAAGAAAATAAGCTTCACTTTGATGAATCTAAGGGCTGGATGATTGATGATGTGGTTTTGAATAGCTTATCTGAACGACTAGAGTATTTCTCAAACGGTAAATTAAAGAATTTTGACGATCTCAAAGCATTATATTTCAAGTCAATGCTCATCAACGAGAAAATAGATTTAGAAATTGCGCATCAGCGCTTTGTTACTCGACTTGGAAATACTGAAGAAAACTTACTGGCTTTAAAGACGAGTATTGCGAAATTAAATCAATACTACCGATTGTTTTTGAGAGAAAAATAACTGTTTCACTTTAACGTTGATTTATTTCCAATTTGAAACTATTTTTAAACTAGTCTGAATCAATGATGTTCGGCTGAAATAGCATTTTGAAATTGATAAAATACTCAAAGCCAAAAAGCATCATGCTAATATATGGACCATGTCATTTAGACCAAAAGCGATCTTCATGTTCCAAAGTGAAATTTCAAAACTCAATATAAAACAACTTAAACAAAATGAAAAACGTTGGGTAGGGAGCTTAGCTGGCTCATCTGCTGCACTGTTATTTAAAGAAATTAGTTTAACCACAGATCGTTTATTTGTTTTGGTTGCACGAAATAATCAACATTTGGGGCAGTTGGAAAGTGAACTTGATTTTTATGGCATAAGTCCGACTATTTTCCCAGATTGGGAAATTCTTCCATACGATCGATTGTCTCCCCATCAAGATATCGTTTCTGAGCGTTTATCAATATTATCAAATATGCCTAAATCAGGTGTGCTGCTGATTGCGAGTACGACTTTAGCACAACGCGTGGCACCCACCTCATGGATTTTGGGTGAACATTTTGATATTAAAGTCGGGCAAAAATTTGATTTAGAACAGCAGAAAATGCGCTTGGTTCAGGCGGGATATCATCTGGTAGATACGGTTTATGACCATGGTGAGTTTGCGGTTCGTGGCAGTATTATGGATATTTATGCCTCTGGACAAGAGTCGCCAATTCGTATTGATTTATTTGATGATGAAATTGAAACTTTAAAGTTTTTTGATCCCGAAACGCAGCGCACCACGACAAAATTAGAATATTTCACTGTTTTGCCAGCCAAAGAATTTCCTTTAAAAGAAGCGCGAACAATTTTCAGAGATCGATATGCTGAAAGTTTTCCGACAGCAAATCCGAAAAAAAATCCGATTTATCAAGATGTCATGGAGGGTATTGCATCACCAGGCTTAGACTTCTATTTTCCATTATTCTTTAGTCATGATGCGATGCAAACGCAAAGTAGTATTACATCATACTTACCAAGTAATGCTATTGTCATTACAGATAAGTATTTGGACGATGAGTTATCCAATTTTTGGAAAGAGGTTTACCGCCGCTTTGAAGATCGTAGACATAACCAAGATCAGCCTCTATTGCCACCAGAAGAAATATTCTTTAATCAAAATCAAATCTATGAGCAATTGAATCAGTTCTCACGGATTGTTGTATCACCAGATTCATTTGATGAAAAAGCAGGTGTAATCAACCTGCTTACTGAAAACCCACCACGACTTGCTGTAGATCCCAAGCATGAAAGACCATTTCATGTGGTTAAGGATTATATAGACCAAGCGAATCATCCTGTTTTATTGGTGGCTGAAAGCGCAGGACGACGTGAATCTTTAAGAGACTCTTTGCGTTCAAGTATGGGTGATATTCCTGTCGTTGAAAGTTTTGAGCAATTTATTCAGCAGCAATTTTCTGTCGCAATTACCAATGCACCTTTGGAGCGTGGTTTAGTCATTCAAAATGCCTTAACGGTTATTTCAGAAAATCAACTTTATGAACATCGTGTAGTTCAACGACGCCGTAAACGTCAACAGGATGTCTCTGAAGAGTTTTTGGTTAGAAGTCTCACAGAGCTCAGCATGGGTGCACCTGTGGTGCATATCGATCATGGTGTTGGGCGTTATGCGGGTCTAGTTACACTCAGTATAGATGAACAAGATTACGAATTCTTGCAACTGGATTATGCCGACGCAGCAAAAGTATATGTTCCTGTTACCAATTTGCATTTAATTAGTCGATATAGCGGTGGAGATCCTGATCTAGCGCCATTACATAAATTAGGTACAGATGCATGGAATAAAGCAAAACGTAAAGCATTAGAGCAAATCCATGATGTTGCAGCTGAACTTCTTCATATTCAGGCTCGACGTAAAGCAAAACCTGGCATCAGTTTTGAATTGGATCAAGTTTCTTATATGCAATTCGCTGGTGGTTTTGCGTATGAAGAAACACTGGATCAAGCCAATGCGATAGAAGCGACCTTGCATGATATGCAACTCGCAAAGCCGATGGATCGCTTGGTATGTGGTGATGTGGGTTTTGGTAAAACAGAAGTGGCAATGCGCGCAGCATTTCTTGCGGTTCAAAACAATAGACAAGTGGCGGTATTGGTTCCAACCACTTTGTTGGCACAGCAACATTTCGAGTCTTTTAAAGACCGATTTGCAGATTGGCCTATTCGTATTGAAGTGCTTTCACGCTTTGGAAGTAACAAAGCACATCTCAAAGTCATTGAAGATTTAATCAATGGTAAAGTGGATATCGTAATTGGTACGCATAAGATTCTGCAAGAAAATGTACAGTTTAAAAATTTAGGCTTAATGATCGTAGATGAAGAGCATCGCTTTGGTGTACGTGATAAAGAGCGGATCAAAGCCATGCGTGCTGATGTGGATATGTTAACGCTAACCGCGACACCTATTCCAAGAACGTTGAATATGGCATTTTCAGGCATGCGTGATCTTTCTATTATTGCTACGCCACCAGCTCGTCGTTTAGCTGTCAAAACGTTTGTAAATGAACAAACAGATGCCACTATGAAAGAAGCAATTTTGCGTGAATTGCTACGTGGTGGCCAAGTTTATCTTTTGCATAATGAAGTGGATAGCATCGAAAGAGCAGCGGAGAATATCCGTAACTTAGTACCTGAGGCACGTGTAGCTGTAGCACATGGACAAATGAGAGAGCGTGAACTTGAGCAAGTCATGCAGCAGTTTTATCATAAAGAACATAATGTTTTGGTGTGCTCGACGATTATTGAAACGGGTATTGATGTTCCAAATGCCAATACCATTATTATCGAACGGGCTGATAAATTAGGTCTGGCACAATTACACCAACTCCGTGGCCGAGTAGGACGTTCGCATCATCAAGCGTATGCCTATTTAATGGTGCCTTCATTGAAAGCCTTAAAAGGCGATGCTGAAAAGCGTCTAGATGCAATTCAACGGGCTTCTAATCTCGGTGCAGGCTTTATATTGGCTACCGAAGACTTAGAAATTCGTGGCGCAGGTGAATTGTTAGGCGAGCAGCAAAGTGGTTCGATGCATGCCATTGGTTATAGCTTGTATATGGAAATGTTAGAAAAAGCGACCAAAGCCATTCAGCAAGGTAAAACACCAAACTTTGATGCACCTTTATCGCTGACTTCTGAGATCAATTTACATATGCCTGCGCTCATACCCGATGACTATCTAGGGGATGTGCATCAGCGCTTATTATTTTATAAACGTATCAGTAATACCGATTCGCAAGAAAAACTCGATAATATTCGTATGGAGTTGATAGATCGTTTTGGCATTCCACCATTACAAGTGAAACAGCTATTTAGTGTGCATCAACTTCGTATTAAAGCAGAAAAGCTGGGGATTACTAAAATTGATCTGGGTGCGAATGGCGGTAATGTCGAATTCTCACCAGAAACGCCTGTGCAAGCCATCAGTATTATTCAGTTGATGCAAAAGCAGCCGACATATTACAAGATGGATGGCGGACAACGTTTAAAAGTCATGGTTATGCTTGAGGAAAATGCTAAACGCATTCAATTTGCTGATCAATTATTACTAGAGCTTTTAAAAGGGATAAACGGCTAAAACTAACGCATCTTAGGATGAGTTTGTTCTAAATTAAGCCTTTTAAATGTGTGATTAAAATATACAGATAAAGGCTTGATTTATTTATGTGAAAGATTAAAGTGTTTGTCAGATACAAATCTTTTTTTTGCATTTATTTTGTGTCAAAACATAATACTAATAATATTCAGGCTAAAACCGATGTGTTAGTATTGCTCATCCATTTAATTTTGTGTCATTTATAAATATATGTTTAGTTTGCATCCACAACTTGCTCAAGATAGTTTCTTTGTCGGCGACTTTCCGCTTTCTACATGTCGTTTGATGAATGATATGCAATTTCCTTGGTTAATTTTGGTTCCTCGTGTACCAGGTGTGACTGAATTATATGAACTTAGTCAGGCTGATCAAGAGCAATTTTTGAGAGAGTCTAGTTGGTTGTCGAGTCAATTGGCGCGTGTATTTCGTGCGGATAAAATGAATGTTGCAGCTTTGGGTAACATGGTTCCTCAATTGCATTTTCACCATGTTGTTCGTTACCAAAATGATTTGGCTTGGCCGAAACCAGTTTGGGGTGCAGCACCTGCAATTCCATATAGTAGTGATGTTTTAGCGCATATGCGTCAAACGTTGATGCTTGCATTGCGTGGTCAAGGCGATATGCCATTCGACTGGCGCATGGATTAAACTGGAAATAGACAGGAAACATTATAAAAACAGTGTGAGTTGAGGTAATAGCAATTGCCATTCGAAAAATTATTGGATAAAGAGCCACAGCAATTTGAAGCACTTCAACGGATTGTTGGGTACATCATGATTTCTGTATTGGTAACGATCTATTACTTTACTTCTCCACATTCAAATTATCAGCTGTTTTTCCCATCATTTATACTTATTATAATATTGTTTTTGCCTCGTATTTCGCACATTGTGCAATACAGATTTGGTAGTAAAGCGCGGCGTTATTCATTTTTTCTGATTGATGTTCTAGTCGTTTCAACAGCTCTAGCTGCAACACATTTAAATTTATTGTTAAGCATCATATTCTTATTTGGATTGGTCTATGCTGTAATTAATAATAAAATTTCAATGATGATTAGTTCTGTTTCAGTTCTATTGGCGATTGTTGTTTTCTATTTAAACACGATTTTTATATTCGGTTTTGATGACCATTTTGAATCGACTTCTCCTGAACTGACTGTTGTTTCCTGCCTATTTGCTTTTATTTTTGTTAATTTTGCCAATTATTATCAAAGTAACCGAGTCAAACGTTTAGACGTTCAAAGGCAGACTTATTTTAAAGAAATGAATCGCTATATTGAGTTGTCTAACCAATTAAGTCGTTATGCGCCTATACAATTGTGGCAATCGATTATGCGCGGTGAAACAGAAGCGAAATTAGAATATAAAAGAAAAAAAATAACGATTTTCTTTTCAGATATTCAGGGCTTTACTGAGTTATCAGAAAAATTAATTCCAGATGACTTGGCTTTTGTACTGAACGACTATCTTAGTCATATGACTGAAATAGCGAAGCAGTATGGCGGTACGATCGATAAGTTTATGGGTGATGCGATTCTCATTTTTTTTGGCGATCCGAATTCGGAGGGTGTTGAGAAAGATGCAGATAATTGTATAAAAATGGCCATGGCAATGCGCCAGCAGATGAAATTTTTGCGCGAACGTTGGGTGAAAATGGGTTATCCAGCGCTACATGTCCGTATGGGTGTCAGTACGGGGTATTGTCACGTGGGTAATTACGGGGCTATACATCGTATGGCTTATACAATTGTCGGCCGTGATGCGAACTTGGCTGCACGATTACAGAGTGCAGCAGAAATAGATGAAATTTTGATTTCAGATGAAACGTATAAATTAATCAAAAATAATTATTTATGTACACCGCAAGCACCGATTGAATTGAAGGGAATTCAAGGTGAGATTAAAAGTTGGCAAGTCATGGAGCGTTATGACTCTAAAAAGTTTAATCAGCAATGGTTTGATTATGATTATAAAGGCTTCCAATTGGTGTTAAATCTTGAAGAGGTTCAGAATTATGAATATTCTGAATTGGTCGGTGTATTAGAAAAAATGATCGAAAGAATTAATATTCAGCAGAAACTCACCAACAATGCGGGTGTGGTTAAGCTTAATTTAGAAGATGAAATTAAATAATCTGAATGTTTAAAAACTTATTTTCTAGTTCTAATCTAAGAATTTTATTTAACTAATTTATAGAGCAATCATTTATTTAAAAGGCTAAATTCATTGGATTAGACATAATAAAAAAGGTCACATGAAGTGACCTTTTTTGAATATTCAAAAAGTTTTAGTGGTTTTCTGAAGCATGGTTAATCGTGTACTTTGGAATTTCTACGATTAAATCATCATTTTCAATTTTCACCTGGCAAGAGAGACGTGAGTCTGGCTCTAAACCCCAAGCTCGATCGAGCAAATCTGCTTCAACATCATTCATTTCTTCAAGTGCATCAAAACCTTTACGTACAACAACATGACATGTTGTACATGCAGCGGACATATCACAAGCGTGTTCGATTTTAATGCCGTTATCTAAAAGGCTTTGGCAAAGATTGGCACTTTGCTCAACTTCAAACTCAGCACCTTCAGGGCAAATTTGCGCATGTGGAAGAACTTTAATACGTGGCATATCATTACCTATTCTTTAGTTTGAGTTTGACCAATCGTCAAGCTTAGTACCTTTAAGTGCATGGTCAATATGTTGATTCATGCGTTTTGCTGCAAATTCATCACTATGGCTTTTGAGTACTTCAATTGCTTTCTCAATCAGATCGATATCATCGGTCTGCAAAGTATTTTGAAGAGCAACCTTAGCGATATTTAAATCTTTAAGCTCAATCTCAGTTAACAAGGTCGCATCGACTTTAAGCGCTTGTTCTAGTGCCTCAAGTTCACGTTGCGCTTCAACTTTAGTTTCTTGAAGATGACGCAGCGCTTTGTCTTCTGCTGCAAATTTAAAGCCATCGACGAGTAAACGTTCCATATCTGTATCAGACAAACCATAAGAAGGTTTAATGTCAATTTGAGCTGAAACATTGGACGTGGTTTCGCGCGCAGAAACAGCAAGTAAGCCATCTGCATCGACTTGATAAGTCACTTCAATACGTGCTTGACCAGCAGTCATTGGTGGAATGCCACGCAGTACAAAACGACCCAAACTACGGCAATGTTCAACCAAATCACGTTCACCTTGAACGACATGAATCAACATGGCAGTTTGACCATCTTGATACGTCGTAAATTCTTGGCGTCGCGCAACAGGAATTGCGGTATTACGTGAGATTAAGCGTTCAACCAAACCGCCCATGGTCTCAATACCGAGTGACAAAGGCGTAACATCGAGTAGCAGAGATCCATCAGTACTATTACCAATCAATTGATTTGCGGTAATGGCCGCGCCAATAGTAACGACTTCATCTGGATTAATCGTGCATAAAGGTTCTTGACTGAACACTTCCGCAACTGCATTTTTCACCGCATAAGAGCGGGTAGAGCCACCGACCAATACAACACTTTGAATGTCGCTCAATTCTAATTTTGCATCACGTAATACACGTTTACAAACGCTGATGGTTTTATCTAAAGCAACTTTAATAATGTCTTCAAATACTGGGCGCGTTAGTGTAAGGCTATGCTCTAATAATTTGAGTTGAACAGTATCTTGTTCAGACAATGCTTCTTTTGCTTTACGCGCAGAAACCATGAAATGTGCAAACTCAGCATCATCTAGGGTTTCAATATTGAGCTGTTTCTTCGCCCATTTCACGATAAGACGATCTAAGTCATCACCACCTAGTGCGGTATGACCACCTGTGGCTAAAACTTCAAATACACCTTGGGTAAAACGTAAGATCGAAACGTCAAAAGTTCCACCACCTAAGTCGTAAATCACATAATTACGATCATTTTCTAAGTTAGAGACTTGATCCAAACCATAAGCAACCGCTGCTGCTGTAGGTTCATTGAGTAAACGTAAAACATTTAACCCAGCGAGTTCTGCTGCATCACGCGTTGCTTGGCGTTGTGCTTCGTCAAAATAGGCAGGGACTGTAATAACAGCACCATTAATTGGATTCTTTAAGCTGGCTTCTGCACGTTCTTTTAACTGCATTAACAGTTCAGCAGAAATTTCGACAGGAGTTTTACGACCTTGTGCAGTTTCAAATGCAGGCATTTGATGATCTTCGCCCACTAAAGCATACGGGTGTTGAAACTTAATATCTGCTTTAGAGCGCCCCATAAAACGTTTAATGGAGACAATCGTATTTTTTGGATCAGTTGTTATAAATGGGCTGGCGTCATAGCCAAATTGCGTGTCTTGTTGAGCATAATGTATAACTGAAGGAAGTAACACACGACCTTGTTCGTCATTGAGTACTTTAGTTTTGCCCGAAAGTACAGTTGCCACAAGTGAATGAGTGGTGCCTAAATCAATGCCGATCGCAATACGATGTTCATGTGGCGCACTTGATTGTCCAGGTTCTGCAATTTGCAAGAGTGCCATGTGTTAAGTCCCTTGAAAATAAGTCAAAAAAGTAAAATTAGAATTCATCATCTAAATCGAAATCTTCATCATCTAAAATACGATCTTCAGCTTTTAAGATATCGTTCATCACTTTAACGAAGAAACGTAATTTACGAACCGTATCACGTGATTCTGGCCAGTCTTCAGCGTCGAAATCAATTTTGAATTCGCGAACTAAGCCATCAATCCACTGTTGCACTTCGCGCTTAAGTGATTGCAATTGTTCTGTTTCAACAGCTTCATCCAATTGCTCACGGATTTCTAAAGCAGATTGTAAAAACTCGAAGTCACTGATCGATTGATCTAAATGATGATCTTGTTTTTTGAGTGCCAACAAATAGCCTGCGCGACTGTCAACATTTGATAAAACCTTAAATGCTTGATTAATTTCACTCGATTTAATCAATGCTTGGTTTTTATCTTCTGCTTTGTCAGGATGATATTGTTGCTGCAATTTTAAAAAATTAGTTTTTAAAATTGCTAAATCAATATCGAGTGCTGCAGGTAGATTGAACAACTCAAAATGATTCATTGGGAGAAAATTCCAAGATAGTGATGCAGTAAAACAAAGAGGGTTTATAAAATTAAAACAGTGTTGGACACTGTTTTAATTGGGAAACGTAAAGCGGGGTAGATTATATCGTGAACGATTCACCACAACCACATTCGCCTTTTTTGTTTGGGTTATTAAACTCAAAGCCTTCGTTCAAACCATTTTTCACGTAATCCATCTCCATACCTTCAAGATAGACTAGGCTTTTAGGATCAACAAAAACCTTTACACCAAACTGTTCAAATACTTGATCGTGTGTATCGATTTCATCTACAAATTCGAGTACATAGGCCAAGCCTGAACATCCAGAAGTTTTCACACCAACGCGAATGCCTTCACCCTTACCGCGACTCAGTAAATAATTGCTGATGTGGGTTGCAGCACCTTCAGTTAAATTGATCATGAAAACTCCATTCAATTATCAATAAAAGCAGTAATTAAACAGTCGCTTTTTTACTACGGTAATCTTCTACAGCTGCTTTAATCGCATCTTCTGCAAGTACTGAACAGTGTACTTTCACAGGAGGAAGCGCAAGCTCAGTTGCAATATCAATGTTCTTAATAGCTTGTGCTTGATCTAAGGTTTTACCTTTTAACCATTCAGTCACCAAAGAACTTGATGCAATTGCAGAGCCGCAACCGTAAGTTTTGAAGCGTGCTTCTTCAATAATACCGTTATCATCGACTTGAATTTGTAGACGCATAACGTCACCACAAGCCGGTGCACCGACCATACCTGTACCCACATTTTCAGCATTTTTATCTAAAACGCCAACATTACGAGGGTTTTCGTAATGATCAATTACTTTTTCGCTATAAGCCATGATGCGTCTCCAAAACTCGGGGTCTGCCTGATAATATTAATATGGAGACATTTTATTAAAAATCAATGAGAATTCAATAAAATGCTCCAGTGTTTTGTACCGTATTAGTGTTCAGTCCATTCAACTTTAGATAAGTCGATGCCTTCTTTGAACATATCCCAAAGCGGTGAAAGATCACGTAGCTTTTGTACTGCTGTTTTAGTGACTTCAATTACGTGATCGATATCTTCTTCAGTCGTGTAAGTACCAAAGCTGAAACGAATTGAACTGTGTGCAAGTTCGTCAGAAAGACCCAATGCACGAAGTACGTAAGACGGCTCTAAGGTTGCAGATGTACATGCAGAACCTGAAGATACTGCAGCATCTTTCAAGGCCATCATCAACGATTCACCTTCGACAAAGTTGAAACTCACGTTTAAGTAGTTTGCAACGTTTTGTGTTGGATGGCCGTTAAGGAAAACTTGTTCAAGGCCTTGAACGCCATTCCAAAGTTTGTCGCGAAGTGCGCGAATACGTTTTTGTTCAGACTCAAGATTCTTGCCAGCAATTTCAAATGCTTCGCCCATGCCCACAATTTGATGCGTAGCAAGGGTACCAGAACGCATACCACGTTCATGACCACCGCCATGCATTTGTGCTTTAAGACGAACGCGAGGAGAGCGACGTACAAAGAGTGCGCCAATCCCTTTAGGACCATAAATTTTATGTGCTGAAAAGCTCATTAAATCAACTTTCATAACCGATAAGTCAATTTCAACTTTGCCCGCAGCTTGCGCAGCATCTACATGGAAATATGTTTTGTTTGCACGCGTTAATTCACCAATCGCAGCAACATCAGTCACAGTACCAATTTCGTTGTTAACCATCATGAGGGAAACAAGAATGGTGTCTGGACGAAGCGCAGCTTTAACCATGTCAGGTGTGATTAAACCTGTTTGTGGTTGTGGCTCTAAATAGGTAATTTCAAAGCCTTCTTGCTCTAATTCACGACAAGTATCTAAAATAGCTTTGTGTTCAATTTTACTGGTGATGATATGCTTGCCTTTAGATGCATAAAACTGAGCAATACCTTTAAGTGCAAGGTTGTCAGATTCAGTAGCACCAGAAGTCCAAACAATTTCACGCGGATCTGCTTTGATCAGGTTTGCAACTTGTTCACGCGCATATTCTGCTTTTTCTTCAGCTTGCCAACCATAAGCATGCGAACGAGATGCAGGATTACCAAAAGTACCATCAAAAGTAAGGCATTCCATCATGCGCTCTGCGACTTGTGGGTCTACAGGAGTTGTTGCTGCATAATCAAGATAAATAGGACGTTTCATGTCAAATACCTGTAACCGATAAAAGGGCTAAATCAATAGGGGGTGTTGTTTGGCGAATGGCAACGGTTTGTACATTGTCACGCGAAACCAAATCAGCAAGAGTGATTTTCGCTAGATAGTCGGCAATATGGAGGGAGAGTTCTTGCCATAAATCATGAGTTAAGCACATCGCACCATTTTGACAATTGCCCTTATGGTCACAGCGAGTGGCATCAACCGTTTCGTTTACAGCTTCGATGATTTCTAAAACAGTTATTTCTTCAGCTTTACGCGCTAAATGGTATCCACCATTTGCACCACGGACACTTAAAACCAAACCATGGCGTTTTAATTTAGCGAAAAGTTGCTCTAAATAAGCAACCGAAATTGTTTGTCGTGTTGCAATTTCAGCTAAAGTTATTATTTGCTCTGGTGGCTGCAATGCTAAATCAAGTAAAGCAGTCACTGCGTAGCGACCGCGAGTGGTTAAGCGCATGATCCGATACACGTGTAAGGCTAGATGTATGAATTTTAGGAATCCTGACTAAATTAGTCAAGTATTATTTACTAAAACCTACTAAATAAGTCGGAATTATAGTTAAAGGTAATTTGAACTTATTTTTATTCATTATAATGTTAAATATAAAACAAATTATAAACGATTAAAGCGATAAAAAGAATCGATGTAAGACTAAAAGCGATGTTAATTCT
Organism: Candidatus Acinetobacter avistercoris; assembly: GCA_018883945.1. GTDB lineage: Bacteria > Pseudomonadota > Gammaproteobacteria > Pseudomonadales > Moraxellaceae > Acinetobacter > Acinetobacter avistercoris. The sequence goes on from JAHLFF010000308.1 coordinate 47,463, forward strand.
TTTCTGATTGCGCTGTAAGCGTTTCACACGATTTTTGTATTGTTTTACTTCAACTTGCAGGGTGTTAATTTTTGAGCGCTGCAAATCAATTTTTTCAAGCAAAGGGGTAAGACGCTTATTCGAGGAGATTGTACTCTCATCATCTTCACTAGATAGCCAAGTTTTCCAATCTGAAAGTAGTTTAGGTATAGAAAGGTTCAAAAGGAGATCACGAAATTCATCTTTCATCATTGCATCGCCTTCGATTCGCATTTTTTTTAAGCTGCGACGGTTAGCGAATACAAAAACTTGTATTAAATCTATAAGTGTACTGCTCAGTGAAAGATCCACTTCTTTTTCTGGAGCGATGAGATCAAACAATAGACCTTTGTTGGTAAATTGAATGTAAAAATCAAAATAAGGGATGTAACTATTGATTCTTATTGTAGATTCTTGTTCTATCAGCTTTTTTGCTTGTAGGCGAACCACTCGATCGTGTTTTAAAACAAACGAATAAAATGTTTCTAAGACAACCATAGCAATGTTAAGCAACAAGCGAGTATGACCCTGTTGTTGTTGCGAATCACTCATAAAAGAATCCTATTCAAGTTTACATTTCCTCGTTAAAACAAAATTAAAGTTACTGGTATTCATTTAGAAATTTAATTTATATTGCTTTGTAGAACAGTTTTACAAAAGGTTCAAGTGCATAGTTTGATAATATTATTCTATTTTGTGCAGAATATGCATGTAAAGCACAGAAAACATACAGGAGTGGTCAAGTGGATGAAAAAATGAATAACGATCATCAACAAAAAGTACAAGATGAAGAAGAAAACTCACTTGAAAAAAAGACAAAACAGCATCGTAAATCTTCTTTAGACTTTCGAAAGTACACGAAACAAATTTGGTTGGCCGGTTTGGGTGCATTTTCGCGTGCAGAAGAAGAAGGCAATAAGATGTTCGACTCCTTGGTTAAAGTGGGTGAGGAGTTGGAGTCAAAAACAGTTGAGATTACAGATCAGACAGTGGTTAAGGTTGCTGAAAAAACCAGAGAATCTGTGACGGATACTAAAGATAAGGTAGAGAAGCTTCTAGATCATCGTGTGAGCTCATCGTTGAATAAGATTGGTTTAGTGACGGCTAAGGATATTCAGCATTTAGAAGGTTTAATTTTAGATTTGCACGGCAAGGTAGAGGTGCTGGTGGAGCAGAATCAAAAATTAATCGAGCAACTTCGTAAAAAGTGATTCAAAAGACCTTAATTTGATGCTTTTATCATTTTTTGCGGGTTATTTTTGTGAAAAGCAGCTGAGTAGTATTGCCTTTTCCCCCAAAGCATTGCTATAAAGTCGTCATGGCCTTTTTTAATTATAGCCTTGGACTTTAAACAAACGATATAAGAGGACGTAATCTTCATGAATAAATCAGAATTGATCGACGCGATTGCAGAGAAAGGGGGATTGTCTAAGACTGATGCAGGTAAAGCATTGGACGCGACTATTGCTTCTATTGGTGAAGCGTTGAAAAAGGGTGATACTGTAACTTTAGTTGGTTTTGGTACATTTAGCGTTAAAGATCGTGCAGCACGTACTGGTCGTAACCCTAAAACTGGTGAAGAGCTTCAAATTAAAGCAAGCAAAGTACCAAGCTTCAAAGCAGGTAAAGGGCTTAAAGATTCTGTTGCTTAACAGCATCTAATAAAAAACGCGCCAACTTTCGGCGCGTTTTTTATTAAATAATAAAAATTATACTGATGTTCTCATTCATTCATTTTTGAATATCAGTTAGAATCACATTGAAATAAAATATTGGAATACTCATGGAATCGTTTCGTAAACTCATTAAGGGGTGGCTCGGCAAAGTCCTACTTGTTTTATTCTTGACACCATTAGCCTTGGTGGGTATCGAGGGATATTTTAGTGGTGGAAATAAAGACGGAATTGCGAAGACTGTTAATGATTTAGAAATCTCTAACACTGAGTTAGAAAATCAAACGAAAAATTATAAAGATCAATTTTTACAAATGGTTCAGGGTGATGAGTCTCTATTAAATCAATCATATATTGAAAAATTTGCATTAGATGGTTTAATTGATCGTGCATTACTGATTCAGCAAGCTGAAAAACTCGGGATTACGTTGAGCGATACCCAAATTGAGCAGATGATCGCACAACAACCGAGTCTTCAATTGAATGGTAAATTTGATCAAAAAACTTATGAGAACTATCTACGTTCAGTGGGTATGACCAATCAATCGTTGATTAACAATATTCGTCAAGATCATGGTTTGAATATGTTGGTTTCAGCGATTACCAACAATTCATTAGTGAATCCTTTAGATGTTCAACAAATTTCAAATTTGCAATCTGAACAGCGTAGTTTATTTTTATCTTCGATCAAATTAGATGATTATAAGAAAGGCGTAAAAGTTAGCAATCAAGAAATAGCAGATTATTACAACAAGCATCCAAATCAATTCAAACAATCCGCAACTGTAGATGTGGATTATGTGGTTGTGACTCCAGAAATGGCAGTAAAAGCAAATACAGATGTTACGGAAGCAGATTTAAAGCAAGCTTATGATCAGTTTGTCGCAAAACAGCAAAAAGAAGCAAAAGTTGATGTTAAGCATATTTTAATTCTAACTGAAAACCGTACTGCAGCTGCGGCTGAGAAATTAGCAAATGAAGTCTATGCAAAAATTCAACAAGGTTTGAGTTTTGCTGATGCTGTAGCACAATACTCTGAAGATCCAGGTTCAAAGTCAGCAGCCGGTGTTGTGGACGGTTATGCAGCGGGTGTATTTGGTGATACATTCGATCAAGCTGTAATTGCATCGAAAGGTGCGGTATCAAAACCTGTTAAAACTGAATTTGGTTATCATATTATTCAAGCAAATACGGCAGCTACTGCTGCACCTAGTTTTGAAGCTGAAAAAGCACGTTTGACTGCAGAAGTTCGTCAATCTAAAGCGGCAAATGCTTATGCAGATTTGGTCAATGGTTTAAATGAGTTGGTGGTTGATAGTGATGCGCTTGATGTGGTGACTCAAGAAATTAAATCTGCGCAAGTAAAATCTCTTAAAGATGTTTCTTTAGCGACACAAGATCCTGTATTGGCAGATCCTGCAGTTAAAGTAAAATTATTTAATGAAGATGTTAAAAATGGTGATCGCAATGCTTCAAGTAATATTCAGCTTGCGAATGGTCATACAGTGTGGATTAAAGTACGTGATTATACAGCAGCAGGTGTTCAGCCGCTTGAGAAAGCCACTGAGCGTGTAAAAGCCAAGCTGATTAATCAGAAAGCTTATGAAGCTGCTAAAGCTAAAGTATCAACAATGCTTGCAGACTTTAAAACGATGCCGTCACAACAAGTATTAGCGAAGCATAATCAGAATTTTGAAAATGCAGGTGTGTTTACTCGTTCGAAAGGTTTGAAGCGTGAAATTGAACGTACCGCTTTTAGTCTTGTTCCGCCTAAGGCAGGTATGTGGTCAGTGGGAACTGTTGCACTGCCGAATGAGATGGTGATTGTTGCGATTGCAGATGTTGTAAAACCATCTGTGGATTCTTTGTCCGCTGAAGAGAATCAGCAATTGACGCGCTTGTACCAAGATTATCGAGGTAAAGAGTTGTTAAAAGACTATACCGAGTATTTGAAGTCGAAAGCTAAAATTAAGTAAATAAAAAAAAGCGCTTCGGCGCTTTTTTTTATCTTTATAAGAATGTGATAAAACAATGTAATTTATATCGTATGGCTGTTTTGTTGTCGATATTGGCTTGGCGTACACAGGTAATATTTTTTAAAGGTTTGACTAAAAGCTGTTTCCGAAGAATATCCAACGCGATGTGCAATTTGTTGAATCGATAATTGCCCAGTTCTTAAAAACTGGCTGGCTAAACGTAATCGATGTTGTTTCAAATAAGCCAGAGGTGTTTCATCCGCAACTTGTTGGAACAGGCTGGCAAACTTGGACCGAGACATACAGCAAGTTTTTGCTAAGGATTCGACAGTCCAATTGATTTCAGGTTGGCTGTGAATAGCTGAAAAAGCAGGGCTGAGTTCGGTATGGGTAAGCGCATTCAGCCAATTATTTTGATCGGTTAGATTGGAGATATAATCTCGGACACATTCGATCAACATGATGTTTACGACATGATCCATAATTTTGTGTCGACCGGGTTGATTACTTCTATTCTCATCTGCGACAAAATATAAACCGATTCTTAACCATTCTGGTTCTTGTGAGTTAAGCGCATTTTTTAAATGGATAAAAGTGGGAAGTGCTTGGATCAATGGGCTGCCCATAATCCGATCCATCTGTGATTTAATGCTAAAAATTAAACTTTTATTGCGTGCATTCGGTTGACCTAAAAAAATGGCATCAGATTTTAAGCCTTCGAATAAATGATCAATATTTTCTTGAGCAACCAGATTATTGTCTTGATGGCTTTGCAGTGTATGAGACATTCCTGATGGAATGATGACCATATCACCTGCGTTTAAATGAAGCGTTTCTCCATTCTTACATTCTAAGTAAGTTTCACCATATAAGATGATATGCGTCATGATGGCGGGTTGATCTGAGAGTTCAACCTTCCAATTGCCTTCTGTTTGCAAATAAATATATTCAGTTTTCTTGAGGTGAATATCTTCGAAAACTTGGCTGAGTGCATCCATAATATATAAAATTTCAATTGCTTATAATGATTCTAATGTCATTGTACATCAATCATATGTGTTTTGAGGTCAAATTAGATGTCGAAAATGCCAAAGTGTTTTACATAGTAAATTTGGACGATTACAACTGTTTTCCGCTGAATATTTGACTGAACATATGAGGTATTGTAAGACAAAGGAATAATAAGCAGATGAATGCACCTCTCAAAATTCAAGATGTCCAAACCTTAGAGCAAAAACCGAGTGGTTTGGTTCTAGATAAAAAACGTTATCTCTGGATGATCAGCCCAGCATTACCTGTGATTGGATTAGGGATTTTAGCTGGATACCATTTTGGGCCACGACCACTTAAGAAAGTATTCGCTCTAGGCGGGCCGTTGGTTTTACATGTCATTATTCCAATCATCGACACACTCATTGGTAAGGATAATAACAACCCATCTGCTGATGAAGTGAAACTATTAGAGAAAGATCCTTACTACTCTCGCTTAGTGAAGTCATTCATCCCTCTTCAATATGCTGCAAATATTTATGCATGTTATCTCACCAGTCGTAAAGAAACCTCTTTGGTGGACAAATTGCTCCTTGGTGTATCCATGGGAGCGATTAACGGAATAGCTATTAATACAGCGCATGAATTGAGTCATAAGCCTGATCGGATCGATCATATTTTATCGCACTTGGCCTTGGTCCCATCTGGATATAATCATTTCCGTGTAGAGCACCCATATGGTCATCATAAGCGTGCTGCAACCCCAGAAGATCCAGCATCTTCAAAAATGGGAGAAACTTTCTATGAGTTTTTACCGCGCACCGTTATTGGATCTTTTAAGTCTGCAGTAGAAATTGAAAAAAATCGTTTAAAGCGTAAAAACTTAAATTTTTGGTCAAAGGACAATGAGTTATTGCAGGGCTGGGGAATGAGTGCTGTTTTTCATTCTTCTATGGTGGCTTTATTTGGTAAAGGTGTAATTCCTTATTTAACGACACAATCTGCTTATAGTATTGCGCTGTTTGAGATCATTAATTATATTGAGCATTATGGCTTGCTTCGTCAGCAGGACGAACAAGGTAAATATGAAAGAACAAAACCTGAGCATAGCTGGAACAATAACAATATTGTCACCAATCTTTTGTTATATCAATTACAACGACACTCAGATCATCATGCCTATCCAACACGACCTTTCCAAGCTTTGCGTCACTTTGACGAAGCACCAGAATTGCCGAATGGGTATGCGAGTATGTTATTACCGGCTTTAATACCATCTTGGTGGTTTAAGATGATGGATCAGCGCGTGTATGACCATTACCAAGGTGACTTGAATAAAGCCAATATTTACCCTAAACGTCGTGCAAAATTATTTAAGAAGTTTGGTGTGATTGATCGGTTACTCTCAGCAACAAAATAAATTGAATCGTAGCCTAAACCCTGAAAGAAAAAGGGTTTAGGCTTTAACATTCGGCGACTATGCTGCGGTGTTATTCAATTTTCTTTAACATTCTAATTTCGCAAGCATTGCTGTGTCCCGTATTTCCTAAAGCATGTTCTAAATGTTTAAATCCCATTTTTTCGTAGAGCTTTACGGCTTGCGATAATGGCTGCGTTGTTTCCAAGTATAGGTATTGATAGTGATACTGTTTTGCAAATTCGAAACAAAGCTCGAGAATTTTCTTTGCAAATCCTTGGCCACGAATTTTTTCTGAAAAATACATTTTTTGTATTTCGAGTAGGGTGTCTTCGCCTTGGAGGCGGGAGAGACCACCACCGCCTAAAACGGTGTTCGATTGGTCGACAATGACCCAGTACTGTGCATGTTTCTGAGTGTATACACTATAGAGATCATCTAAAGCATGATCTGCTACGGCAAATCCTGATTCTGGTGCTAGGCCGTATTCTTGAGAAACATGACGGATAATTTGAGCGATTTGAGGGTTATCTTCAATCTGTATTAACCGAATATCATACATACAAATGATTAATTTGAAAAAGAGATGGATTGTTATAATACATCAACGTATTAAAATCCATCTCTCCTCAAAATATGTTCATTGTTTTGCTAAAATGTATTTAAGCACTCATTTTATTTTAGCTCACTCGATGTTTTTCCTAATTCACGACGAGCAATAATCAACTGTTGAATTTGCTGTGTGCCTTCGAAAATATCTAGAATTTTAGAGTCTCGCGCCCATTTTTCTAAAAGTTCATCTTCTGCATAACCCACACTTCCTGCTAACTCTACGCATTTAAGTGTAATTTCATTACAGATACGTGCTGCTTTAGCCTTAGCAATTGAAGCTTCGCGAGAGTTTGGCTTTTTATTGTCTGCCATCCACGCTGCTTTCATGGTCAGTAATCGTGCCGCTTCCCATTCAGCTTCTAATCGATAAATTTGGGCTGTAATATTGGATGTCTGTAAATAAGGCGTTGAATATTGAAGATCAAGCGTATCTTTAAAAATTTCTTTAATTCTTTCAAGTGATGCTTTTGCACAACCCACAGCCATTGCAGCAACTAAAGGACGGGTGTTATCAAAGGTTTCCATCACGCCAGCGAACCCTTTAGCAACATCGATTTCAGCATTGCCAAGTAAGTTGCTTGCCGGAACGCGACAGTCAATGAAACGAATCACTGCCGTATCTGAAGCTTTAATTCCAAGCTTGTGTTCTAGGCGTTCAACATTCATTCCTGGTGTGCCTTTTGGAACCACAAAGGATTTAATGGCAGCACGACCTAGCTTTTTATCTAACGTTGCCCATACGACGACGGAGTCAGCACGCTCTCCAGAGGTTACAAAGATTTTCTCGCCGTTTAGAATATAGTCATCGCCATCTTTAGTGGCTGACGTACGAATGGCTGCCGAATCAGAACCACAACCTGGTTCTGTAATCGCCATTGCAGCCCAAGTTCCCTTAAAGCGTTCAAGCTGTTCATCATTGGCAACAGCGGCAATAGCAGAGTTTCCAAGGCCTTGACGAGGCATTGTCAGCAATAAACCTGTGTCGCCATAGCTCATCTCAATGACACCAAGCGCTGTCGACATATTGACACCATTTTTATTGCCTTGATCGGTGTCACCACGTTTACTGACTGCTGCACCTGCATTAATACCATCACCACCATCATTCATGCCATCGACTAGTGAGGCGAGCATATCCAGCTCTTTCGGATAACTATGCTCACTTTTATCATATTTGCGTGAAATTGGGCGCAGTACATTTAAAGCAGTTTGTTGAGCTTGATCGACCAACATTTGAAATTTTTTAGGATTTTCTAAGTTCATGAGATTCTTCCTGATTCTTTTTTAATGATTCTAATTAATTAAGCATGTAGGCCAGAATGTACGATTGCGGTCGCGCGTAAATCACGATACCAACGCTCTACAGGATGCTCTTTAGTGAAGCCATGTCCACCCAGAAGCTGTACGCCGTCAGTACCAATTTTCATTGATTTCTCAGCGCATATAATGCGTGCCAAGTAGGCTTCACGGTGAAATGGTTTTCCTGCCTCGGCTAAGCTTGCAGCATTTAAAACCATGATCCGCATTGCTTCAATTTCGATGGCCATGTCTGCAATCAGAAAAGCTACACTTTGGCGGTGAGAAATAGGTTCACCAAAAGCGATACGTTCGTTCGCGTATTTAATACAATAATTTTTAACCGCTTCAGCAGTACCAACAGCCATAGCACACCACATTAAATTACCAAGATCCAAGAAATCATTGTATTTAAAGTCTTCATCACCTAAGCGTTGTGCAGGTGTGTTATTAAATTTTAAGGTGACTGTTTCTGTGGCTTTCAAACCCATTGCTGGATTTTTCTTAAAACTAATACTTGCATCGCGTTGAACGATAAAGATTTCAGGAGCACCATTCAACTCTGCGCTAAGTAAAATGACGTCTGCTGCTTCACCTAAAATCACCAGCGATTTTTCACCTTGAATGGTGATATTTCCATTTTGAACCAATGCTTTGGTTTTTAATTTCATTGGATTAAAAGCAGGAGTGGCTTCTTGTACCGCGAAGGTTGCTTGAATATTAGATTCTTCAGCAAAAGTCGACAAATATTGACTTTGTATTTCTTTAGAACCCCATTGGGTAATTGCATTAATCACACTAAATGTGGAGAGTAATCCTGCCGCCAATGAGAAATCACCTTTTGCTAATTCTTCAGCAATGAGGACATTACTGACGATATTTTTTTCTGCTGCAACGCCGCCAAATGCTTCAGGTAGGGCATAATAGTTTAAGCCAAGATCTGTAATGTGTTGCCATAGTTCTTGTGGGAATGTTTCATTGTGATCTGCGTTGTGCGCAAGTGGATAAAGTACTTCAGTTGCGAATTGGCTCATCGCATCTGCGGTCATTTGCTGTTCTTCAGTCAAATTTAAATCAAAAAGTGACTTTTGCTGATTGGGTAGACGTTGTTTCGGATTTTTTTTATTGTTACTAAAAACTTTTTGTGTCGCGCCAAGCGTTTTAAAGCCAGTTCGAGATCCTTGATAGAGTGATTTTTCAATCAGTTTACGTAATTTGAGTTGATCGATAAGATCACTTCCTGCAATTTTTGTGATCAAAGCCAAACCTAAGCCTTGCGCTTTATTTGCCATATTTGTCATTGTTATTTCCCTGAATCAACGGTTGTATATGTTGAACATCCTGACATGGAAAATTTTAAAAGACTATGTCATCCTTGACGGATGTATTGGCTAAGTATGACAAATTAGATAAGTGGTAATAATAGATATATCACCATAATTTTAATCATTTATTTTTTTTGTAGAATCTTAAATTCGATATTTGAATTGACCGAAATGACAGAATCTATGAAGAGTGCATTTCGGCCAATATATTGGGTTGTTAAATAAACTTTTGGATCATTTTTCTCACGTTAGTTTTCGCTTCAATAACCGTCATAAACGTGTATGCACCAATAAATTTTCGACTAATAAACATAAATTCCTTTGGCGGAACTGAGAAGTAACGAGAAGTCATTGATTTTGAAGCACGTTGCATGACGCGACTGTGCAGTTGGCTTTTTTTCCAATCGTAACGATTTTGATCATCCATAACTTGAGCTGTTAAGTCTGGATTATTTGTAGGTGAGCTAAATGCTTCAGTTGCCAGTAAGAATACTTTGGCCATATCGGGTTTTATGCTCAATGGCATACCGTCAAAGAAATCATAACCTTGCATCGCATCCACCATTTGTTCTGCGTCATGATGGTAACCCGCTGTAATCAGATTCCGAGCAACATTCAACAATTGATGATCAAATTGACGAATTGCACCGAAATCTAGAAGTACGATCTTATCGCCAATCGTTTCGCCATCACCTAAACGAACCAAATAGTTACCAAAATTTGGATCAGTTTGCATTTCACCCCATTCAAAAATCTCTCTAACCGCTATTTCTAGAGAAGCTTCGCCTAATTGATTACGTCTTTCTTGAGGAAGTGAAAGGAGAACTGGGCTATTGATAGGAACGCCACGTTCAAAAGTCATGCAAAGTATTTGGTCGGTACAATAATGATCAATTATTTGTGGCACAACATAGCGTGAATCATTTTTTAAGCGTGAGGCAAAGCGACGAGTGGCTTCAGCTTCAATACGATAATTTACTTCGCGATGCATCATTTCACGAACTTCATCAAACCATTGGTCAAATTCACGTGTTTGAGGAACCATTCGGGTTAATTTAAGCATGTTCTTAAATAAACTCATGTCTGAGTCAATGGCACTCGCAACACCTGGATATTGAATTTTAAGCACAACTTCTAGACCATCAGATTTACGTCTTGCTCTATGAACTTGAGCAAGAGATGCTGTGCCTAGCGGTTCATGGTCAATAATCAGGTCATTAAGTTTAGAGCCTAGCTGCTTTTCAAGTTGCTGCTTAATAGCAGGCCAAGCGAGGGCAACCGTTTGATTGTTAAGCGTGTTAAGGGCTTGCGTCACCTCTTCAGGTAAAAAGTGCTCACCGTAAAGCGCCATCATTTGGCCAATTTTGACGATTGAACCTTTTAATTTACCAATCTCTGCGACTAGATAGTCTGCTTGCTCTTTCATTGCTTGCTTGCGTTTTTTATCTTTTTCTTCTTCGCTTGAAAACATTGAAGTCGCATTTGATGCCGCCCAACGTGTTCCAGCCAACAGGGAAGCCTTTGCTATAGAGAGACGTCGATCCATAGATGAGGTTTTTAACTGTTTAAGCTTTTCATTCTGATCTGACATGAAAATAAAATCCTGTAAGCGAACCGAGCAAGTAAGTCATTGTAAACAATACTACATGCATTAAGCGTATTAAAATAGTTCAACTATTTGAATATTGAGTGTAAATAATGTCAATGAATTATATATGCAGAATAGCCTAAGCAAAGAATTAATTCATTTGATATTGAATTTTTAATTCTGAACGTGAAATTAGGGAGTTTCTATTTTGATCAATATGTTGTTCAAGCATTTGCACGACAGTATGGTTTAAAAAACCCAGTGCATATCCTTTGACGATGATGATACTTGGCAGTGAAAAAAAGAAGTATTTGGCATCCTCAAGAGTTGCTTCCTGAAAGATGTCATGTTGTATCAGGATTTTTTGAAAAAAACTTTTCTCATTCTGGGTTTTTTCAGAAGATTGGTCATTCCAGTAATTAAGGCGCATGGCCATTAAATTATTATGTTTATAACTCATATATAGGAGGGGGCAATGAAGGAGATTGTTTATATATAGGGGTGTGGGATGAAATAATCAAGCTAGAACAGATCAAGTTTAATGATTATCACTAAAAAAATTTAGCTAAATAACAGACTAACTAAACGCTTAAGGTATCTAATACAATGCGGAACTTATGGGATTTGATAAAATTTAGACGTAAAAAAGCGAGGTAAAACCTCGCTTTTTATCAATTGCTTAGACTAAAAGTCTTAGATAGCAACGATATCAACAGCGTTAGGGCCTTTAGGACCTTGAGTAACGCTGAATTCAACTTGTTGGCCTTCAGCTAAAGTTTTGAAACCTGAGCTTTTGATTTCGCTGAAATGAGCGAAAACGTCTGGACCATTTTCTTGTTGAATAAAACCAAAACCTTTAGTTTCGTTAAACCACTTAACAGTACCTTTTACAGTATTAGACATAATATAAATCCTATGGAAATCTGGTAATTCGAGTTTTAAAAAACTCATTTGTAACTTTGAAAAAGAATGAAACTTAAAATCTGAAACGAAACGTAGGATTATGAATAACACTGCGAAATAAAAGATTTAATGAAACAACATAAATTTTCTAGTTAAGGGAATTATACACGATAATTTTCTAAAAACGATAGCATATTGTGTCAGAACGTTAAAAAATCATACTAAATGTGTTTGTTTATTGATTAAATGACTGTTTTTTAGAAAAAAATAAAAATATTAATGCACACTCAGATCAGAATTTTTATAAAATTAGATAAAACAAGGTATCATAAGCCGTTATTTTTTGCCCTTTGGAGAACCTTTAAGTGGATCAACTGACCATAAGCCCTGAACATTTACAGGAAGCAGCTGAAAACTTAACCACGATTCGAGATTTCATCCGTTTTGGGGTTACAGCACTACGTCAATATGATGCTCACTTAGGTCAAGGTACTGAAGATTTCTTTGCTGAAAGTTCTGCATTGGTATTGCAAACGCTAGCATTAGATTGGAGTGCAAACCCTGAAATTTTAGATTCAAAATTACTACCGAGCGAAAAAGCTGAATTTATCAGCTTATTAGAGCGTCGTATTAATGAAAAAGTTCCAACCTCTTATTTATTGAATTTGGCTTATTTCTGCGACAAACCATATTATGTTGATGAGCGTGTACTGATTCCACGTTCTCCAATCGCTGAATTAATTCAAAATCGTTTTGCACCCTATTGTTTAGATGAAAATCATCAACCACGCGAAGCTGCCAATAATCTGCCTATAAATAGTCATCCTAAAATGCCACGTCGTATTTTAGATATGTGTACTGGTTCTGGTTGTATTGCTATTGCATTAGCATATGCTTTTCCTGAAGCAGAAGTAGATGCGACTGATATTTCAAAAGAAGCGCTTGAAGTCGCTTCTATTAATGCAGAACATCACAATAAGCAGTTTGAAGTGGCTTTACTGGAATCTGATTTGTTTTCAAAAATTCCAGCCGAAAATCAATACGATTTAATCGTGTCAAATCCACCTTATGTAGATGCAGAAGATATGGCAGATTTACCTGCTGAATTTTTGCATGAACCAGAATTGGCTTTGGCTGCGGGTCAAGACGGTTTGGATTTGGTTCGTAAAATGTTAGCGCAGGCCGCAGATTATTTGACTGAAGATGGTTTGATTGTCATTGAAGTTGGTAATTCAGAGTGGGCAATGAAACAAAACTTCAATTCTATTGATTTTCATTGGTTAACTTTTAAAAATGGCGGTTCAGGTATTTTTGCGTTAACAGCAGCGCAATGCCGTCAATACCGTGATTTATTTATTCAATCTGTTCAAGCATAAGGAGTCGTGAACGTGGCAGGTAATAGTATTGGACAACTTTTCCGTGTAACGACTTGTGGTGAATCTCATGGTGTTGGGCTCATGGCGATTGTCGATGGTGTGCCGCCCGGAATCGAACTCTGTGAAGCAGATCTACAGCATGACTTAGATCGTCGTAAGCCAGGTACATCTAAATTTGCGACGCAACGTAAAGAACCTGATCAAGTTGAAATTATTTCGGGTGTGTTTGAAGGGAAGACGACGGGCACATCGATTGGTTTGTTGATTCGTAACACGGATCAAAAATCAAAAGATTATGGCAATATTGCGGAAACTTTCCGTCCAGGTCATGCGGACTATACATATACTCATAAGTACGGTTTTCGTGATTACCGTGGTGGCGGGCGTTCAAGTGCGCGTGAAACGGCGATGCGAGTTGCTGCTGGTGCAATTGCCAAGAAATATTTGGCTGAAAAATTTGCAATCGTGATCCGTGGTCATGTCACTCAAATTGGTACTGAGAAAGCAGAAACTTTAGATTGGAATGAAGTGCCTAATAATCCATTCTTCTGTGGTGATGTGAACGCAGTTCCTCGTTTTGAAGCCTTGGTAACGTCTTTGCGTGAGCAAGGGACAAGTTGTGGTGCAAAGCTCGAAATTATTGCTGAAAATGTTCCAGTCGGATGGGGAGAGCCAGTTTTTGATCGTTTAGATGCAGATATTGCACATGCAATGATGTCAATTAATGCAGTGAAAGGTGTAGAGATTGGCGATGGTTTTGCAGTAGCTGAGCAGTTTGGTCATGAGTCTCGAGATGAATTGACTACAGATGGTTTTCTAGCGAATCACGCAGGTGGAATTCTTGGTGGGATTTCTTCTGGCCAAGATATTCGTGTTGCGATTGCGCTAAAACCGACAGCTTCAATTACAACACCAGGCAAAACGATTAATCTTGATCGTGAAGATACTGATGTTTTAACCAAAGGTCGTCATGATCCTTGCGTAGGTGTGCGTGCAACACCAATTGCTGAAGCGATGCTAGCGATTGTTTTGATGGATCATTTCATGCGTCATCGTGCTCAAAATGCAGATGTTGTGGCGCCATTTAATCCAATTTAACTGTGTTGCACTTCATTTAAGAATCTAAGTAAGAATTTAAGTAAAAAACCAGACATCATGTCTGGTTTTTTGCATTAATCATGAGATAGATTATTGAGTGACGTCACCGGTATAGCCTTTAAGAAAAGTTAAATACGCAGATGATTTTTCACCATTGGCTTTAAGAAGTGGGCGAGTAATTTCACCTTTGTCTGTCACTAGTTTTAAGTCAATTTCTTTGGCATCTCTAAACGAATTTAAGAAACTCACAGGCACGTTAATCGAATTCGATGAATTTTGAAGTCCTGCGATTGTTTTAACTTGAGTTGCTTGAATTGTAGAATATACATAGGGTTGGCCATCTACAATAAAATTTAATTGTTGGATGTTATACGCCGTTGGGTTGTTGATTTCGGCAGTAATTTTAAAGCCATTACGTTTTTCTTCGTTCCAACGAAGCGCCAATTCTGGGCAAACTTCATCTGCTGCGCAAATCAGTGGACCCTTAGTCACCACACGTTCTGGATAGCTTCCCGCACATCCTGTTAATAAAACCAAAGCAGAAATCAATGCCAATTGAGTTTTCATATATATACCTAATTAGATGTTTATTATAGCTATGTTGCGAATATGTTAAATTTAACTATATTTGTCACAAATTGAAATGCTGAGTATGGCTTGTCACGTAGCAAATTTGTATCACAATGATGTTTTAGATATAAAAAGCTCAGATCTTTAAAAAATCTGAGCTTTGATGAGATATTTAGAGATTATGGATTTGATTTCTGACTGTATCCACGTTTAAAGGTTTTATATGCTAAAGATTCTTGTCCATTTTTTAGGATCGAATAAGTCATTTCACCTTTATCGGTAAAAATTGAAATATCAATTGCCTGAGCAGTATTGAAACGGTTGATAAAACCTGTATTCACATTGATTACGTTCGATGAATTGGTCAGGTTAGAGTTTAACACTGAGCGTTGCGCTGTTTGTGTAGAAGGTGAGTATTGATAGGATTGACCATCTACAATGAAAGTCACCTTTTGAATATCAAATTTCTCACGATCAAATAGATCTGTACGAACTGGATAGACATTACGCGTTGAATTTTTCCAGTCAAATGTGATTTCTGGACATGGTTTAGAGGCTTCGCAAATGACCTGACCTGTAGTAGCAATACGGCTTACATGATCGGAAGGTTTGAATTCAATCGCTGATTTATACTGGTTCGATGGATTTGGTTTTTTAGAAATGACCAAACAACCTGACAGTGAAAGAGACGCAACTAGAGATATAAGAACGAACTTCATTATTATCAACCATTTTATTTGATTTTCTTGTTGTTTTGGAATGTATCACATTTTTTTATGAAAATGTGAGTCATTTATCATTATTTATTTTTTGGATTTTAAATTTATGTTCTGAAATTGATTCAAATATTCATTTTATAGAAGAACTTAAAGCGCTAGATTCTTGTATTTCGGCTTTTCAAATTTAATAAATACAATAAAATAGGGTTAAAAAGATGCAGAAAAGATCCTGAAATTATATGCTGATACTTTTTAATCATAAGGATTAAAAGTAGGGAATTTTTTAATTGAACCTTTACTAAGCAAATAAGTTGTCTATTCATTTGATAGTCGTTGAAAACCTGATATAACTAAAAATAAAGGGTTAAAGCTAATGAGGTCATAAATCATGAAAACCACAGTAAAATACGTAGTCTTAAGAAGCAAAGACTATCAATTGGGCACTGTTCTATTCGAAGAAAGTTTAGATGTTACTGCCGATTATTTTGATGAGATTCCATCTGTAATTCATTTTCAAGGTCATGATTTCAAGGTAAAGTCTAAAGAATTAACTCGTAAACAAATTTTTGATGATTTTGAGGAGTCACAAAATATTCTAGTTAAAGTCATTTCATCAAACTAAATGTGGTTTAAGGTTTCCGTGCTTACACTTGATGTTAAAGTAAATAAATTAAGGTAAAAAATTTAAAAATCTTTTCAAGAGTGAGATAAATAAAGGCTGAATTTAATTCAGCCTTTATTGTAATGATTTAATGATATATTTTTGAAAATATTATTTCACAATCATGACTGGAATATGACTCGAGCCAAGAACTTCTTGAGCAACACTTCCTAAAACAAGTTTCTTTATACCTTTGCGACCATGTGAACCCATGATGATTAAATCTGCATGAATTTCTTCCGCGACATTTAGAATTCCAGTTGCAGGAGGGACACTTCGAATGATGAGGGTTTTAATGGTAATACCATGAGCTTGAAAAGTTTGCTTAATGTCTTCTAAACGACCTTGAGCATTTTGTTCAGCTTCAAGCACATATTGAGTAATCGCAGGAGCGACTTTATAAAAGTCTATACTTCGCAAAGGATCGACTGAGAGAACACACATTACGGTAACATCACTATCAAATGCTTTAGCAATTTTTTCTGCATGTTCAATTGCTGCATATGAGATAGGAGAGTCATCTACTGGGACTAAAATATTTTTATATGACATTTAAACCTCCTGTTAATGGTCAAACCTATAGATTATAAGTAACACATCGCACTCAACCATTCAAATTTTGCGCAAGATATATCAGTTTTATGTAGAGGTCTTTATATGAGGCATGTATATAATTGGATTCTATTTGAACCCGTGAATTTAAGTTATTTCCAATCTCTGATTAAGATGAAAAATTAACGGTTAATCGTCAACATGCCTTCCCAGCTAAAATAGTCCCTACTGGAGCTTGCCTTTTTTCCGGCCCAAATTCGATTGGGGAAATAACAAGGTCCAACTGATATTTTGGATTTTCCGAATTTTTGCTGGATTTGTTCATAAGCATTCATTAAATTTTCGTTATTTTGAATCTCAACATGATCTGCGAACAGTTGAGGTATGTAAGAGGCTTTAGTAATAAGATCTGTAAAAATCACACCACATTTTTTATATTTAATCCCATTCTTAAATGTACCTTTTAAGAGGATCAATGCGGAACGAGCTAAAGTCGTGACACAATCTGTAGGGTCAGTTAAGTCTAGAGATAAGTATTTACTGTAATACGGAGTATCTTTATTCCAAGGATTTGATTGAATAAAAACAATCAAGGTGCCACAGAGTAATTGTTCTTGCCGTAATCGCTTAGTCGCATCTTGTATATATTTACACAGCGCTTCATTGAGATCTTCAAGTTGAGTGATGGGTTCACCAAAAGATCGACTGGCGACAATTTGCTTTTTAGGTGGAGGTGAATGTTCTATTTCTAGGCATGATATACCTTGTAATTCCATAACCGTTCGTTGCATGACCACGGAAAATTTTTTGCCAATTCTGTGTGGATTTTGCTGGGATAAGTCATAAACGGTATGGATACCCATCTCATGTAAGCGTTTATTATGTTTTCTACCGACGCCCCAGACCTCAGATACATCAATGAGACTCCAGAAGTAATGTTTGTGTTTTAAGTCCATGGAGACTAAGTCACATACGCCAGTAAAGCGTTTCGCTTTCTTCGCCATGTGATTTGCAATTTTTGCTTCGGTTTTACTTCTTCCAATGCCGACACAAACAGGTAAGCCAATCCATTTTTGAATTCGGGCTTTCATTTCACGTGCATATTCTTCTAGATTGTAGTTTTCCGTATAGGCAGTAATGTTGAGAAAGCATTCATCGATTGAGTAAATTTCTTGTTCGTTAGGTGCGACATATGCACCCAGAATAGAATGAAAGCGATTCGACATTTCTGCATAAAGTGCATAGTTACTTGAAAGTACTTTTACGTTATGTGTTTCAACAATGTCGTTAATTTTAAAGAGGGGTACACCGATCTTTATTCCAAGGTCTTTAGCCTCTTGGGAGCAAGCGACAGCGCAACCATCATTATTTGATAACACAATGACGGGTTTACCGTTGAGGGAAGGGTTAAATAAACGCTCACAAGAGACGTAACAATTGTTGACGTCAATGAGTGCATATATTTCTTGGTCGTGTTTCATCGGAACTTCTTAATCACATTCGTTACGACACCCCAGATTTCAAGCGTTTGGCCATCTTCAAAATGAATGTCGTCAAATTCAGGATTTTCGGCTTTAAGCCAATGCATATCGTGATCAATCATTAAGCGTTTTACCGTGAACTCATTGTCAACAAACGCAATGACAATATCTTTATGCTTTGCTTCAAGACTACGATCAACAATTAACTCATCATTTATATCGAGTCCGATGCCAATCATGGAGAGTGAATTTACACGAACGATGAAAGTGGCATTGATGTTGCGAATCAGGTGCTCATTTAGATCAAGTTTTTTGTCTATGTAGTCTTGGGCTGGAGAAGGAAAGCCCGCTTGTACACGTTCAACAGCCATGGGAATTTGAACATATGTCGTTGGATCAATCTGTCGAATATCTAAAATCTCATTTTCATTTTTTGACTTGTTTAGATACTCTTTAATTTCTACGATTTTGGATTCAGGGACACGTATGACTGTAGTTGGTTCGTCGTATTTTGCTTTACGACCAGCACCTTCTCGTTTTCCGCCATACGTATTTTTGAGCTCCACTTGAATCACCTTGATTATGTAACATAATCAGGATTTTAGGGTTGCTTTAATTTTAATTCAAATGGTATTTTTCAATCAAAATCTATACAGCTTTAGATTAGAACAACTTAGATATTAATTTTCAGATAAACGGTTTAATTTTTAGGTTAAAAAATAGTCTTTTATTTCAAGGAATTATTCATCAGTATATTTTTAAGACGATAAGTCGCTATGCAACTGATCATTCTAGTTTTTGAATTTTGAATATTCTCAATAGTGTAACAGGAGTATTAGACTCGACATCGAGCATACGCTTCTCAGCCTATGGGTTATAATTGATCTTAAAGCAATGTGATGGGTGCTCTCCGTTTAATTGAGAGCAAGAATATATAAACTAATGCAACTATTGGCTGTGATAAATTGTTGAAATTTAAAGGATGTGGGCACTGATGCTAACGATTGCAATTCAACATAGATTAGGTGGATTTTACTTTTTCTATTATGCAATTGTAGGTACCTTTATGCCTTATTGGAGTCTTTATCTTTATGATCAAGGTTTTGATTTCTCAAGCATAGGGTTACTCAGTGCAATAGCGATTATTACGCGTTTTTTTGCGCCCTTTATTTGGGGGTGGGTGGCAGATAAAACCGGTAAGCGAATGTACTTGGTTCGAATAGCGACATGGATGGAGGCTGTGGTTTGGTTTTCAATATTTATTATTCCAAACGATTTTCAGTCTATAGCTTTACTGATGCTTATTTTTAGTTTTTTTCAGAATGCCATTTTAGCGCAATTTGAAGGGGTGACCTTATTTTGGCTGGCTGAAAAAAGAGCCGAATTATATGGCAAAGTAAGAAAATGGGGGTCAGTGGGTTTTATTGTCGGTGTATTCGCAATTGGAGCGATTTTAGAAGTTGTTGATATTTCAAAACTGCCGCTCTTGCTATTGAGTATCGCATTCTTGGCATTTATTTGGTCTTTTAGTATTCCAGAACCATTATCTGCACCCAGTGCTCAAAAAACCTTACAGCCTTTATTGCCGATTTTGAAGCGACCGATTGTGGCTTGCTTATTTATCATTGAATTTTTTATTCTTTTTGCTCAAGCACCATTTTACAGTTTTTATAGTAATTATTTACAAATCGCTGGTTTTAGTACCACGACGATTGGCTTTTTATGGTCAGTAGGAGTGATTGCAGAAATCATGATGTTTGCATATGCAAATTACTTTTTACAACGATTTTCATGGCGCTATTTAATTATTGTTTGCATTATTGCGACCGCATTAAGGTTTATCATTGTGGGCTTATATCCTTCAGTATTCTTGATGCAATTCTTATCGCAGACCTTGCATGCATTTAGTTTTGGATTATTTCATATGATTGCTATGCGGATTATTTTTGAGAATTTTCTTCCTGCTCAGCAAGGACGTGCACAGGCAGTATATAGCACAATGTGGGGCTTAGGAGTGGCTTCTGGAAGTTTGTTGGCAGGTCATTATTGGGATCTTTTAAAAGGTGAATATATTTTTATCATTGCGGGTATATCCACACTCTTTGCATTATTTTTTATTTTAGGTATTCCAAAACAAAATCCAATAAAATCGACGAGTGTAGAGTCAATTTGACTCAGAAAAGAGCTCAAATTAAGCTTGGATTTAAAAGTTTAATAAAATACTAAGTTGTGTTTAAGCGTGAATAAAAGTTCATTTCTAACAGTGTTTTGAGTCTTATAAGTAGATTCAATTGATCTTATATGACGACAATTATGACACTTATACTCAGTTTATGATGATGCAAAAATGACGATAAACACTATAAATCTTCCAGATAATGATAATAGAGTCGTGATTAGAGAGAAGCAATTTTACAGGTGTGAATGAAAACAAATATTTTCCAGCGTTTAGATATACTGCAATATCGTAAATATGTTGGGGTATTTTTATCAGTATTTAAGCAATAATTGCATCCCAAAATATCTATTTTAAAAAGGCTGTTTGAGACTTTATACTGTGAATCTTAAGGTGGCTTAATCACTTAATAGTTATTCACTAAATAATTGAATTATCAACTTTATCTTGAAAATTCCAGAATAAATATAATTGTTCTTATCTGGTTAATTTACCATGTAAATGAATGAAATTATGTTAATTTAAAGTCAAGGATTTAGTGAACAGATGATGTATGAAAAAAAGAGCGTTATTCATTCCATTTTTGCTTTTTGTTTCACCTTTGGTTAACGCAGATCAAGCAATACAACCTACTGTTGAAAACACGGAAGTGCAAAAAAATACGAATAGTATTCGAATTTCTGTACGCCCAGAAATATTAGGTTTGTGGGGAATGGAAATTCCGACGAATCAAAGTTGCACGGAATACTATAACTTTAGAGGCGGTAATGAAGTTGTGGTCAAAAGTGACAAAGAATGGTCGGTAGGACTTTTTGAATATCAACCTACTGAAGATATGGCCACGAACGCGCCGTCTACTTTGGTGATGCAAGTTAATTATGAGAATAATGAGAAAGACTGTTCTGGTAATCAGGTCGATCAATCAGGAGAGTTATCTCAATACTTTGTGAAATGGAATACACCGAACGTCATTAACTTTTGTTCTACTGAGCAAGATGGCCAGTGTTTTGCGACTCTCAAAAGAGTACTACCTTAATTCAAATCTAAAGCGTATTTAGAATCGTATCGGAATAATAAAAAAAGCCTCTTTGATCAAGAGGCTTTTTTTTGTCTGGAATGTCTAATGCGAATTAGGCTTTTGTTTCGTTACCTTGTAATTGCTTGAGCAAGTGATTTTCAAGGTAATGAATATCCATTGCACGTTCACAAAAGTTTTTATCTTCGAGAATTAAATCTTTGTGCAAAGGAATATTGGTTTTAACACCGGTTAGAATAATTTCATCCAAAGCTTGTTTCATTCGAGCAATCGCAGTTTCACGATTTTTACCATGTGAAATGAGTTTCGCAATCATTGAATCATAGTAAGGAGGAATGTTATAGCCCGGATAGATATGTGAATCTAAACGAATTCCTGCACCGCCCGGCGTGTAAAATTGTTCAATTTTACCTGGGGATGGCATGAAATTGCTTGGATCTTCAGCATTGATACGACATTCAATGGCATGACCTTGAACTTTAATATCTTCTTGTTTAAGGTCTAAACCTAAGCCTGCTGCCACTCGTAATTGTTGTTCAATAATATCAATACCTGTCACCATTTCAGTTACAGGATGTTCAACTTGAACACGAGTATTCATTTCGATAAAGAAGAATTCGCCTTCTTCAAACAAGAACTCAAATGTACCTGCACCACGATATTGCATCAATTCGCAAGCTTTCACGCAAGCTTCTAAAATTTCTGCACGTGCATCTTCAGGTAAATTTGGCGCAGGTGCTTCTTCAAGCACTTTTTGATGACGACGTTGAAGCGAACAGTCACGGTCATACAGATGAACTGCATGTCCATTACCATCTCCGATCACTTGTACTTCGACGTGACGTGGCTTTTGGAGGAAGCGTTCCATGTACACGGTGTCATCACCAAACCACATTTCAGCATCACGTTGCGCAGCTTGAACAGATTCAAGCAAAGTATCTACACGTTCAACAATACGCATACCACGACCGCCACCGCCTGATGCTGCTTTGACAATCAGTGGGAAGCCAATTTCTTTGGCTTCAGCCAAGGCATTGTTGGTGGTGACTGCATGTGCAGAACCAGGAACAGTAGGAACGCCAGCTTTACGCATCGCCATAATCGCAGAGACTTTATTGCCCATTAGGCGAATATGTTCTGGACGCGGACCAATGAAGATAAAACCTGAGCTTTCTACAATTTCTGCAAATTCTGCATTTTCAGATAGAAAACCATAACCCGGGTGAATCGCATCTGCGCCTGTAATTTCTGCTGCTGTAATGATGGCAGGAATATTCAAATAGCTTTCGCTACTTGCACCTGGTCCAATACAGACCGCTTCATCAACAAAGCGAAGATGCATAAGGTCTTTGTCGGCATCAGAATAGATACCAACGGTTTTAATTCCCAATGTTTTACAAGCCCGAGTGATGCGCAGTGCAATTTCACCTCGGTTTGCAATTAAGACTTTTTGTAACATATCGATCCCCAAGTATTACGCGCGGTAGCGGAATAGAGGTTGACCGAACTGGATTACATCACCATTTTTCACTAAAATTTCTTCAACCACACCGCTTTGAGTTGCTTCAATTGGGTTCATGATTTTCATTGCTTCAATGATGCCTAGCGTCTCACCAGCAGAAACAGTTTGGCCTACGTTTACAAACGGTCCTTCACCAGGGCTAGGTGCAGAGTAGAATACGCCGACCATTGGCGAAGTTTCTACTGCACCACGTGCAGCAGCTTTGACCACAGGAGCAGCTGGAGCCGCTGTAGCGACTTGCGCAACACCAGCAACAACAGGATTACGACGGGCTAATGCAATCGATTGGTCACCTTCTTTTACTTCAATAGATTGAAGATCAGATTCAATCATTAAGTCGATGAGCTTTTTAATTTTGCGAATATCCATGAATTCGTATTCCTAAGGTTAAAGATGTGTGGAAAGTTGAAGTTTTTGAGTTGCATGCGCTAGGGCAAATGAATAGCCTTGTGCGCCAAGACCACAAATTACGCCAACAGCTTTGTCTGATAAAAATGAGTGATGTCTAAATGCTTCACGAGCATGAACATTCGATAAATGTACTTCAATAAAAGGAATGGCAACGCCTAAAAGTGCATCACGTACAGCAACAGAAGTGTGAGTTAGTGCTGCTGGATTGATAATAATAAACTGAATTTTTTCTTCTTGTGCTTGATGAATGCGGTCGACAATGGCGCCTTCCCAATTACTTTGGAAGGTTTCGAGTTGAATGGCACTTTCTTGGGCTTGTGTCTTCAGTTGTTGATTAATGTCTTCTAAGGTGAGATGACCGTATACATCTGGTTCTCGCTGTCCTAGCAAATTTAAATTTGGTCCATGTATGACCAAGACGGTCGAACTCATGAAGATTGCTCCAGTACTTAAGTTGCACAAAATATTTACAAGATGCCTGCAAAGTTTGCGTATTATGGCATGTTTTGCCACTTATATAATGTAAAATGTTTTGAAACAAGTGAAATCATGTACACCAATATAGGGCTACATTCTGGAAACTTTGCAAAGAATTCACAATGTTAAAAGATGACATTTTTTAATTTTTTTTTTAATTTTTTAATTCAACTCGAATTGACCAAAACTAGTCATTAAGTATATTTAAGCAGTCGATGTAACCCAGTAAGCATGCGAAATATTTCTAAATGATGACATGGCTTCAAAGAGGTTATTGTTGCGCATTGGAGGATAGATTTGAAGATTAAAATACAGTAGACATACAATATTGAAGTGAACTATTTTTTCAAACATCACTTAAATTTGAAATATTTGATGACCCATATTATCTAAAGTTTGCTAGATATGATGAATATAAAAACGGATTGAATATCAATTTAAGAAGCGTTTAAAGATTTTAATAAGAATATTTTTATTCATATATAACATGCATTTGTTTGCTTTTTTTTAGTGTAATTCGATAGAGGAGTGAATTTGTGAATTCATCAGTAGTTTTTGATACACCATACAGGGGTTGTTTCATATTCTTATCATAGGTTTAAAAAATGCGTATAAATGTTTAAGAAACTATTTAATTGAAAATTGAAATTTATCATTAAAAGGGCAGAGTACTGTCTTTTGATAAGATCAATTTTGCGCCATATGATCTTAAACGATATAAAAGCAGTTAAGTTTTAGGCTAAATATTAAACAATCTCATAAAAGGTACGACTGACTTTTTAGTTCATAGATGAGAGGGATCGTGCTCATCACCATAGACTGAGTTGTATGAGATTGATTGGCAAAAGTTAAGATTTTGCAAAGATGAATAATCTAGGTTTAATCGGGTTTGTTTGTTTTATATCCAACGCTCTGAATTTTAAAAACATCATTCTGAAAATTTAAAATAATAAAAGCCTTTGCGATAATCTATATTTTTTAAATCAGGCAAATCAATGCATCATCTCTAAGCGATATAACCTACCTATTTTAAAGCGCAGTTTGAATCATTGTATTTAATTGCTCCATTTTTTGAGTCAGTTGATTCATCATGATTTGAGACATGCGTGACATTTGACGTTTGGGGGCAACACACAACGCAATAGTCAGAGAATGAAGTCCTTTTTCTTGAATGGGAACAAAGACTAATTCTTGACGCTGCAACATCGGATAAGCATCTAAATAACTCAGAATACCAATGCCCGTACTCTTTTTTAATATTGCAGTAATCATTCTAATGTCGTTACATTCTGTTTTTACTCGGGGTGTAAAAGCATGATGTTTATATAAAGAATTTGCATAATCATGAATAATAAGGGGAGCGGAAGGAATAAGATGGTGATATTCGATCGTATCTGAAAAAAAGATTTTTTCTTGCTTTGAAAGTGGATGATCATGGGCCAAAACAAAACCGATTGGAATTTCTAAAAATGAAACGACCTCCAAATGATTATGCGCTTTAGGATTAAGAATGAGGCCAAAATCAAGTTCAGTGTTCATGATTTTTTGAGCAATGACTTCACTATCATTCATACAAATGTTGAAGTTAATCCAAGGATATTGTTGATAGAGAGAGGCTAAAACATCAATGATAAAACCCTCGCTCAGTGCGCCAATTAAACCAAATTCAATTGATCCACGTTTCAGTCCTTGAATTTCATCAAAGCGGATTTTAGTTTGTTGGAAGTCTTTTTGCCAACGCATTAAATCTGCGTAAAGCAGTTCGCCTGCTAACGTTAATTTCAAACCAGTGCTCAAACGTTCAAACAGTAAAATCCCCATGTCATCTTCAGCAAGAGAAATTTGCCGATGTACAGCAGACACTGAAATATAAAGCTCTTCAGATGCTTTTCGGAAACTACCATGCTTGGCAACAGCGATAAAATAATCAGTAAAACGTGAAAAAGGCATATTTATCATTTATTACATCAGTTAATAAAGTGGGTAATCAAATTTGATCTCTATTTGATATGCACATTACGTTCCAATTCTTTTGAAATTTGCATGATGATGGATCTTTAATGAGAGCAAGCTGTACTGAATAAGCATTCTAATTTTAAGAACAGGTAATTCAAATCATACGAATGGACAGAAAGATCATGCAGTTTGATACTGAGTTTCATCGAAGTGATTGGTTCGTTCTTTGATCAATAATGTTTGAATTAATTTTCGAACCAAGACTTAAATGGAAGTCTATTTTGAAACGTCATAAAGGTGAACGCATGAATGCCATTCCAGTGATCAATTTGTTTAATAAACCGTGTTATAGCCAGTTTGAAGATCGCGACTGGGGTATTTTGGCACAGCACTGGTATCCTGTCGCGCGTATTCAAGATGTCAGCAAAACCCCGCAACAAGTGATGTTGTTAGATGTAAAGATGGCATTGTATAAAACTGAAAGTGGGGCGATACAATTGGTACGAGATATTTGCCCACATCGTGGAGTGCCGCTTACCAAGGGGTGGGTTTCTGGAGAAAATATTGTCTGTCCATACCATGGCTTGCACTATAACGCCGAAGGAGAGTGCGTAAAGATACCGGCTCAACCCGAGTTAAAGAAAATTTCATCGCGTTTTTCTTTAACCAAATTTCCTGTTATTGAAAAATATGGTTTGATTTGGACCAGCATATTTTCACGAGATGAGCGTGCAGCAAATTTTCCAAACTTGCACACTTGGGATTCTGAAGACTATCAGTCAATTTTACCGCCCTATGTCGATATTGCAGGTTCAAGCGGACGTCAGTTGGAAGGGTTTATTGATGTTGCTCATTTTGCTTGGGTTCATCAAGAGTCATTTGCATCGCGTGATAATCCAGTGGTTCCTCAATATTCAACAATCAAAACAGCTTATGGTTTACAGACTGAATATATCAGCGATGTGAGTAATTACCCGCACGGTATGCAAGATTTAGCGCCTGAAGGATTTCTCTGGAAAAGAACGTTTGATGTTTATCCACCTTTTACAGCGACATTACGCGTAGACTTTCCTAACAGTGGTGTTTTAAATATTTTAAATGCATGTTGTCCTGTATCGCATAATAAAACCCGTTTATTTGTGCCTTTAACGCGTAACTTTGATACGACGAGTGATTTACAAGCTGTTTATGATTTTAATGCACAAATTTTTGCAGAAGATCAAGACATGGTAGAAAGTCAAAAACCTGAAGAGCTTCCTTTAGATATATCGATGGAAGCTCATTTTGAAGCGGATCGTTCATCTACGATGTATCGACGAATTTTAGCGGAATGGGGACTCAGTAAGCGTTATATCGTTTAACGATGCCTGATTTTAATGAAAGCTTAACATTGTATATCAACATTTAATATTAATGCTGACCAAGTAAAATTCAGATGAAATGCTTAAGTCGGCTTATTAAATTTGAAATCACATCATTATCGAAAACCATCAAGTTTAAGTTTCGCTATGATTTTGAAAGGCCATATTAAGTAACTTATGATGAATAAAGCGAAGTTTATCAAGCACAACATCGGACAATGTAAATGGATAAGCATCATCTAATCCCATGCTTCGATTTAATGCATTTAAATTAAAGGTCACGGTCATCCAATTTTTGAGGACTTCTTCGAAATCTTGAGCGCCTATAGGATCTTCTAAAAACTCTAAATTATTTAAATCACTTTTGTTGGTCTTAACCACGAGTCCAGCATGATAAGCCGTTTCTAAAGTATCCATCATGTGTAGATAGTGTGCCCACGTTTCAGCCCAGTCCTCCCAAGGATGAGTGCTGGCATAAGAGCTAATAAACTGTGTTTCCCAGTTGGACGGGGCACCAAAGTTATAATGTGCTTTGAGCGCTTCTGCATAGTCTTGGCGTTCATCACCAAATAACACTCTAAACTCATCAATTAATTCTGGATGTAAGTGTTGCATCAAATCGAAGTAATAATGCCCACTTTCATGTCTAAAATGCCCCAATAATGTGCGATAGTTTTCACCCATTTTAACCCGTGTGGTTTCTCTATAGACGACATCTGCCTCAGTGGCATTTAAAGTGATTAAGCCATAGGAGTGTCCTGTGATGACAAGTCTGCCAGGTTCAGGCATTAAAAAATTAAATCTTAAACCACCACGATCATGATCTGATTTTTTGGGTCTGGGCATAATATTAAGTCTTTGCATTAAATACAAAAAACGACGCTTTGCGTGTTCTAAACGACTCCAATAGAGAGTGTGATCTGGATTATCGAGGTTGGGTATGATGTGGGTGAGTATGCAAGACTCGCAGTAAATTTCTGGAGAGTCTGCGGGAATCATCCAATTACAAACTTGATGATGTGTGTAATTAAAGCAAGGTTTGTACAACTTCGTTTTAAAGTTGGAATTGAATGCTCTCCAGCGTGTTTGATTATATTTTTCAAAACTTCCCATATCTTTTTCTGAGGCAACATAGCCGAGTGCCTTGTGACAATTCGTACATTGAGAATTGGCAAAGAAAATCTGACTTTGACAATTTGCACAAGCGAAATATTTCATCAGCGATCCTGTTGTTCTTTCAAAATGGGAAAGCAAGATATCCATTGTAGGGGGATGTCTATTTTATATAAGTGATTTTGTTGTAAAGCGAATTAAGCAACTCGAAATTAACCAACTCCCAATTAATCAATTCAAAACTAAGCGATTCAAAATTAAAACATTGAATTCCTGATTTACAGTCTTTATCAGGAACTTGTAGATAGATAGAATTATCTATAGATGATTCTATATTTTAAAAGAATAAATATAGATCCCAAGGGTATGTTACAAATATTTTTAAGGATAATGTCTAAAATTTTTGTATTGAAAAAAACAGTCTTCAGGATGATCATGAATGGATATATTTGTGTAATTTTCACTTAATTTATGATTTATAGATTGATCATTTGATATTGACCCTTTGATATTGAAATGTTGTGATGAATCAGTGAATAACATCATTTAATATTTTAATAACATTAAAACTTATTGTCAGACAGCATATCGCTGTTTATTTAAGGTCTGAACCATGCATAAACAAAATCTACAAAATCCAGATCCAAATCTATTCGCACTTCATAATCGTTTGTTTTTTAGGTTGTTCCAAACCAGTAATACTTTAGATCGTCAAAGTATTAATGAGTTGAAGATTTCACCTATTCATTGGGCTGTGTTGGGTGCGCTTTCACGTCCTTCCGTAAAATCGGGGATGTCCTTTTCAGATTTGACTCAATATTTGGGCGTAAGCAGGCAGAGTCTAGATGGAGTTTTAAAAAGGTTAGAAAAAGAAGGAGAGTTAAGTCGAGTAACCGATACGCTGGATCGTCGTGTCAAAAATGTTGCATTAACTGCTCAGGGCGAAGAGGTTTGGGCAAATTTACAGCTTAAAGTCGCTGAATTTTATACGCAGTGTTTTAAAAGTTTTCGTTTCGATGACATGGTCACATTGGTACACTTATTGAATAAATTAAATGAAGAAATGATGCTGGTAAATTTGGATCCGGACACTTGATTAGCTGATTTAAAATGCTGTCTTATTTTTCTTTAGTTTTTTAAAATTATTTTAGTGAGTATTTTTAATAGATATCGATTTTTTCTTAGACTAAAGGATAATATTTTAGATTTAATTGTATCAATTGGATGATTTATATTTTGGTGATCTTAAATATAAGATAATGAAATAATTGAAAAAAATTATAATTATAAAAAATATATGTAATGCTATTGACATAATATGGCTTTGTTATTAATTTGACTGAACGTTAATTATAAATTGCCGTGCGTAGTTTTGAGTCGTGATGAACAGGATGTTCAAACTGAATCAGATACAAGTTTTAAAAAAATAAAATATCCTTCAAGGAGCGGATTATGCAGTACATAGATGTACATAAAGTTGCAGACGAAGCCAAATTCAATAAGTTTCATCGCAAAGTTTTATTTTGGTGTTTCCTGATTATTATTATTGACGGTTATGATATTGCAGTAGCAGGTGCAGCTTTACCGTCGATTATGACAGGCATGGGGGTAAATGCATCTACAGCTGGTTTTATGGCAAGTTCAGCATTATTCGGGATGATGTTTGGTGCTATTTTTCTAGGTGCACTTTCAGACAAGATTGGTCGTAAACTGACAATTGCGATTTGCGTATTTTTATTTAGTGTCTTTACAGCCGCTGCGGGTTTTACCAATGATCCCATCACTTTCAGTATCATGCGCTTTATTGCTGGACTGGGTATTGGTGGCGTGATGCCGAATATTGTTGCACAAATGACAGAATACTCTCCTAAGAAAATTCGTAGCCTAATGACGACGATGATGTTTTCAGGCTATGCGATTGGCGGTATTTTAGCTGCAGTGATTGGTAAGCAATTTATCGTGCAGTTTGGTTGGGAGGTTGTATTCTTGGCGGCGGGTGTGCCCGTTCTTTTATTACCTTTCATCTTAAAATCAATGCCAGAATCATTAGCTTATTTGTTAAGGAAACAAAATCAGCAAGATTTGAAACGTGTGGTAAGTGAAATGGATCCGAGTTTGAAAATGGATTCAGAGGTTGTATTTACACAAACGACTCCATTAAATAATACTCGTACACCTGTGGCGCAATTATTCCAAGAAGGACGAGCATTTAGTACTTTAATGTTCTGGGGCGCGTACTTTACCGGTTTGTTTATGGTTTATGCACTTAGCACATGGCTCACCAAATTGATGGCGATGTCAGGTTATACCCTTGGTTCTGCGCTCAGTTTTGTGATTGCTTTAAACGTGGGTGCCGTCATTGGTGCTGTGGGCGGTGGTTGGTTAGCGGATAAATTCCATATCAAATGGGTACTGGTTTCAATGTATGCTTTAGGCAGTGTGTTTTTGTTTATGATGACATTACCAATGCCTACTGAAATGCTGTACTTCACCATTGTTGTGGTTGGTGCATGTACGACAGGTGCTCAGATTGTTGCTTACGCATATTGTGGACAATTCTATCCTAGTGCTATTCGTTCAACTGGTATTGGAATGGCTGCTGGTGTTGGTCGATTAGGGGCTATTCTTGCGCCGTTATTAATTGGTTTTATTGTTGCACTGAATCTTCCAATTGCTCAAAACTTCATGGTCATTAGTTTGGCGGGATTAATAGGTGCGATTGCATTATCATTGATCAATCATCAACGTTCTGATGCTGCAATACATGCGAGTATTCATGAGGTTGACAAGACAAAAGCATCATCTTTAATTCAACAATAATTAAAGAAGAGTCAAAAATACTAAACAACCTGAAACAGTCCAATCATGATCATCGACTGTTTCAGGTTTTAATCATGAAAAAATTGAAAATATAATGATTAGGATGATAGAGGATTACCAATGCCTGCATATTACGTTTTATTAGGTCGTGAAAATAACAGTGATGGTAGTACAACGAGTTCGTATCGTTCAGAAATACATGCACAAGGTGCTTGGAATCCACACGAACAACATATGGCACCTGCCACAGGAATTATTTCTACTGAACTTGAACGTTTTAAAGCACGTCATGATATGAGAATTGGACGTATTAGCCTTGATATATTTGGGTTAATTTCGTTTGGTGATTTTACGATTAATACGCGCATCATTCGAGCGGGTAAAACGATTGAACTGCTTGAAGCTGAAATGCAAGCCAATGGTAAAACC
>JAHLFF010000309.1 GCA_018883945.1 Candidatus Acinetobacter avistercoris
CTTTTAAGCGTTATTTATTCTTTCATTATTTATTTAAAATCTACGAGATAAAAAAGGCGCTCTAAGCGCCTTTTTATTAACTTTCGATTAATTCAAGCCAAACCTCAGCAACATTTTCTTCTTTTAATTTCGCAAAATGAAGGATACATATAATTATTAAAAAGGTAACCGTTGTTTGAGTTATGAAAGAGATCGAATACTCAACTACATCTAATCCAGCTCATCCATTCAAAGCATCAAGAGTCATTTTCATTAAAAAAGCAGATTGCCATTTTCCAATCGCAATCTGCTTTAATGATTAAACTCGTCTTCTTAAAATCGGTTAAGCCAATTACTTGCTATATACCAACTCACCATTAAAATACGTTTTTAACACCTGAGTTTGATTCAACTCATTCACAGGGCTTTTAAATACATCACGGTCAACCACAATAAAGTCAGCTTGTTTACCGACTTGCAAAGAACCGATCTTTTGATCAAGACCAATCGCTTTGGCAGCATTAATGGTATAGGTATACAACATATCTTTAAGCGTTAAGCTTTCTTTCGCATTTAACACGCCATAAGGACCATCACGCATGATACCTTTTTGAACCGTTAACCATGGGTTTGGCGGTGAATCAGGCCAGTCACTAGAGCTTGCGATAATAGCACCGGCATTTTGTAAAGATTTCGCTGGATACATCAACTCAAACGCTTTAGGGTCGATATAAGGTTTAACGGGTGGAATTCGATATTCATCTGCACCTGCCCACGCCAACTGCATATCTGCAATCACATTCAGCTCTTTAAAACGTGGAATATCCGCTTCACTGACCAACTGCATATGCGTAATCGAATGCGGAATTTTATCGTTTTTATTGGCTTTACGTGCAGCTTCAACCGCGTTTAAAGTTTCCTGTACTGCACGGTCGCCAATCGCATGAACATGCACGATCCAACCGTCTTTATCAGCTGCGGTCACAAATTTAGCAAAGTCTTGCTCATCAAAGAGTAATTCGCCACGTTTACCCGAATTTTTATAAGGGCTTAACACCGCAGCACTTTGCATTGGGTGACGTAAAATACCATCAGCGAAAATTTTAATCCCTGGAATGGTGAGGTTCTCAACGCCTTGGAACTGTTGACGCACTTTGTCCAACGCGACTAAATCTGCAGGCGTACTTTTAGAGTTAGCAACCAATAGACCTGCAACATGTGCTTTGAGCTTACCTTGGTCAGCTAAGCCTTTATAACCCGGCAATACCCCCACTGTTGTTTCAGTTGGATGCATCGAAAAAATTGAATCGCTTGGCGTCGCATTTGCAGTTGGATCCATCCACGCAGTGATACCAAAGCTGTGGTTGTACTTTAATGCTTGCTCCGCGGCATCCATAATTTCCTGCTGGGTAAATTCAGGCAAAATAGAATTCACTTTATCCCAAGCCGCATCGACTAAGAAGCCATTCGGGCGACCATCTTCAAAACGACCATATACGCCTTGCTCAGCTTTTGGCAAAGCTGCGATCATTTCTTTGGTAATGCCCGCTTTTTCCAACAAAACATCATTGGCCCAACCAGTATGATAATCGCTGGCCATTAACGCTAAAGGTGCAGTTTTCCATTCACCTGCATTAAAGCGTTTGTGCAGTTCATTGGTTTCAGTCCAAGTTGCCCCGTTAACACCCATGACTTTGAGAACGCCACTGCGCACCATGGTCTTATTTTTCTTAAATTCGTTAATTTTAGCTTCAAGCTGATCAACACTAAGCACTTCATCTTTAATATCGGCTGAAACCAGTTGAACACCGCCTAAGACGCCATGGCTATGTGCATCAATAAAACCCGGTAAAACACGCTGTCCTTTTAGATCGATGACTTTGGTGTCTTTTTCAATCAATTTTTTAATTTGACGATCACTACCCACGGCTTCAATTTTACCCTTTTCAACGGCAAGTGCTTGAACCTGTTCTTTATGACCATTCGCTGTAAAAATTTTACCATTTAAGAGCACGAGGTCTGTGGCTGAGGCCTGTTGAACGATGAGTCCAGTCACGGCGAGGGAGAGAAGTTTAGGTAAAAGTTTCATACAATATGACTCAAGATAAAAAAATGAAAGGTCTACATTTTTAGTCTAACAAATCAAATTCAGTATTTTCATTGTGTTAACAATAAACCAAATAATCAAAAGCAAATGAAGCGAAAATTAAAAAAATGATGGCTCTTTCTCAATAAAGAAACCAATAAATCAAGACAGAATAATAGAGTTCTTTCAAAAGTCATTATTTATACAATAATTATTCATACAACACATTCATCATAAGTATTCCCTCATCCCAACCTTCTCCAAAAGTGAGAAGGGATTTTTACGTATAAATTTATGACCACTCAATGATCATTTTTCGACTTATGAAAAAGATCTAATTTATAGAAAGATAAATTTTTAGAAATAAACTGACCATGAATAGAAACGGCGAATATTTTAAAAATTACTGATCATTGATCTCTTTGATTCATTTAAAAAAGATCATTTATCGACTAAAAATAGTGAGCAAAAATCTCTTTTCCTCGGAGTTAAGGCTTAGAGATTGAAATACTGATACTTCATTAGTTATGAACAATAATGACCTATGTAACATGTCTTATTAAAAAACATATAAAGAACTCTAATATTCACATCCATAAAAAACCCATCACAAAAGTGATGGGTCCAAAAGCTTGATCAATTGAAGCGTTAATACGCCCACTGAATCAGTAATCTAAATAATCCTGCAACTAGCAATAGACTTAAAAATCCACCTAACCACAGTACAATAAACCATCCTGCTTGATTCAATTTCATTTGCAGTCCTCCTCAATGTCTTCTTTAATGTCTTTCTTAATGATAGCCATCATCTCCGATACGAACTTTGTCACGGAATACCCAATACGACAGTGCGGTATAGAACAAAATAATCGGAATAAGGATCAGCGCACCAATAAGCGCAAACAATTGACTACTAGCTGGTGCAGCAGCCTGCCAAATAGTAATCGATGGCGGAATAATATAAGGCCAAACACTGATTAGAAATCCGGTATAAGCCAAAATGACCAATGCCAAAACATAGATGAATGGTGCAAATTCCTGACGTCGTTTACATGCTCTTAAAGCAAGGAATATAAACAAGAATACCAAGATCGGCACAGGACTAAAATAGAAAATCTGCGGTTGACTGAACCAACGCAGCGCAATTTCTTCATGCACCAATGGCGTGTAAATACTCACTGCGCCAAAGATAAACAGTAAGCTGATGATGAGTTTAGGCATGAAGGCATACATTTTGTCTTGTAACTGCTTTTCGGTTTTGAAAATTAACCAACCACAACCTAAAGTCGCGTAAAGCACCACCACACCGACACCAGTAAAGAGTGAAAAAGGTGTTAACCAATCAAAGCCGCCTCCACTATAAACACCATTGGTGGTTTGAATACCTTGAATATAAGCGCCGAGTATTACGCCCTGAAAAAATGAACCTAGAATAGATCCCCATATAAAAGCTTGGTCCCATAATTGCTTGGTACGATTGGCTTTAAATCTAAACTCAAATGCGACACCACGGAAAATCAAGGCAATGACCATCAAAATAATCGGTAAATAAAGCGCAGACAATACGGTTGAATAGACCAATGGAAATGCTGCAAACAATCCCGCTCCACCCATGACCATCCACGTTTCATTACCATCCCAGACAGGTGCAACGGTGTTCATCATCACATCACGTTCCTGACCGTCTTTGATGAAAGGAAATAAAATACCGATCCCTAAATCAAATCCGTCTAAGATCACGTAAATCAGTACACCTAGAGCAATAATCACAATCCAAATCAATGATAAATCGATCATTTTTTATTCTCCTGATCAGATTCAACCGAAGGCTTTTCGATGTCTTGCTCATCATCAATCGTACTCATCGGGCGCTTAGAAGCTCGTATTACTTCCTGCTCAGTATGTGGCTTCGAGTATACAAAATCAGGACCTTTGGCCATCATTTTAAGCATGTAGTAAATACCGATTCCGAAGACAATGCAGTACACCACCACGAACACAATCAGAGTGAATCCAACTTGTTCAGCTGAGACTGGAGACAATGCATCTTTGGTACGCATCACCCCATAAATGATCCAAGGTTGACGTCCAACTTCAGTGGTAAACCAACCTGCAAGCAGCGCGATAAAACCAGATGGGCCCATCCAAAGAGCAAACTTGTGTAGCCATTTTGATTCATAAAATTTGCCTGACAGCCGTGACCATGCGCCTAAAGCCGCCAAAAGCAGCATCAGCACACCCATTCCCACCATGATCCGGAAACTCCAAAAGACCACGAGTGAATTTGGACGATCTTCGGGAGCAAACTCTTTTAAGCCTTTAACCTCACCGTCCAAACTATGCGTCATAATCAGACTACCCAAATTTGGAATGCCGACAGCATATTTGGTTTCTTCTGCTTCCATATCTGGAATACCAAATAAATACAACGGCATACCATGATCTTTATTGGTTTCCCAATGCCCTTCGATCGCAGCCAGTTTCGCAGGTTGATGTTCTAAGGTATTTAAACCGTGTAAATCACCAACAAAAATCTGTAATGGCGCCAAAGCCAAGATCATCCACATTGCCATCGAAAATGATTTTTTGACCAATGCATCACGACGACCTTTAAGTAAATGCCATGCAGCAGTTGCCGCGACCAGCAAACCTGATACCAAAAATGCGGCCAACGCCATATGAACTAAGCGGTAGAGGAAAGATGGGTTAAATACAATTGCAAACCAGTCTTGGGGAATAATCACACCATTTTCGATGCTAAATCCTTGAGGTGTTTGCATCCAACTGTTGGATGACAAAATCCAGAACATTGAAATACAGGTCCCAATTGCCACCATTAACGTCGCAAAGAAGTGAGTCTTGGGTCCAACTCTGCCCCATCCAAATAACATAATTCCGAGAAAGCCTGCTTCCAAGAAAAACGCACTCAAAACTTCATAAGCCAGTAATGGACCAGTAATGCTTCCTGAAATTCGTGAAAACTCACTCCAGTTCGTTCCAAACTGGTAACTCATGACCACACCTGAAACGACCCCCATACCAAAAGAGAGCGCAAATATTTTGATCCAGAATTTAAACAAGTCTCGATAGATCGGATCATTGGTTTTTAACCATCGCCATTCTAAAACTGCCAAAAAGCTGGCTAGACCAATCGAAATAGCAGGAAAAATAATATGAAATGAGACTGTAAAAGCGAATTGAATTCGCGCCAGTTCTAAGGCCGTTAATCCTAAATCCATGTCGCCACCTTCTTATTGAGTGAGTTGATGAAAAACGTTTTTAGGCGCTGATGAGCTCGGTCTAAATGTTGAGACAGAGATACATTGCAAAACGGTCGATATCGAAGCCGACGCATCTTCATATTTTTTTTAGAGTTGAGTTGATACTGTGCACTTGCCCACGCAAGTACGAATTGAATAGTCATTTTGATTTCTCTTTAAACCATTAAACGTATGACAAGCCTGAAACTTGCCGAGATTAAATAGATTTAAAAAGAAGCAGGAGGTGCCCTACCTTGCGGTAGCAGATAAAGTTTTTGGAGGGAGTAATAAACATGCCAATACGTATGTCGGTAAAAACTAAGCTTAACTTGAATCCGCTCTAAGACTTCCTTGATACCAAAATCAAATGGAAGAACCAAGTCACCGTAAACGGTGCAGTACTGACACTGATGGTTATGCTGATTATGATCCTGATGATGTCGATCATCGCTCAGATGATAAACAAGCTCTTGATAACTTTCATGGACATGCTGATGATGTTCTGACGAAAGCAAATTATGCATAATAGACATACACACTGGAGCAACATGAAATTTCTCCGGCAATATCGGTTGAATATGAACCGCTAACTGCAGTATCAACGTTGCAAATGCAATGATGAGTCCAGTAGGTCTTAGCAAAATTTCCTCTCCACTCTAAATAAATAGAGCATTTAGAAATATAGGACGCTGAGTATTCTGCTCAACTTATAACCTTCACTATACGTTGTTTAGTTCTGTTTTTAAAGGCTTTGTACTTAGAAGTTTGATCATAATATTTTTAATGAGTATCGATATCATTTAAGTCAGAATATAAGTTATAAGTGTTGAATTGATAATAGCTGAAGGGTTATTTCATATTTAATTCATTTTTTGCAGATCATATTTTTATGCAAATGATTTTAAATTTTCTAATTTATCCTTTTGCTCTTGAATAATCTGAGCTCGTCCACTCTCTGTGAGTAATCGATGATCTACTGTCACTGAACCATCTAACATCCCAGTCACTTGGTCGCGGGTGATTTCTTGAGTATTGTTGATATCGCGGTTACTGGTCGTTGTCGTGTTGGTTACACTACCTTGACCCATCGTTGCTTTAGTCAACTGCTCTTTTTCATTCCCTGTACTTTGTAAGCCAACCGTTGTACTACCACTTGGATGTAGTGAGCTTTCCTTATTCTCTCCTTTGATCGATGTACCCACACTAGTCGATATATTGAAGCCTCGGTTGCTTTCGGTACTATGATCTTGAATGTCTTTAAGCTCAAGTGCCCCTGTATAATTCAGTTTGCCATGGTCTTTGAGTGTTCCATCTTCTTGTTAGCTTGTATTGGCGATCACACCTCCAATATTGGTGATGTTCTTCACACCCATTGCATCTAGGTCTGCATCATTTTGAGCATTGCCGATAAGTAATTTGCTGGTTTCATTCACCCAAGCTTTATCGTTTTGTCCTTTGCCTTGATTATAGCTTGCACTGATATTGGCACCACCTGAACCAATGCCTACACCAACTGAACCACCTTTACTGCTACTGTTGCCTGAGGCTGTGTCTTGTAAGCTTTCAACATGGATTTGATTAACTTTTAGGTCTCCACGATCTGCAATACTGACCGCTCCACCTTGAATATTTAACGTATTTAAAGATCCAGATACTCTGTTGAGATCAACCGTACTGTTTATATTCGTTAAGCTTTCACTCTGTGATTTCGATGTTTGTTTACCCACTGAGGCACTTCCACCACCACCATAGGTATAGCTCACACTTTGGTTATTGGTTTTACTGCTGGTATCTTATCTATTGTTTTCTAGACCTGCAAATACATTGACGTCTTTGGTCCCATCAAATGTCGTGGTGCCAGAAACATTGAGACGACTGCCTCTGATGTTGACAACTTGGCCTTCTGATTTTAGCGTGAGGTTGTTAAGCTCTATGTTGCTACCTTGCCATTTACCTTGGGTGGTGTTTGTCGTAGTCGTGGTTTCAATACGTTCTCCATTTGCACCAAGGGTAAAACCTGTCCCATAACTGGTTGACGCAGCTACCGCTGCGGTTGCTGCCGCTGCAGCAGCACCAATCTGCACATTGGCAAGACTGGCTGTCGCCATTGCGATATTGGCATTGGTATCATCCAGAGCTTCCTTGCTGATTTTTCCTGATGCATAGTCTCATTGTGCTTGACTATATTGATCTTTGGCTTGTTTGACTGCCTCTCAATTCTAATAAAAAATCAGTTTGAATTTTATCATCCCAACTCCCCCATACTCCCTCATAACTCAGTAATTTAGAAGCATCATTACAATCACCCTGTATTAAATTAAAACTTCCCGCACCTAATAATGTTAATGCTAAGTAACTTATCAACTTGAATCGTAAAACAACCAAATCAGAATACAAATCATCTCTCCGCGCAATGAACAAGTTAAATGCTTATGTTGACTCTCAATTATTCAATATTTCCTAGATTAGTGTCATATCTGTTATCTAATACAATATAAGGTTCTGCAACCTCCTCCCACACCTGACGTGCCATGCCCTGCCATTTAGCCATATCATTTATATAATCTCGTGGCTCCCAATCCTCTGGTTTCATATATTGAAGATGTTGCCTAATCAATTTAACAGACAGGTTAAAATCATCATTGCTTAAATCTTCAAAAGTATAAAATTTTAGATATTCCCCCTCTTCAGATTTTATACTTTCATGTAGCTGTGGGTAATTTGGTAAAAAAACTTCATCTAGTAAATCACCAAATGCATCCCAATAATGACTATTTACTAACTCAGATAGTCCTTGCTCACCTAAAGGTTTTTTATCATCAAAACCAAAAAACAACATCCCACTCATAGTTACCTCAATATAATAATTTGGTTGCGCTGTGCCACAGGAAGTGTCTGGATATAATTTAAGAATATATTTTGATTTGATTTATTTAACACACGAAAATCTACTGGCACAAAGTCAGCTTTACCTAAATGTTTTTGAATATTTTGAATTTCTGGTGGTAGTTCACCAGTTCTTTTTGATACTGTCATATTCTTCTCATAAAATTTATTTAAACCCTCTATTTCTTTTTGAGCAAGATTATCTGTAGTATACATAGCATCAACTGTTTTTCCTTTATTAGGTCCTGATGTTATTTTCCAATCGGGATTCTTAACAGTAGTTGTCCCATTATATTTTTCCATTTGACCTAATACACCTTCTAACTGTGCCCCCGCTGCTGCCTCTGCTGGTTTTAACTTTTTTTGATCAGGCTCATTTAACCTTGCCTGAGCTTCTAATGGTGTATTAGTGATTTTTACTTCTTTAACTCCAATATTATTTACATATATTTTAGGTACTTTGTTTATATTTTTTATTGCCTCTACTGTAATAGTGGCTCCCTTTTTAACGACAGTGACTGTTCCAGCAGTAACAGCTCCTGAAAGAGCATATAGAGCCGTCGTCATTTCAGCATTACCTAGCTTTTCAAAATCAGATGTTTTATCACCCACGAGATTAACTTTTGTAATTGTTTTGCCTGTATCCCACAATTCTTCAGGTATGTCCGCTATACCTTTTAATATTGCGATTGCTGTACCTTTGGGGTCATTTTTTACCGCTTCATAAACATCATTTGGAAGATTAGGAATATTTTTAATATCACTAATAAATTTGGCTACTGCTTGATCTTGCCCTTTCCGATACGCAATTTCCTGAACTTTATCCAATTGTTTAAATTTTTCACTGCACTCTTTATTCCAACAGAATAATGAATTAGAGATACTTTGTTTATATGAAGTTTTTTCTTCAATCGCATCAGGATGATCACTCATCGCACCAATGAATTGTTCGTTATCTTTCTTTAATATTTCCTGATTTTGAGTCTGTGTGATTAAATCTTTACCATCACCCAATTGAACTTTGTATTGATCAACTCGGTCTTTATTACTCTTAATCCCTGAATTAAATGCCCAATCGACTGACTTTCCAACTAAATCTGCTGAAGTTTCATTTTGAATCCCTTGTCCATGTGCTATTTCATGTCCAAAAGTATTTACAAGTTCTGAACGACTTCTATTAGTTACATCTAACACAACCGTATTTGTTTGACGGTCAAACGCACCTTTCATTCCAAGGAAGGATGTGATTGATGTCGTGAGTACATCTACATCTTGTCCTGATGCTTGTGACAAGAGATTTAAACTGTTTTTAGTTCTTAATATCCCTTCATAATCTCCTTGTATAAATTGATTAATCACAGCTGCTGCTTCTGGATGTTTTTGTACAAAATCAAAATTCTTCGCTGGTATCATCACGGTTTCGTAAGCTTTTTGAGATTTTGATCACCGATAGCTAAAGATGCAGTGGCTACACCTAAGCTTGTTACACCTGCCGCTGTTAAAGGAAGGCGACCTCCTAATAAATCATTCGTCTTATCATAGCCTGCATATAAAAGCTCTGAAATTGGATTCGATGTTGGCGGGTTATAGACAATAAATACACCATCTCTATTCGTAGACCATAAGTTTTGTTTCACTGCATTTTTTAAGGCATCATCTCATGGATTCATAATCCCGTTATTTGAAACAGTAATTACACCTGTGCTTTCACTCTGTTTTATTT
>JAHLFF010000310.1 GCA_018883945.1 Candidatus Acinetobacter avistercoris
TTAGGATGAGGGAATACTCATGATAAGTCCGTTACATGAATAATGACTTTTGAAAGAAGTCTATTTAATAGATTTCTATTTAAAGTTTTAAATTAAAGATCAAAATTAAAAATTAAATAAATCAAAGAATCTATTTTAGGAATTTCAAAAAACTAATTGCGCGCTAGGAAACTATCCTGAAATGTATTGCTGCAGTTGTTCAATCAGAACCTTTTGATCGTCCATAGTCGCTTTAACCAAATCACCAATAGACACCAAACCCACCAACTTATCATGATCAATTACGGGTAAATGGCGAATATGTCGATCTGTCATCAAGGCTAGGCATTCATCTACCGTATTAGAACTACTGATAGAAAGAACTTTTGACGTCATAATTTCAGCAACGGTGGTCAGGTTTGAAGTACGTTGCATAAGTGCAATTTTGCGCGTGTAATCGCGTTCAGACAAGATACCAGTGACCTGAGTATCACTTACTACCACTACAGCACCTATACCTTTATTCGCCATCAAGGTGATGGCCTCCAATACAGTTGCTTCTGGTGAAATCGTGGTTATTTCAGAATTATTTTTATTCTTTAATACTTGAGCGACTGTCGTCATCTTGTTGCCTCGCTTTTTTAAATAAACTCTTGCTTCTATTTAAATAACTGAAATTTTTGAATATTACAATTAATTAAATATCATTTTGTGAAACAATTAAAGTAAATCATTCATTTAATTGCATTCTTTAGCCATGTTAAGAGGTAAATTTTACTTGATGACCAAAAAATATTTGGTTCATTTGTGCAGTTGAAAGCTTAAATCGTCGATTATTATGATTAAACAAAGCAGGTGAAACGTCTAATCGAGTCAAAGTGGGTAATAAGGACTCTTTAAAATCTTTAATTGTAATTTTTCTTGGAGTGTAATTAGGCCAATGCACTTTAGCATACTGGATGGCTTGTGTGGAATTCAACCAAAAAGGAAATATATGATCTGAATTTTCAGATTTAATAGCCCAGCCTTGATGTTCGGTATTATAAAGTCCCCATAAAACACCGCAATACATCATCGTTTTTAAAATTGAAATTTTTAACAGAAAATCTTTGGTTGCTGGTTGAAGCTTAATATATTTCTTCATGAGAATATTTTTGCATTTACAACTAGAAATATAGTTAGATTGATTTTAGCGGATCAATGTTAAAGTTCAGTGTATTGATTGCTTAATATCGTAAGCAATTATTATCAATGATCAAAATAGTGTGTATATGTCAACAATATTGATTATTTAAGTCAAATGAAGAAAATTTTAAAGAATAAAGAGTCAAAAAAAACGCCACCTGAGTGACGTTTAATTATGCTTGCATGGTGGCCATGTTCTGCCAATATTGTGCTTTGAGAGAATCACGTTCTACGCGAAAACCCTGTAAATAAAGTTCAGCGAGAAACATAGCAGCTTTACCATGACCCGCATGGGCAGCATTTTCTAACTCTTGAACTGCATTTGAAAAGTTCATTTCAAATTGGATGGTGTTTACAGCATTTGAGTAAATAAACTCAAGATCTTGCTGAGAGATTTGGTTAATCATATCAAACTCCTTATTCTAATTATGATTAGTACAACAATTACATATGACCCATAGGGTCTAAAGTCAATATAATGAAGCAATATGAAACTAATATTACAATTTGATATACTTGTCAACTATATTTTCAGTATTTACACTGGTTACATTAGCTTACATGTCTAAACTTTAATCGTATTTGGAATTATTTAAGATAGAATTGAAAAAATAAATAAGGAGATCAAGTCATGTCAAATA
This sequence comes from Candidatus Acinetobacter avistercoris, assembly GCA_018883945.1. Classification (GTDB taxonomy): domain Bacteria; phylum Pseudomonadota; class Gammaproteobacteria; order Pseudomonadales; family Moraxellaceae; genus Acinetobacter; species Acinetobacter avistercoris. Next base: position 1,806 of record JAHLFF010000310.1, read on the forward strand.
CAATAGATGGATTTAGTTTTGATACACCTCCAGTGCAATCTCAAATTATTGCTTTGGCGCAACATCATCGTCAACAGTTGGATGAGGCTATTTTTCATCAGGAAATTCATTTGGGTGATTACTGTCTGGCCCAACGTAAAAAAATTCATGACTTCACAAAAAACCTAACACCCAATGAAAAAGCTGAATTTTATCGTTATTACGATGGTGAGCTAAAACGTATTGCTGTTGAAGATCGCGAACATCCGGATGATGCTGAAAGTGGGGTGAGCCTATTTACGATTTTTATAGCACTCGCTTTTATTCTGCTGATTTTGTATTTTGGCGTTATTCGTTCAGTGACAGCTTAATCGCTTAATATAAGTTATATATAAATTATATATTTGTTCTGAAGACTTCCTTGAATCATTAAATGTTCAAGGAAGTTTTAATGTCGATTGTTGGTTCTTTTTAGTCTATTCAATAGGTTTAACGTCAATAATGAGTTTTAAAACCCGTTTTAGGCTGTTCTTTTCTGTGCATCACGATTAAAATACCTTGAATTAGAGGTCGTACATGCTCAGCTTTAAAGAATACATTTTAAAAATTAAGACTACTTTTCCTTTTGAAGTTGCCCAAAATTATTTGGTTATGATCATTGTGATAATGATCATATTGGCTGCAAGTTATGCGTTATATAGACCTGTCAATCAGGATCAATTTGCACAGGTGATTGTGCTCAAAAATCAATATACATTACCTGAAACACAGGATATGGCTGAAAAATTGGCTTCCCAAAACACAATTTCAAATGCTGAATATTATCGATTGATCAATGCCTATTCTTTTGAATCATCGAATATTAAAAAATATCCAGATCTCAATGTTGATGACTTACGTTAAGCTATCATTTAAAACATCAATATTTTTTAAATAACTTAAAAAATCAATGAATAGTATGAACTTAAGTTAGCTAAAAAATTAATTGATTTCAGACGTTTGATTTGCATCATCAGATATAAACGTTACTTGCCCTAAATTTTCATTGAGAATTTCAGTGATTTTATTTTTATCTAATTGATTTGCAACGACGACTACAGTCATCTTATCGGCATGTAAATTTTTACGAATTGCATTCTCAACATCTTGCGTGGTTAATTGAGAAATTTGTTTTTGATACTGATTTAAATAGTCAGTTTCTAGACCATAAAATCCAATGGATGCAATCTGGGCATTGATGTTGGCATTACTGCTCAAAGTCATTGGAAAAGACCGCAACAAACCCTCTTTGGTTTCAGCCAGTTGCTTTTTAGAAATCGGCTGATTGATAAAATCATATAAAGTCTGATGTGCAACATCAATACTCTCTAAAAGTTGCACTTGTTGAGTGGCATAGCTCAAGCTAAATAATCCTCGTGCTTGCGTAGATGTCAGGGTGCTCGACGCATTATAAGTGAAGCCACGTTTTACACGAAGTTCTTTGGATAATAATGAATTAAAACTCCCACTACCAAAGATACGATTGGCAACTTCTAGCGCAATTCGATCGGGATCATTTCGACGTATACCAATGTGACCCATCATAACGTGTGCTTGACTTGAGTTATGCGGTATCCACTGAATATTAAAATTATCTTGTTCAACTGGCTCAACAGTAGGAGGGGCTTTGCTACCTTGTGGAAGAGAAACACTTATTTTTTCTGCAATTTTACTTGCCTGTAAATTGGTTAAATTACCTGTGATAGCAATATTAGAATTTTGAGCGACTAAAAGTTGGTTTCGAAAGTTTTGAATGAGTTCAGGCGTTATTTTCTTAATGCTTGATTGTGTGCCCACACTCGGTTGAGCATAAGGATGCTGTCCATATACAGATCGATAAAATTGAATCGTCATTAAGCGACTTGGATTTTCTTGTACTTGTTTTTGACCCACCTTGGTGTTGTTCAAAACGAGATTTAGTCCAGACTGATTAAAATTGGCATCTTGGATTAAATGTAAAAATAGATCTAAGGCTGGTTCAAGTTTCGTTGGATCGGAGAGTACACGGAGACTGACTGTAAACATATCTCGGTAGGCGTTAACACTAAATTTAGCACCAAGCTCTTCAAAGGCGCGACTCAGTTGTTTTGCAGTATATTGATCAGTCCCTTCAGGCATGAGTCTCGCCGCCATGCTGGCGATCCCATATAAGCCTGGACCAATCACTTCATCTTGTGCCGAACCTGCATTAAAGCTCACTTGGATATCGACGATCGGTAAGTCTTGGGTCGAAACAAAGAGTGTGCGAACATTTTTTGTATTGGTAAGTTCTTGTACAAAAGGCGTTTGATAATTCTGACCTTTAGATAAATTTTTTAAGCTGATTAAATGGGGGATTGAGCTTAAAGTGCTTTGATCAATCAGTTCTTCTTGATCAGTGGTTGGTAATGGGTCTACGTCTGAATGCGATAACGTTGAAGATAAGAGCACTGGAAACAAGAAAAAATGTAAATACTTTTGCATTGGATATCCTTTATTTCCACTCAGCCATCATCTTATGATTCAAACTTAAGTGAGATATGAGAATTTAAGTGGCTCTGTGTAGTTAAATCATTTTGAATTTTTCGTCATTTACACAAGTTTTGAAAACATGTATTTGAAACTAATTTGTTTGATACTAATTTGTTTGATACTAATGTATTAGACAATAATGTATTAGACAAAAATGTGTTTAGGCTTCTAAGATCATTCGGGCATTAAGTGTAAAACACTCAAATTGTCGCGTACAAAAAAAACATTGGCGATGCGCTGGATATCTTGCGGCGTGACTTTTTCATAATGTTCACTTAATGTGTCGATCATACGGTAGTCCAAGCCATTAATATCAAGTAATCCGATCATTTTTGCTTGTCCTGCGATATCATCTTGGCTGTAGATAAAATTAGAAACAAAATTTGATTTTATCCCTGATAGTTCGGTTGAATCGACCAATTGCGTTTTAAACAAATCTAATTCTTCCTGAATAAAATTTTGCGCTTGACTCAAATTAACGCCTTCTGCTGGTAATGCCGAGATCATGAATAAACTATCACCTCGACTATAGGGGTCATAACTGACACTAATCGCAGTCAAAACTTTTCGATCTCTTACCAATCGATCTTGCAAGCGAGATGAAATTCCACCATCCAATAAATTTTGAATAATGGTTAAAGCATAAGCATCTTGAGGGTTTTTTGCCGTTTTAAGAGATTTCACATTCCATGCCATATATAAATTAGGCACTTGCACAGCTAAATTCATTTCCATCTGGCGGTAGCCGAGCCGTTCGAACTCAAGCACATCATTACGTTCAGGTATTTCTTGTTTCGGTATCTGTGCAAAATACTGCTCAACTTGCTTTAAAGCCACTTCAGGATTGACATCACCGACGATAACTAAAGTTGCATTGTTGGGGCTATACCAAGTTTGATACCAATTTTTTAAATCCTTTAATTGAATGTTTTGTAAATTTTTCATTAAGCCAATAATGGGTTGTCTGTAGTGACTGGTGGGATAAGCAATCCACTTAAATCGTTCAAATGCCAGATTTCGCGGATTGTCTTCAGTTCGTTGGCGACGTTCTTCCATCACCACTTTTATTTCAGGTTCAAAATCTGTTTGGCGCAACACCAAATTTCGCATTCGGTCCGCTTCCAACTCTAAAGCGAGTGGAAAGTATTTTTTAGGATAAAGTTGAAAATAGTTGGTGTAGTTGGTCGATGTGAATGCATTAACGCTGCCGCCATAAATCCGGCTTAATCGTGTAAATTCATCATTGGGCACTTTTTTGGTCCCTTTGAACATCATATGTTCAAGTACATGAGAAATCCCCAGTACATTGCCAGACTCATCGCTACTGCCAACGCCATACCAAATTTGGCTAATGACAATGGGTGCACGGTGATCTTCTCGAATGATGACTTTTAAACCATTTTTCAGTGTGCTTTCGACTGTATTGCGCGCAAGCTTACTTTGATTTTCTGCAAAACTTAAACTGCTGAAACCGCATAAACATGCGATAAAAAAAGAACGCATAATGTGCTTTGATCGTGACTGTAAATCAAAAAATAAGGATTGGTGGAAAAACACACATCACAGCCAGTTGGTTATTATTGTTCCTATTTTTAAAAATATTCAAACTGAAAGCAAGTGAGCCTTGTTGCTTTTTAGTTGATGTTTTTAAAAGCGTCTTGGCAGCGCTTAAAATAACGAATCTATGATAAACTTCTGGTCTTTAATTCTATGCTTTTCAAGGAATCGGCATGCAAGAACAGCAAAATAAATTCTTGATTGATGCGGATATCGGTGATGACGATGTCACATTACCTAGTTTACCAGCCGTAGATGTGCCTATTGTTGAAAATAATAAAGTAGAGTCTGTTGTAAGCTCGGCTGTTAGTCCTCAAATTGAAGAAGAAACTGAGGCTAAGGGCGGTTTCTTTAGTCGGATGAAACAAGGCTTAAGTAAGTCACGCAAGAACTTAGCTGATGGAATGGTAAACATTCTGATTGGTGGTAAAGAGATTGATGATGAACTACTTGAAGAAGTTGAAGAGCAACTTTTAGTTGCAGATATTGGTGTAGAAGCAACAAAAACCATTATTACCAATCTTACTGAGCGTACAGCGCGCGGCGATTTGATTTATTCGCATTCTTTATACAAAGCGCTACAAGAAGAATTGGTCACGATACTTGCACCACGTGTTAAACCTTTAAACATTGATCCCAATAAAACACCCTTTGTGATTTTGGTGGTGGGTGTGAATGGTGTCGGTAAAACGACCACGATTGGTAAATTGGCAAAACGTCTGCAAGGCGAAGGTAAAAAAGTAATGCTTGCAGCAGGTGATACATTCCGTGCTGCTGCTACTGAACAGTTAGAAATTTGGGGTGAGCGTAATAACATTCCTGTGGTTTCACAAGGCAATGGTGCTGATAGTGCTTCTGTTATCTTTGATGCCTTTGAAAGTGCACGTGCCAAAGGTATAGATGTTCTTATTGCTGACACTGCTGGACGTTTACATAACAAAGGTCATTTGATGCAAGAATTGACCAAGGTTAAGCGTGTGATGCAAAAGATTGATGCCACTGCACCACATGAAGTGATGTTGGTTGTGGATGCAGGCACGGGCCAGAATGCCATTAATCAGGTTGAAATGTTTGACGAAGCAGTAGGCTTGACTGGTTTAACCATTACCAAGCTCGATGGTACTGCCAAAGGTGGTGTTTTATTTAATATCGCCAGCCGTACACATGTACCGATTCGATTTATTGGTGTTGGTGAAAAGATTGATGACTTGCGTCCTTTTTCTGCCAAATCTTTTGTGGCTGCACTTTTTGAAACAGAAAAATAAGGCATCTATTTGATCTTCAATAAATTTTAACCATTTTATTGTTTTTAAAAATTTCATTAGATCAAGACCCTGCAGTAGTGCAGGGTTTTTTTATGACTAAAAATTACAGTTTTATTTCTTTATTCGTTCTAATTTTGGAACACATTGTTATAAAGATCGGGCTGACGCTGACTCAAAATATTTATATGATGGTTATATCGTATAACAGACACCTACATCAAAATAAGGATTTCAAATATGTCATTTCTAGATCAAATCAAACAACGTCGTTCAATTTATGCCATTGGTAAAAATGTGAGTTTAGACAATACAAAAATTGAAGAGTTAATTAAAGATGCTGTTAAACATAGTCCATCATCTTTTAACTCACAAACGTCTCGTGTTGTGACTTTATTTGGTCAATCACATGAAGATTTTTGGAATATTGTTTTAGAAACATTACGTAAAATTGTACCAGCGGACGCTTTTGAAGGCACCAATGCGAAGATCAGCAGCTTTAAAGCAGGTCATGCCACTGTGTTGTTTTATGAAGATCAAGATGTAGTAAAAGGTCTACAAGAGCAATTTGCTCTTTATGCAGATAATTTCCCAGTTTGGTCTGAGCATTCTTCAGCAATTGCACAGTTTGCTGTTTGGACAGCATTGGCTGAGCATAACATCGGTGCATCACTACAACATTACAACCCAATTGTAGATGCAGAAGTGGCTGCAAAATTTGATGTTCCAGCAAACTGGAAACTTCGTGCTCAGTTGGTATTAGGTTCAATTGAAGCCGAAGCGGGTGAAAAAACATTTATTGATGACGCAGTACGTTTTAAAACATTTCATTAATTTGAACAGTGTGAAAAGGGGCGCTTAGGCGCTCTTTTTTATATGAAATAATTAAGCAAAATTCAGATTGTCATAAAAGTGTCATCGCTGCCTAGCATAGTGTTTTGAAATTTTGATGAAATCATCTGAGTATAAAATGAATTTAAAATTAACCACCTTATTCTTAGGACTAATAGCACAGAGTTCTGTATTTGCTGCCGCAACAATTTCAGCACCCGAAGAGATCATTGTGGTTGCTTTAAATGGTCAAACTGTTAAATCAGGATTATTTAAAGGTCAAAAACAATTTAAAGTTGAGGCAGGTCCAGTCAACTTAAATGTACGTTATCAAGAATATTTCGAAATGCACAATGGTCGTTTTGATATTATTAAGTCAGATGTAGTAAATATTCGAGTGCCTGAACTCAAAGATAATCAGAACTATAGCTTGGCCTTAGTCAATCCACCGAAAGATGAAGAAGAAGGTAAAAAATTCGCTCAATCTCCACAGATTGCAATTTACGATCAAAATAATAAATCAGTACAAATACAACAACAGTCTAATGTTCAGAATGAATCACCATCAATTCTCGGCGGGCTATTTTCTAAGGACGACAATTCTAGCCGAGTATATTCAACACAAGAGCAATCCTCAGCGCCAACACCAAGCATTTCCACAAAGGTTGAACAACCCATTAGAACGAAGACGACTGTTCAACCAGGAACATCTGAACAGCAATTAATTAAGATTTGGCAACAGTCTTCAAAAATTGATCGTCAAAAGTTTTTATCTTGGTTAGCAGAACAGTAATTCATCTTTAATTCTGAGACAAGTACGACTGTTAATGTTAAAAATAAAAGAGAGATGGCTTATTAAGTTCGATAAAAATGCAAGACTTTGATTTCAGACTGGCTGAAGAAAGAGATATTCCGGATTTAGCACTATTGATTAATCGTGCTTATCGAGAAGACCACAAAAAAAGCTGGAGCAATGAATCTCGATTTGTTGCAGGTGATCGTATTAATCACGCTCAACTCAAAGATTTAATCGTTCCAGACTTGAAACAAAGAAATAATTCACGACTCATAGTCGCTGAATTTAATACTGACGATCATACTGAGATATTCGGCTGTATTTTAATTGAGTTTAATCAAAATACAGCTGAAATTGGCACTTTTTGTATTGCACCAACGTGGCAAAATTTAAACTACGGTCATAAGTTACTCTCCAAGGCTGAAATGTACGCCTTAAAAACTAATCCAGACTTATACAGTTATGAAATGTGAGTATTGAATCTTCGTTATGAATTAATTGATTTTTATTTACGTAGAGCTTATGTCAAAACCGGTAGGATCAGCAGCTATCCAGTTGATGCAGGTGTAGGTGAGCCATTAACAGAACTTCACTTAATTCATCTCCAGAAAATAGCCTAAGCATTATAATAATTTTATTTAACTCTAATAAAATATTATATAAATATACTTAGAAATAAAGATTATAC
>JAHLFF010000311.1 GCA_018883945.1 Candidatus Acinetobacter avistercoris
ATATGGATGTGCATCAATATGCAGACTATCAGCTCACTATGGCACAGCATCCTTCTGAAACCATCGAGCGTTTGATGGTTCGTGTATTGGCTTATGCACGCTTTGCAGATGAGCGTTTAGAGTTTACGAAAGATTTATTTGAAACAGATGAGCCTGCACTTTGGCAAAAAGACTTAACAGGTCAGCTTGAGAAGTGGATTGAAGTGGGAAGTCCAGATGAAGATAAGGTCAAAAAAGCCAGCGCACGCTGTCGTGAAGTCGCTGTCGTAACCTATGGTTCAAGTGTGGATGAATGGTATAAACGCAATAGCAAACTTAAAACTTTAAAAAACATTCAAGTTTGGCAGTTAAGCGAAAAAACAACAGCTCAGATTCAAGCATTGTGTCAACGGACCATGCAACTTCAATTAAATGTAATGGATGGTGAGTGGACATTGATTGGAGATACTGCCCAAGCTGAAATCGAATGGATTCAGCTGCAATAGAAATATGATTTTGAAGATGTGGTTTTGAAGATGTGGTTTTCAAAATGTAGTTTTAAAGTTGTAGATTTAACGATTGAATGATGTGGAGTTCGAGATGAGTGCTGAATTAGAAATTATTGACTTAAAAGTGGGTGAAGGTAAAGAAGCCGTTAAAGGTGCTTTAATCACGACACATTATACGGGTTGGCTTGAAGATGGCACCCAGTTTGACTCATCCATTGACCGCGGCAATTATTTTGAAACTGTGATCGGTACTGGTCGTGTCATTAAAGGTTGGGATCAAGGCATTATGGGCATGAAAGTGGGTGGTAAGCGGAAGCTGATCGTGCCATCACACTTGGCTTATGGTGAGCGTAAAATGGGTAAAGTTATTCCAGCGAATTCAAATCTAGTTTTTGAAATCGAATTGTTTGATGTTAAAACGCGTGACTAAAAGTTTGAACATTGAATGATGGTGTTAAGCACTATGAAAAGCTGATGAAAAGCCCTCAAGTCGAGGGCTTTTTCAATTTGTAGATTCTCAAAAATTATCATCGAAGAACTACTCAAAATGAGTGTTCAATAGAGAGGTATAATGAGAATTAAATTGTCAATTTAAACTTTTATCTGGATGTAAAATACATCTAAAAATCATGATCAATGATTAAAGAGTTTTGATTTTGAATAAAAAATAATGGAGGTCGTGCCATAAATATTGATCAAATTGCGATATTCTGAAACAAATATTCACAGAAAAAATACTGAATTAGTGTTTTAATGCCGAACTAAATTTATTTTTTTATAAATTTTTTCTCCATCTCCTTATGATCTTCAAATTTTAAAAGCCATTTAGTCTTTTGATATTGTTCAATATTTATAATGATAAGTTGTTTAATGCAACATACTTTTGAATATGGGCAGTAGCTAATTTCGCTTGTTTAAATGGCAACAGGTTTTACTATATGACATCTGGTATTATTTCATTCATCGCAATGATGACATTATCGTGTTTGAGTGTAGCTTATACATCAACCGCGTTGGCACAAGATAAACCCACTACTCAGTTGTCAAAAGCTTCTTTGGACAATTTGATCGTGTTGTCTTATCACGAAGTCGCATCAGAAAAAAATAGTCTAATTCCTGAGTTTGCTATTACAGAACAACAATTCAAATCACATTTAGATTGGTTAGTAAAAAATGGCTATCAATTTGTAGATGTGGATCAGGTTGTTGCTGCGCAGAAAGGTCTTAAAGCGCTGGCGAAAAAATCTGTTCTCCTTACATTTGATGATGGTTATGCCTCTTTTTATCACAATGTATTTCCGATCATCGAACAGCGTAAAATTCCAGTTTTAATTTCAGTCGTAGGCTCTTGGCTAGCTACGGAAAATAACGGCAAGATTCAGTTTGGAGATGCTTCTATTTCTCGAGATCAAATGCTGAGCTGGGAACAACTGCAATCTATGCAAAAAAGTGGTTGGGTTGAAGTCGGTAGTCATAGCTATGATTTACATCGCGGAATATTGGGCAATCCTCAAGGCAATACCCAACCTGCAGCGACCACACGTTTATATGAACCTAAAGCTAAGTCTTATGAAACAGACGCTAGTTATGTAAAACGTATTCAACAAGACATGCTTAAAAATACCCAGCTTTTAACGCAGCATGGGGTTAAGTCTCCACGTGTTATGGTTTGGCCTTATGGCAGTTATAATCAAAAAACAGTTGAACTTGCTCAACAAGCATGCATGCCGATTAGTTTAAGTTTGGATGACGTCAGCGGCAAAAAAAATACACACATGGGTGAGCTAGACCGTATTTTGATTCAAAGCTCAACTACTACCGCTGATTTGAAAAATGAAATCATCAGCCGTGAGCAACAATTGACTGACAATCATCGGGCACAAAAAGTGATGCATGTTGATTTGGATTATATTTATGATCCAGATCTTGTTCAGCAAGAACGTAATCTCAGTGCTTTATTAGATCGTATTCAAAAGATGAACGTGAATACTGTTTATTTACAGGCATTTTCTGATCCGGATGGAAATGGATCTGCAGATCTCGTGTATTTCCCGAATCGTTTTATTCCCATGCGCGCGGATTTATTTAATCGCGTGAGCTGGCAAATCCAGAAAAGAACTCAAGTGAGCCGTGTTTATGCATGGATGCCGGTATATGCCTGGGAATTACCAAAATCAAATCCAGTGTCTAAAGATATCGTGGTGACACAGCAAGCTGTTGATAGTAAGCATTTAAACATGGGTTATCACCGTTTAAGCCCATTTTCAGAAGCTGCCCAAAATGTGATTAAAGGTATTTATCAAGATCTGGCTAAGTCTGCTTCATTTAATGGTCTGATCTTTCATGATGATGCGACTCTGTCAGATTATGAAGATGCCAGTGTCGATGCATTAAAAGCGTATCGAAAAAATGGTCTTCCAGTTGATTTGGCTAAGATCCGTGCAGATGAGAAAGAATTACAACGCTGGACGGCATTCAAGACAGAGACTATCGATAAATTTGCGCTTGAACTGGCAGATGAAGTTCGTTATTACCAACCCTTTCTGATGACCGCACGCAATATGTACGCTCAAGTGGCTTTGTCGGCATATGCTGAAAACTGGTACTCACAGTCTTTAGAACGTTCATTAGAACATTATGACTTCACTGCAATTATGGCGATGCCGTATATGGAGCAAGTTGAAGATAAAGATCAGTTTTTTAAAGAATTGGTATCACGTGTAGAAAAATATCCAAATGGTATGAACAAAACCGTATTTGAGATTCAAGCTGTAGATTGGCGCAACAACCAACAAGTATCTTCTAAGGAAATGGCAGAGACATTTAAGTCGCTGTACCGTCAAGGGGTCTTACACGTCGGTTACTATCCAGATAATCCGATCGAAGATCATCCAAACCCACAAACATTGAAAGCTGTATTTGATACAAAACCTTCTGGTTTAATTCGCTAGGGCAGAAGATAAAACATGCAAACTTTCCAAAATCTTTGGCAGTGGGTTCTGAATTTTATTTTCTATTATCCCTTATTCATGTCTTATTTATGGATGATGGGAGCGCTGATTTTCTGTATTCGTGAGCGCAAAGAACCCGCATTTGATTTGCCGCCTGCGATGCTTGAGTATCCTTTGGTTGCAGTACTTATTCCTTGTTTTAATGAAGGGGACAATGCTGAAGAAACGATTGGTCAAGCGTTAAATTTAAACTATCCAAACTTCGAAGTGATTGCGATTAATGATGGAAGTTCAGATCATACTGGACATGTTCTTAATCGCATGGCGGAAAAGTATCCAAAGTTACGTGTGGTGCATTTGGCTGAAAACCAAGGCAAAGCGATGGCGCTTCAGGCCGGTAGCTTGGTCACTGAGGCTGAATACTTATTGGGAATCGATGGGGATGCATTATTAGATCCACATGCTGCACAGTGGATGATACGTCATTTTCAAAAAAATCCTAGCGTTGCTGCAGTAACGGGCAATCCACGGATCCGTAATCGTTCAACATTGTTGGGTCGAGTGCAAGTCGGCGAATTTTCGTCAATTATTGGAATGATTAAACGTGCACAACGCACATTTGGTCGGCTCTTTACAGTATCGGGTGCAGTGACCGCATTTCGCAAGACTGCTGTACATGAAGTGGGCTATTGGTCGCCAAATATGTTGACTGAAGATATTGATATTTCATGGAAATTGCAAAGAGCTGGCTGGGATATCGAGTTTGAACCGAATGCCATTGTTTGGGTCCTCATGCCTGAAACCATTAAAGGCTTGTGGACGCAAAGACTGCGCTGGGCGATGGGTGGCGCGCAGGTTTTAATGAAAAATATTGATGTTCTATTTAAGCCAAAGCTTAATTTTTTATGGCCTTTGCTACTGGAAATGAGTCTGACTTTAATTTGGTCATATTTGATGTTGACCATGGTGATTTTATGGGTGCTGAGTTGGGTATTGCCTGCAATAGGATTACCTGAAGTGAACTCACCATTTTTGCCGTATGGCACAGGAATTTTAATTGGGGCGACGTGTCTATTTCAATTTGCGATGAGCATGTGGATGGACAGTCGATATGAAAAGGGGCTCGCTAAAAACTATTTTTGGATGATTTGGTATCCATTTATTTTTTGGATCATTACTGTATCAGCCACGATAGTTGCTATGCCTAAAGTACTTTTAAGAAGCGATGAAAAACGTGCTCGTTGGATCAGTCCTGATCGCGGTGTACGTGAAGATAGCTAATTACTAAGATATGAGAAATATTGTGAACGCTCAATCTATCATTATTGATATTCGTCATCAATTGTCTTGGCAACAACGTTGTTTAAGCAATACCAGCACTGTTTTTTTGTGGGTGGCTTGGCTTCTACTCTGGCAACCACTTATGGTTTCTCTGGGAGTTCTTGATGAACACAATCATAACGTGGTTATTCAGATTGCAAACGTAATTTTAGGCGTACTTGAAAATGGTTTTGTGGCCATATTGGTGTGTGCATTGATGTTGTGGTTATGGAGTAATTTCATACCCGCACAATCTGTCAAATACACGCAAATAAAAGGTATAACAGACTATGCTAAAGCATTTGCAATTCCTGCAGATATCATTCATCGCTCTCGTCAAAACAAAGTCGTGACTGTACATCATGATGAATTCGGTCGAATTACACTGATTGATTGAGTAACGATATCGATTTGAGTTAAAACGAGTTGAATCGAATTAAGATGAGTTAGATGGAGATGACTAAAGTAAAGTCTCATCCCTTTATTCATCATGTGAAGATTAAGTATAGTCAGTAAACTGGAAATATGGATGTTATGGTTAAATTGAATTCTGCCGAAAGTATTCGTGGTTTGGCGTGTTTGGCAGTTGTATTTTCACACTTAAGTTTAAGTTTTTTTCCATTTCTACATCATTTTGATCAATCAGAAATCTCAAACTCTGCGTTGCAATCATTCTTTTATCATTCGCCTTTTGCATTCTGGTATTCAGGGACTGCTGCAGTTTTCTTATTTTTCGTGCTCAGTGGTTATGTACTGTCTTATGCAATTTTGAGAAAGCCTGATCTGGTCAAAGCCAAAATTCAAAGCATGTTGATTAAGCGCTATCCACGCTTGGCTATTCCAGCACTGGCATCATGCCTACTCATTTGGCTTATATTTCAAGTCATACAGATCGACAGTAGTCAAATCAGTAATTGGTTTCAAGCCTATGTCACCCAAGACATTAGTCTACAACATGCAATATATGAGGGAACAATAGGTTCATTCTTTTTTGCGGAGAGTGATACGAATTGGGTGTTGTGGACCATGCATATTGAACTGTTTGGCTCATTAGCACTGTTCTTACTATTGTATCTTTATCAGTTAAAGCGTTATTTATTTTTTATTGCTTCTATATTGCTGCCTGTATGCGCATTTTATTGGAAAGGCGAAGGGTTTTTATTGGGCATTTCGAGTTTTGTGATTGGGATTTATTTCTTCCTATACGCTAAAAAGTTAAGTTATCCTGTTGCCATCGTGATGTTTTTATTCGGATTATATTTGGCAGGCGCGCACAACGGTAGTTGGTCTTATCAATGGATTCATGCTTTTTTAGGTGAGCGTACCTATGAATATGGCAACTTCTTTGGCGGTGTATTGATTGTATATAGCATTCTGATGAGTCCAAAACTGTCGACTCAGTTTGATCACAGCGTGTTGGTCTGGTTAGGTAAATTATCCTTCTCTATCTACTTACTGCATTTGATTGTTTTATATGTGGTTGGACTACCTATTTTTAATTATTTGTTAAGTCTTGGCGTAGATTATGCAACATCAGCTGTGATCGCCTCTATTATTTTTATTGCTCTAACACTTTGTGCATCGGAATATTTTAGTCGATGGGTTGATCAATTTGCGATTAAGTTCAGCCAGCGCTTGGCTGCTAAAATTTTGGATTAATCCATTCTATACAGATGATCAGTCAGATTTTCAGTATTGGAAAATCTGACTTTTGTCTTGAATTATAAGCTTATCTAGCACGTATTGAGTTCTTTAGCGGAAGATCACCTACGTTGATCAGATTTAAGACGTTGATACTGAGTAAGCTACTTCCAAATGAATTATTTGGAATTAAAAGCGAGTATGCTGCAAGCATAAATGTTTTCTAAAAAACAACGATAATTGAATTAATTAAGTTTAATATTCAGAAAATATGATTGAAATCATGTCATTCAAATACTATTAGGGATAACTGTAAGCGATGTTTAAGTCATTTTTCCCCAATCCAAAATGGTTTTTTTCCTCTTTGGTTCTTTGGTTTGTAATAAATTTTTTGCTGTGGAATTTTGCTGGTGGTAAAGCGTGGGGCACAGTCTTGGGCTTTGCTCAAGGTTATGCTGATGCTGAACTTCCGATCGGTATTAGTCGTTTTTGGATGCCATCATTCATATGGTTTTATGTTTGGTTCTTTGTTGCCACAACCTTTTTTGCTTTATTTTGGAAATGGCGTTCAAATAATCAATGGCAAGCGTGGTCGGTTTGGGGTTCTGCATTTATTTTATTTAATATATGGTTTGCTGTGCAGGTTAACGTGGTTGTCAATGCCTGGTATAGCCCATTTTATGATTTAATTCAGAAAATGCTCAGTAATGGTGGTGGTGATGTGAACTTGCTATATAGCGGTTCAATGACCTTTTTATATGTAGCGATGGTCTATGTCACTATTGCAGTATTTAATCTTTTCTTTGTGAGCCATTATGTGTTCCGTTGGCGTACTGCAATGAATGATTACTACACTGCGTATTGGGAGCAGTTACGTCATATTGAAGGTGCATCGCAGCGTATTCAGGAAGACACCATGCGGTTTGCCAAAACAACAGAAACTTTGGGCGTAAGTTTTATTCAAGCTCTGATGACACTGATGGCATTTTTACCTGTGTTGTTTCAATTGTCTGTACATGTGAAGTCTTTACCCATAGTTGGGGAGATTTCGTATGCGCTCATGTGGGCGGCTATTAGCTGGGCGTTACTGGGTACGGTCGTACTGATGCTGGTGGGTTATAAACTGCCAGGGTTAGAGTTTAATAATCAGCGGGTGGAAGCAGCATACCGTAAAGAGTTAGTCTATGGTGAAGACCATCATGAACGAGCAGATCCACTGACATTAAAAGACTTATTTAGTAAAGTACGCTTAAATTATTTCCGTTTATATTTCCACTATGCATATTTCAATATAGTGAGAATTTGGTATATGCAACTCGACAACTTGTATGGCTTATTTGTGCTGTTTCCAAGTATTGCAGCGGGTACGATTACCTTGGGTCTGATGATGCAAATTGGCAATGTGTTCAATAAAGTTCGTGAGTCATTTCAGTATTTAATTGAGTCTTGGGCAACGATTATTGAATTGCTTAGTATATATAAACGTCTAAAAGCATTTGAATCGATTCTTGACGAATAAGCCAAATCTGAATTGAATTCTTGCTTCGATCTTGATTAGATTTTTTTTTAGATTCTTATTGGCAGATCTCAATTTAAAACCCGCATTTCGCGGGTTTTTTTATATCTCATCTTCACGAGGATTAAAGAAACAATGCGCCTCCAATTGCCCCAAAAGCCATGACCCAAAGTGGATGAATTTTTTTGAACATACTGAGTACGGTCGCGATACAAACAATGCCGATTAAGAATGGGCTCTGTGCGGATGTGCCTGCAATAATCCAAGCACTGACCAGAACTAAACTGACTGTGATCGGTTTCAGTGCTTTTTCAAATAAATCTCGACGTGGATTGTCTTTGAAGTTATGCCAAAATTTGAGTGCAAAAATTGTAATAATCGAAGAAGGACCAAACTTGGCTAAAGAGGTAATCAGCAGTCCTGCTGGTCCTGCAACATGCCACCCTACCAGAGGAACAATCATCATGTTGGGGCCTGGCGCTGCTTGTGCCATGGCAAACATCGCACTAAATTCCGTTGCTGTTAACCATTGATGAACGCTAACAACCTGATGTTGCATTTCAGGTAAAATCGCATTGCCACCGCCAAAAGCCAATAAAGAAAGCTGCGTAAATACAATCGCTAAAGTGAGTAAAATGATCATTATTTTTGAGCTCCTTTTACTTTATTTAAACTTAATGCGGAGATATTCATACTCACTAAAATGACCAAGGTCAGCACTAAAGGAAGTTTGATGACCAACATGAAGATAATTGTCAGTGCGAGTGTGATCAGGGTTAAATAATTTTTGAAAATTGGGCGTAGCATTTTTAGGCCCATGGCAAATAACAAACCGGCTGCTGCTGCGGCTAAACCTTCAATCATGTGTTGAATGGTTGGATACGATTGGAATTGGGTATAAAGCTGATAAATCATAATCACGATAATGGTCGGTGCAGTGATTAAACCAATCACAGAACTGACCGCGCCTTTCATCCCATGAAATTCGTAGCCGATTGCGACGGCCATATTAATGATATTTCCACCCGGTAATAATTGGCAAATGCCTAATAAATTATTGAATGTTTCTGAGTCCAACCACTTTTGATCATCCACAATCATGCGATGTGCTAAAGGAAGTACACCACCAAAGCCCATCAGTCCTAATTTCATAAAGCCAATAAACAATGCTTGATTCGAAGGTTGCGAAGTGTTGCTTTCTTGTGTGAGGGGGAGAACTTCAGCAGTCATAATTAGCACTCATTCTTGGGATGAGCTGATTATGCGCTTGTCATGATATGTTGAAAAATGCTAATTTTGATCATAAACATACTTAAAAAGTATACATCTAGAGGCAATCATGATTGATATTCATAAGCTCAAGGCATTTGTCGCTGTAGTTGAAGAAAGCAATATCTCACGCGCTGCTGTACGTTTACATATGCAGCAGCCGCCATTAACACGCATTATTAAACATTTAGAAGATGAACTCGGTACGTTATTGCTTAAACGCTTACCGCGTGGTGTCGAGGCGACCGAAGCGGGTCAGGCACTGTATCAAGAAGCCCTTACTATCTTGGCACATGCAGATGCGATTCCTCGTCGAGTACAAAATATTGCCCGAGGTTTAGAGGGGCAGATTAATATTGGATTTACCAATTCTGTGGGTTTGCATTCTTTTTTACCGCGATTATTGCGTAATTTTCGTGAAGCCTTTCCCGCGGTGTCGATCAATCTTAATGAAGACGGTAGCAATAGCTTAATTGACTCAGTCATTAATGAAAAAAATGATATCGTTTTTTTACGAAAACCAGCACCGATTGGACTAGGTTTGATCAGGTTGCATGTCTTAGATGAGCCTTTAATCGTCGCTTTACCGAATAATCATGCTTTGGCGGATGCAGAGGGTGAATTACATTTATTAGATTTAGAAGGCTATGATTTTGTATTGTATCGACGCTTAGCAGGTCAGGATTTATTTGATAGCATTTTGGCCAGTTGTTATCAAGCAGGTTTTAGCCCGAAGATTGTTCAAGAAGCCCCACGTTTGACCTCAAGTTTAAATTTGATTGCAGCAGGGATTGGCTTATCGATTGTACCTGAGGCGATTCGAGATTTTTGGAATAAGCAAATAGTCTATAAAACCTTAAGGGCAGATCCACCCTGCGTTGCACCAATTTATGCGGTCTACAAAAATGGTGCTGATCATGCGCGATTGAAATATTTATTGGAATGCTTAAAGC
>JAHLFF010000042.1 GCA_018883945.1 Candidatus Acinetobacter avistercoris
TAACAGTAATTTTGAATTGAGCAGCTTTACCAGCAAGGTTTTCAGCTTGATAATCTTCAGGGAAAGTTACATCAATAACTTTCTCTTCGCCTTTCTTCATACCAACGATGCCGTCTTCGAAGCCAGGAATCATACGACCTGAACCTAAAACAAGTTTAAAGTCTTCAGACGCGCCGCCTTCAAACTTCTCACCATCAACAGTACCTTCGAAATCAAAAGTAACTTGCATGTCTTTTTTAGCCATGCCTTTTGTTTCAGCCCAACCTTGGCGTTGTTTTTGAAGATTTTCGATCATTTGATCTACGTCAGCATCATTTACTTGTGACGCTTTACGTTCAACTTCTAAACCATCAAATTTAACATCCACTTGTGGATACACTTCAACAGTCGCTTCATAAACTAAAGCGTCATCTTTCATTTCAGTTTTTTCGATGTTTGGCATACCAACAGCGTTGATTTTCTCTTGTTGGATTGCTTCAAAAACTGTGTCACGAATGATGTCGTTCACAACTTCTTGGTAAATCCCAGCACCGTATTCACGACGCACAACGTCTAAAGGCACTTTACCTGGACGGAAGCCGTTAATCTTCGCAGTTTTAGCAGTGCGTTTTAAACGAGCTTCAAACTGCTCATTCACACGGCTCGTCGGTACAGATACATTTAAACGACGGGCAACGCCCGAAACCGCTTCAGAAGTTACTTGCATGGCTTCCTCGATATAGAAATAGTAATTGCAATTTTTTAAGTGCCACATTATATGACAACCAACGAAGATATACAAAATACCTTTTTATAACCACTGTTATATTGGCTTTTATGACTTTTTAACTACAATTTTCACTACATAATCTATTCATATTTCGTATCTTTTGTATATTTCTTATTGCAAATGATAAACTTTATCATTAATATTTGCATCAAATTTGTCCATGCTCTCTCGCATAACTCATACCTTTAGGATTAAAATCTATGAGTCATTTCAAAATCAAGCCACTTGCTATCGCACTTTTCACGATTACTACAACACCTGCAATTGCGAATACAACAAATCCAGAATCTCAAAATGTTAATCAACTTTCTACAATTGTAGTTTCTGCGGCAGGTTTTGAACAAGATATTAAAAATGCACCTGCTTCTATCAGTGTTGTAACAAAAGAAGATATCGAAAAGAAAAATGCCACAAGTATTGCTGATTTACTCTCAGATGTTCCTGGTGTCGATATTCGTAATGGTGTAGGCAAAACAGGAAATTTAAATATTGGCCTTCGTGGAATGGGTTCTGAATACACACTCATCCTTATTGATGGTCGCCGACAAACTACTTCTAGCGATGTAACACCAAACGGTTTCTCTGACACGTTTAGTGGATATTTGCCACCATTATCAACTATCGAAAGAATTGAAGTTATTCGTGGTCCTATGGCTACACGTTATGGCTCTGAGGCTATGGGCGGTGTCATTAACATTATTACTAAAAAAGTAAGTGATGAATGGACTGGTAACGTCACTTTAAGTGGTAATTTGATGGAGCACAAAGGTGAAGCTGACTCTTGGAAATCTAGCTTCGTTTTAAACGGTCCACTGATTAATGATCGTCTAGGCTTACAAATTCGTGGAAGTTACTTAGATCGACAAGAATCTGAACGTATTACAGGTACTACAGGTCGTGATCCGCGTCCAAGCAAGGCAGATAATTATGATATCGGTGCAAAATTAGATTTTAAATTGAATGATCAGAACCATATTTGGATTGATGGCTTTGAATCTACTCAAAAATATCCAAATACAGATAATCGACTTGGAACTCAGGATACACCTACACAAGCGAATGGCTATAAAGACAAGCTTCAGTTTGATCGTTCGCAGATTTCAATTGGTCATGACGGTGATTATGACTTCGGTGTTTGGAAAACCTATTTAAGCCAAACTGAAACAGAAACAATTGGCAGAACTATTCCAAATGGTACATTTAAAGATGGTGCTTTTAACGGCGCTAATCGTAATTTGACCAATACTGATTTAGTATTTGATACCAATCTTGTTTTACCTATAGGTCAACATAAGGTCACAGTAGGTGCTGAATATAAAGAAGCAAAAATTGAAGATGATATTGCAGGTATAGGTTCAGAGTTTAAAAAAGATTCTTGGTCTGTATATTTGGAAAATGAATGGTCTATTTTAGATAACTTAAACTTTACTCTTGGTGGTCGTTACGAAGATCACTCTGGTTTTGGCGGGCAATTTAGTCCTCGTGGTTATTTAGTATGGAATGCAACTGATGAAGTGACATTCAAAGGTGGTGTAAGTACGGGTTATAAAACACCTTCACCAAAAGCACTTTATGATGGCATCATCAGTGTGAGCGGCCAAGGCGCATCTTTCGGTGTGGGTTCTCCTGATTTAAAACCTGAAGAGTCCATTAACTATGAGTTAGGATTTTACTATACCAATAATGATAATTTCGATTTTAGTTCAACTGTTTTCTACAGTAAAATTAGTGATTTAATCGTATCAGGCAACCCGACTCCAAACTGTAATTTTATAGCATCTCCAAATCGACCAAATTGCGTCAGTTATGGCCCACAAATTGTCCAAGATACATTCGCTAAAAATGTTAATGCAGATGAAGCAGAATCTAAAGGTTTGGAATTAAGTCTTAAGTATTCAATTATTCCTGAATGGGATATTCGTACTGCTTATACTTTGATGGAAACTGAAATCACTAAGGGGAGTGATAAAGGGGCTTATTACAACAACACACCTAAACACGCTCTAAACACCACATCAACATGGCACATAAATAGCCAAATTGATTTATGGTTACAACATGAATATCGCTCAAACAAAGATCGTTTTAAAACACAACCTACGGCTCCTGCCACTGGTATTGGTTCAAGTGATTACGAAGAGTTTTTAATTTTTGGAAATGAATTAAGTGGATATAACTTATTTAATCTAGGCGGCAGCTACTCTTATAGTGATAATTTACGTTTTAATATGGCTGTAAATAATTTACTTGATAAAGACTTTACACGTGGAAACCAATCTTATGAATATTTAGATAATCGAAATCGCCCTCAAACAGCAACAGGTTATAAATATTTAGACGTAGGTTCTTCAACATCTGGTACGTATTTATCAGGTCGTAACTATTGGTTATCCGTTTCTTATGACTTCTAAGCTATAAATTTATTTTAAAAAGCCCTGCTAAAACAGGGCTTTTTTCTTTTTAATTTGGCATTAAATCTAAATAATTGATGCATAAATAATTATCATAATTAAAAGGATAATAGTCGTTTTTATCAATAAATAATTAATTCAAAGACTTATAAATATTTTGTTACACAGTTACATTTAATGTTCCATCATCTAATGAACATTACATCGAGATTACCAATTTTCGAAACCCCATTAAAAAATAAGAATCATTACTATTCTCATCCTAATCTTTATTAACTGATACCGAGTCGAAATGGACTTTATTAAAACACGTAAGAAAATTATTTCTTCAGCAATCATGACCTCAGTAACGGCGATAGCAGGTCAAGCAATTGCTCAAGATCAAATCACACAACTTGAAACTCTCAAAAGTAAAGCCAGTGCAGAACAAAGCCTAAAAGTAGATCAATCTGCAAATAGCAAGTATGTTGTGCCTCTACTCGACACGCCAAAATCTGTTTCAGTGATTTCAAAGCAACTCATTCAAGATACACAAGTGACTACGCTGAGTGATGCATTACGTACAGTACCGGGTATTACGTTAGGTGCAGGCGAAGGTGGCAATCCAAATGGTGACCGCCCATTTATTCGTGGCTATAACTCTGAAAGTTCAATCTACGTCGATGGCGTTCGCAATGCGACCTCGCAAAACCGTGAAATGTTTGCAATTGAACAAGTGGAAGTGACCAAAGGTTCAGCTTCAGCGCTTGGCGGTGCAGGTAGCACGGGTGGTAGCATTAATATGATTTCTAAAGTTGCAAAAAAAGGGAACTTTTTAGAAGGATCTGTAGCTGGTGGGACAGATGCATACGCGCGGATCACTTTAGATGGCAATAAAGACTTTGGAAATGGTGTGGCAGCGCGTGTGGCAGTACTTGGGCATCAAAATGAAAAAGCTGGACAAAAAGATGGTGCTGAATATAAACGTACAGGTATAGCTCCAAGTATCAGCTTTGGTCTAGATACAGACACTCGAGCAACCCTCTCCTATTACTATTTAAAATCTAATGATGAACCTGACTCAGGTGTTCCTTATCAATACGATGCAAGTAAAAAAGCAACCGTTGGTAAACCTGTAGATGTAGCTCAAGGTATTTACTACGGTTGGAAAGATCGTGATTTTCAAAAGCAAGAAAATCAGGCGGGTACGATTAAACTTGAACATGACATCAATGACAATCTCACATTGAGTAATACTGCGGTTTATAATAAATCGAAAAATAATTATCTATGGACACAGCCCGATGATAGCCAAGGTAATGTTTTAAATAATCAAGTTTGGCGTCGTGTAAACACAAATTTAACCAGTACCGACAGTTTTACAGATCAACTTGCTTTGACGGGTAAATTGAATACAGGTGCTTTTAAACATAAATTTAACGTCGGTGCAGAATATTCAAAACAAGATTCTGACCGTGGGTCTAATATTGTTACCGATCCAAACACCACTAAAATTGGTGGAAGCTCAAATAATAACAATGCAAACAATGCATGCTCATTACCAAACTCAAATGGCTGGTGTACAGGTCTATACAATCCCAACACCAAGGATGCTTGGTTAGGTTCAGTTCAAGCGAATCCTAATATGATGAATATTACGACTAAAACACAGTCTATTTATGCTTTGAATAATATAGAAATAACACCTCAATGGTTAATCGATCTTGGTGTTCGTTGGGATAAATTCGAAACGGACATGAAATATAACAAAACTTCAGGTTCAGGTACGTCACAAATCAAAGCTGGAACTCAATACGAATCTAGCAATGATTTCTTTAACTATCAGGCTGGTATCACATTTAAACCCACAGAGAATAGTTCCATTTATGCAAGTTATGCGACTTCTGCCAATCCTGTAGGTGTTGATGCAGGTGATGGTTCAGAGGGTATTTCAGTACCCGGTCGTAACACAACAGACGAACAAGCAAGAGCGATCAACAATCTAAAACCTGAAGAAGTAAAAACATATGAAATTGGCACAAAATGGGATGTGCTGGGCAATAAGTTGAACTTAACAGCAGCCATTTTCCGTACAGAAAAACAAAATACCCGAGCTTTAGATACAGATGGATTTACGCGCAATATTGGTGAAACTCGTGTTGAAGGAATCGAGCTTGGCGCAAATGGTAACCTTACAGATAAATGGGCAGTATCTGTCGGTTATACCTACTTAGACAGCGAAATTGTTGATGCTGGTTTTGTGAATACTGCAGCATCAGGTCAACCAGCCGTATATGCAGCAAGTCCAACAAATGGCAACCAAGTACAAAACGTTGCTAAAAACTCAGCGACGCTTTGGACAACCTACCAAGTGCTTCCTAAACTGCAACTCGGTGCAGGTGCGATTGCAATGGACAAAGTTTTTGGTGATGCAGCAAATACTAAGTTTGTATCGGGCTATGTTCGATATGATGCAATGGCCCGCTATAACGTCAATAAAAATGTAGATGTACAGCTCAATGTAAATAACCTATCCGACGTTCGATACTTTACTAAAGCGTATGCTTCACATTATGCAACTGAAGCTGAAGGTCGTAGTGCTGTACTTTCAGCTAATTTCAAATTTTAAAGCCTAAATTTTAAAACCTAAACTTTAAAATATTTTCTTTAGAATGAAGATTGAATAGCCTCTAATTTGGGGCTATTTTATCTTTTATGCATCAGCTTAATGATTTCACTAAAGGTATTGATCTTGATTCATCATATTCCCAACATACTCAGCAAAGAACAGGTTCAATACTTTCGTGAAGAAATGAATAAAGTTGAATGGGTGAATGGAAAAGTTACAGCTGGCACACTTTCTGCCACAGTCAAACAAAACCAACAACTGGCTGAAGATCATCCTCTCACTCATCATCTCAGCACAATTATTTTAGAATCTTTAGGTCAACATCCTCTTTTTTTATCCGCTGCAATTCCCTTAGATATTATTCCGCCTCTATTCAATCGTTATGAAAATAATGAAGCTTTCGGATTTCATGTCGATAATTCCATTCGACGTATTCGAGGAAGCAATGACCGCTTAAGAACAGATTTATCCTGTACGGTTTTTTTAAGTGAACCAGATGAGTATGAAGGAGGTGATTTAGTAATTGAAGACACGTACGGCTACCATGAAGTTAAACTTCCTGCAGGCGATATGATTCTTTATCCATCTACTAGTGTGCATGAAGTCACAGCGATCACTTCTGGTTGTCGCATCGCATCATTTTTTTGGGTACAAAGTATGATTCGTGATGATGCCGATCGTTTTATGCTGTTTAATTTAGACCAAACAATACAAAAGTTACGCCTTGAACTGGGTGATCAACATACCGAAGTCATTCATCTCACCAGCATGTATCATAATCTGATGAGAAAATGGGCTGAGCTTTAAATTAAACTTAAAAGTTAAGATATAGATATCTTTTGAGAAAAAATTAAGTTCATTATAATTAATACGGGAATATTTATCACTTAATAAGTCATATCAGAAATACTTTTTTAAGATAAGAGTAAAATCCATAGAAATAGGAAAAACTTTTCGACTGAGCTCGATTAGACTTTAAGTTATAAAGCTACAAGAATATCGTTGGTCAAGCAAAGTGATATAAATCTAAAGTTTATATTTAATCACCAACGAAATAGACAATACTTGTAAATGGTTAAATAGACACAATCTATCTTTGTAGGACGTTGCCTTTACCCAAGATTGAAGCAACGAAAACTACGCAAGGAGTTATCTCATGATGTTGGCAGATCCAAGTACAAAATATCGTCGCATGTATCAACGTGTAGACTTGCCCGACCGCCAGTGGCCGAACAATGAAATTAATAAAGCGCCAATCTGGATGAGTACCGACCTGCGTGATGGTAACCAAGCGATTTTCGAGCCTATGGACATTGAACAAAAGTTCAAAATGTTCCAAATGTTGGTGAAGATCGGTTTTAAACATATTGAAATCGGCTTCCCTTCTGCATCACAAATTGATTTTGACTTTACGCGTAAATTGATTGAAGAAAATCATATCCCTGAAGATGTTTATATTGAAGTCTTGGTACAAGCCCGTGATCATTTGATTCAACGTACGTTTG
>JAHLFF010000312.1 GCA_018883945.1 Candidatus Acinetobacter avistercoris
TTTTTGAATAGAGTTCTCACTTAAAACATTTTTTCTCATCTAATTTTTATTCATTTGTCTTTTCAGGCTACTTGATTGTCAATCAAGGACGATCTTATCTAACCGTTTTAAAATTCATTGACAATCATGACTAGCCCCCTTAATTTCACCATCAAGTTCCTTTTTAGAACTTATAAAAATAAGGTGAATAAAATGACATCAATATTGAGTAACTCACGTATAACCGCTTCTTTCCCTGTGCGTCGCATGGATTATCAATTTGAAAATATGCCTCGCTATTGGTGTAATAATGATCCCGCATTTACACATTATTTTACTGCACTATCGGTACTCTTTCCTGAAGGTGAATCTTACTTTGTACGATCAGTCCGCGCTTTAAGACACAGAGCCAAGACGAATTCCATATTAGACCGTGAAATAAGTTCATTCATTGGACAAGAGGCGATGCACTCCAAAGAACATCATGCATTTCATGTAAGTGCTCAAGCACATGGATTGGATCCTGAATCACTTGAACGAGTAACGGGGCTTATTTTAAAGGGTCTTGAAAAAGTATTTAGCAAGAAATGGAATTTATTGGTTACTGTCGGTCTGGAACACTACACTGCGGTTTTAGTTGTCACGATGATGAACAGTACTCATCAGTTGATGACAGATACAACCATTCGTAATTTATGGTTATGGCATAGTGTAGAAGAAACCGAGCATAAAGCTGTTGCTTATGATTTATATGAATATTTATATGGGAAAGGATTGAGTTCATACATCCCAAGAGTATCAGTGTTCACATTAAGTCTCATTTTAATTACCGTAATCTCTACGGTCTATCAGTTGGTATTAATGAAGCGAGATCAACAATTATTCAATTTTAAATCTTGGCGTAAATTTGCCTCCTTTGCAAAAACAGAATATAAAATTTTTCTACCCAAATTTTTAGATTACTACCGTTTTAATTTCCATCCAAATGACAAAGATGAAACTGAATTAGTGCAACAAATTAAAAACACAATTGGATTATCTCATTCTGATTTACCACTTGTTCATACCCTTTCTTAACTCGATATACTTTCTTAATTCGATATAGATGAAAGAATTTTTGTATCAAATTTTAGATTTCAAAATAGTTCTTTTGCATATTTCATAAATCAGTATTGAGTGGTAATACATTGATCGCTAAAAATGCTTTCTTCCTCTTGAAGAAAGCATTAATAAAGAAAAATTGGTTGTGAATTTCTTGTCTAAAGAATGGCTTATGAAAGAAGTCTAAAAAAAGGTTATGAAAAGAATTAAGCACAGCGATATTCAGATGCATAGGCATGAGCAAAAGTAATCTTCATACGCAAAAACCATCCATTTATCTCTGATGAAGTTGATGGTTTTATCCATGCGTAAATTAACGATTTATTTCGATCTTTGATAATACTTATTTAAAAGTTTTAAAATAATCTGCCATCAGTTTTGTGGCCCATGACTTGGTCTGAATACCTTCATAAAAACCGCAATGACTCCCCTTTTTGGTGGTAACCACAATCATATTGGGCATCCCTTGAATCACTTTTTTATAGGGCTCTAAATTCTTAATTGAGCAGACAGGGTCATCCTCTGCATTTAAAATCATGATCGGTATTTTAATATTTTCAAATACATAAATTGGATTCACCGCTTGGTTATATTCTTCAAAACTTGCGTAGCCAGCCAAACGATAATAAGTTTGCTGAAAATCATCTAAGCTTTTAGACGCTAAAACGGTTTGCAGTGATTCGGTATCTCGCCAAGTCGGTGCATAGGGATGAATAAATGCCTTAAAAAGCTTTTTAGTCATGATTCTAGTGTAGAAAGGATGAACATTTTTAAAACCTATTTCCGTATCGTAACCAGGACATAAAGCAAAAGCAGCTTTCAATGGCGTTTTATCTCCCTCTTCACCCAAATACCTGACCAGCAAGCCCGTTCCAGCAGATGAGCCAACAGCATAAAGTTCGGATTGTGGAAATTGCTTTTGAATAAAAATAATTTGCTCACGTAAATCAGCAGTTGAACCGAACAAATTCATTTGAGGTACAGGCATTGGTAATTTGGCGTGACCACGGCGTATACATAGCGCAATACGCCAGCCTGTATATTGATTTAGATCTTTAACTAATTCACGCATACTTTCAGGTGAACCTGTAATGGTATGCATAAGAACAATCGTTGGTGTTTCAGCTGGTAAATCATGTCCAAACCAAACCACGGCTGTGATGCCACCATCTTGCATCGTCAATTGGTCTACATGGTCATAATCGAGTTGAATGAATTTTTTACGAATGAGATCAAAGTAAATTAAATGCAAATGTTTATTTGATAGCCAAGGCGTTGGGCGATACTTTTGTTTTAATTGAGGTAATCGATTCAAAATATTTTGAGATGCACTCATGGCATCATAATAGAGTTTCGGCTGTTCCGCTCCGATTAGCGGATCCACAACATTCTGTAAAAGCTGCCCCAAACGTTTAACGATAAAATTCATTACCTATTACCTTAATACTCGTCATTTATACCATTCATTGTTAAATATAGATTGCTTTGAATTTGCAAAAATCATTCCACAATTTACATAAAATATTCCACAAATTTTGATCATTTAAGTGATCAAAGTTCGCTTTATTTCTTCTCAACACATCTCTATACATAAGCTATGTATGAACTACATAATGATAAAACCTGTGTTTAGGAACGTTATATTGATGAACTCTAAATTTATAAACAACAAATTAATGAACGTCAAATTGATGAACTCTAAATTTATGAACTATAGATTTATGAAAAACAAATTAAGCCACGACAATTGATTAAACTATAAACGATATGTTTACACGTTCTGTATATAAATGATGTGAATTCAATTGTGATTAAACTCATAAACTTATTCATTACAGTCCGACTTATGGTTTAGGTGAAAAAGCGGACATCTTCTCTCCCATAAGTGCTGCCAGTGCTTCTAAGCCACTTTTAGGACGAATCATCACCTCAAAATCAACCATTTGGCCTTGTTCATTAAAACGAATCATATCGATGCCTTTCAGTTTTTTCTCACCAATATTGGCAGAAAATTCGAGCACAACATTTAGGCCATCTTCAGTATAAAACTCACGATGATAGGTAAAGTTTTCGAATATTTGAATGACGTTTGTGAGTATAAAAAATACAAGTTGCTTACCCGAATATGGACTAAAAGCCACAGGTGATTTAAAGACAATATCATCAGCTAGCAAGTCATTTAAAATACTCATATCACGTGTTTCGAGCATCTGATGCCATAACTCGATTGCCTTTTTAGTTGTTTGTTTTGTCATTTGGAATTCCTTTTACTCGATTGAAAAGCAAGAAAGCCTCCACCATTAGGCAGAGGCTATTTAATCTTTAAATCACTGCGGCCAGTTCAGCCCCTTGACGTATTGCACGTTTAGCATCTAACTCGCCTGCTTCTTTTGCACCACCAATTAAATGTACAGATTTACCTGATGCTTCCAGCTCTTCAAACATCGCTGTGAATGGTTCTTGGCCTGCACAAATCACCACATGATCGACCTCAAGTATTTTCGGTTGTCCATCAACCAGAATATGTAAGCCTTGATCATCGATCTTTTCATAGCTTACGCCAGGAATCATGTTCACATTACGATGCTTTAATCCTGTACGGTGAATCCAACCCGTTGTTTTACCTAAACCTGCGCCCACTGAATTGGCTTTACGTTGTAACAAATAAATCTGACGCTCAGACTGCTCAATGACAGGCTCTTTTAAGCCACCAACGTTGGCATAACTGGTATCAATACCCCATTCATCATAGAATTTTTCTACATTTAAACTTGTGCTTTCTCCCGCATGGCTTAAATATTCAGCCGTATCAAAGCCAATCCCCCCTGCGCCAATAATGGCTACACGCTGTCCTACATGTACTCGATCTTTTAACACTTCAATGTATGACAGTACTTTAGGGTGCTCCATCCCTTCAATGTCTAATTGACGTGGCGTTACACCAGCCGCAATCACAATCTCATCAAAATCAGCTTGATTCAGCTCATCAAGAACAACTGTATGATTCAGCTTTAAACTAATATTTGGCTGAAGCTCAATTTGGCGTTTGAAGTAACGGATGGTTTCATAAAACTCTTCTTTGCCCGGAATCGTTTTAGCGATATTAAATTGTCCACCAATTTGGTTGGATGATTCGAAAAGCGTCACTTTGTGTCCACGATCAGCCGCATAAGTGGCAAAACTTAAACCTGCTGGACCCGCTCCAACCACTGCAATATTTTTGGGTTGTGCAGATTCTTTAAAAATAAGTTCAGTTTCAAAACACGCGCGTGGATTCACTAAACACGTCGCAATACGCATTGAAAAAATATGATCTAAACATGCTTGATTACACCCGATGCAAGTATTGATCTCATCACTTTTACCTTGCTCTGCTTTTTCTACAAAGAATGCATCCGCAAGTAAAGGTCTAGCCATCGAAACCATATCCGCATGCCCAGATGCCAATACGTGTTCAGCCATCTCAGGCGTATTAATACGGTTAGAGGTAATTAATGGAATGGATACCTGACCCTTGAGTTTTTCAGTGACCCATGTAAATGCTGCACGAGGAACTTTGGTTGCAATCGTAGGGATCCGCGCTTCATGCCAACCAATACCAGTGTTGATAATAGTGGCGCCCGCTTTTTCAATTTCTTTGGCTAGATAAATCACTTCTTCTAAGGTTGAACCGCCCTCGACCAAATCAAGCATCGACAAACGATAGATAATAATAAAATTTTCACCCACTTCTTCGCGTGTTCGTTTCACAATTTCAATTGGAAGGCGAATACGATTGTTATAACTACCACCCCACTCATCATCACGATGATTGGTACGGGCAGCGATGAACTCATTAATTAAATAGCCTTCTGAGCCCATAATTTCCACACCATCATAGCCCGCATATTGAGCTAACTTGGCACATTGCGCAAAGTCTGCAATGGTTT
Source organism: Candidatus Acinetobacter avistercoris (assembly GCA_018883945.1). GTDB lineage: Bacteria > Pseudomonadota > Gammaproteobacteria > Pseudomonadales > Moraxellaceae > Acinetobacter > Acinetobacter avistercoris. The sequence continues at coordinate 5,010 of JAHLFF010000312.1, forward strand.
GTTGAACTTCAGCTGATGTCAGTGCGTGAGGCTTGGTTGGATTGATTGGCGCTTGTATGGCAGATGGTGCAACATTTTCAGCTTGATAAGAATAGCGACCTGTATGCAAAATTTGTAATGCAATTTTACCTCCAGCGTCATGTACTGCTTGGGTGACGACTTTATGTTTGTTCGCTTCTTCAATACTGTCTAACTTAGAGCCTCCAGCAAAAGTAACGCCAGCATCATTTGGAGCGATTCCCCCAGTTACAATCAGACCGACTTGCCCACGTGCTCGCTCAGCATAAAACGCCGCCATGCGATCAAACCCACCTTCAACTTCTTCTAGTCCTACGTGCATTGACCCCATCAATACGCGATTTTTTAAGCTTGTAAACCCTAAATCTAGGGGGGCAAGTAAGTGTGGATAATTAGACATACATTCTCCTTGGCTGGCTAAGCGCTCGCTTTTTTGTCTTTAATGCAACTTGTTGCATAATTTATTGATAATTTATAATCGAGATTTGATTTATATGCAACATGTTGCATAATAGATCATCAATATAATTTGTATCGTTGAATTTCAAATGTCTCTATCCCATGTATTACTGACCAGCTTAATCGAAAAGCCAAGTTCTGGTTTTGAACTGGCTCGTCGCTTTGATCGCTCAATGGGTTTCTTTTGGAATGCAACTCACCAACAAATTTATCGTGAATTGGCAGCAATGCAAAAAAAAGGCTGGATTTCTCCACTTGAAAAAGAAACGGACTTAGGGCGAAAAAAAACCTATCAAGTCGAACAAATGGGCCGCGCAGAACTAGCCGATTGGATGGTTAAACAAAATCCTCCTGCCCAACTTCGCGAAGAACTTATGGTTCGTTTACGTGCTGAAGCTCAATTGGGTGGAAACACCGTATTGCCCGAATTGGAACGACATTTGGAAATACACCAAAACCAACTCAAAACCTATCAAGCCATTTACGATAAAGACTTTAAAAAACAAAATAATGACGATCGTACGCTATTTATTCATAAAATGGTTCTACAACTGGGTATAGAATTAGAAATGGGTTGGATTAGCTGGTTAGAACGCGTTATTCCACAATTAAAAAAATTTAAATAAAAAGGACAAAAAATGCCACGATATAACATGCATGATGGCGAACAACTTTATGTACGTGAAGTAGGCCGAGGTGAACCTGTTTTACTGTTATCTGGTCTTGGAATGCAAAGCTGGCAATGGCTCCCTTACTTGGTGCCTCATTTAAAAAAATATAAATTTATTATTCCTGATTGGCGTGGTTTTGGCGGTTCTAAACATTGTAAAATCCCTGCTCAAGATGCAATTACAAGTCACTGGCAAGACATTGATGTTTTGATCGAAAAGCTCAATTTAAATAACTTTATTTTAATGGGTTATTCGATGGGCGCAACGACAGCTATGCATGGCATGCAATATGGTCTTTTAGGCCCGAAATTAAAAGCCTATCTGCATATCGATCAAACTCCAAAAATTTCAAATGATGACACTTGGGAATATGGCCTATTAGGCACTAAACACCCTCAGCTTAAGTATCTTTTAAAAGAGCTTTCAATGTTCTTTCATCAACATCAATCTGTCAAAAAAGTTGATGACTTAACATTAGAAGATAAAGCATATTTAATTAATTTGTGGATTCAATTTATTGAGCTTCAAGCTACTGACAAGATCACACCTAAACTGTTCAAATTTGCTTTCAATCGACCACAATTACAAAAACATATTTTGCCGATTCAGCATTTAGATTATTTACGATGGTATATCGATAGTTATTTAAACCATCTAGAAGATTATAGAGATGCCATTGCTCAGTTAGATTCTCCCGTTACATTCTTTATTGGCGAACAATCTACGCTTTATCCTGCCGAAGGACAGCTTAAAATTTCAAGCTCCGTTAAGAATGCCAAGAATGTTATTTTTAAGAAATCTGGACATACGCCGCTCATTACTGAGCCATTAAAATTTAGCCGTGAAATTTCAAATTTTTTAAAAAATAGCGTATAGCAGAATTGTTGAGATTTTCAGAAAATAGACTCAAGGTGAGCCAATGAAAAATATTGTGATCTTTTCAGGTGCAGGTATGAGTGCCGAAAGCGGTATTGATACATTTCGTGGCAATAATGGTCTATGGGAAAATCATGATATTCAAGATGTCGCAACACCTGAAGCTTGGACAAAAAATCCAATGCTCGTTCAACGCTTCTATAATGAGCGTCGCAAAAATATTATGGATGCTCGACCAAACGCAGCACATGATTTAATCGCTGAACTCGAAAAGCATTACTCTGTTCAAGTTATCACACAGAATATTGATGATTTACATGAAAGAGCGAGTAGTACGAATGTGCTTCATTTACATGGCAATATCCGGCTAGCAAAAAGCTCAGGACCTGATGCACAAGCCACCACTGAATTTTATCCCATTTCAGGTGCTGAGTTGGATCTAGAACGAGATAAATGTCCTTTAGGCTATCCACTCAGACCACACGTGGTTTGGTTTGGAGAAGCTGTCACCGCCTATGAGGAAGCGATTGAATTAATGCAACACGCTGATCTCTTGGTGGTGATTGGTTCGAGTCTAAGCGTGTATCCTGTCGCAGGATTAATTCATGAAATATCATCACATTGCGAGGCCTATTATATTGATCCGCAAGCAGACCATAGCCGTGTTCCTGAACATTTCCATTGTTTGAATATGACGGCATCCGAAGGAATGAAAGTGATTGCTGAACGATTAAAAGCAAAGTCACTTGAATAAAAAATTTTAATTAGAGCGAATGAAGTAAAATTAAATCAGATGAATTAAATTAAGAATAGGCCTCTTTCATCAACCAAATAAGAATATTGAGTGAAAATAGATTGTGAATCTGTTATCTGAAAAATGACATATGAAAGAGTCTGAATAAAGTTAGTATTTGAATCGTTAATTTAAGAGCCCAAATCTAAGCATAAAAAAGCCCACGAGATCGTGAGCTTTTTTCGAATTGACTCATTAGTTTTCTTTCATAAGTCAAAAAATAATCATTTATTAGTAATAAATTGATTTTAAAAAATCCCTTCTCCCTTTAGGAGAAGGTTAGGATGAGGGAATACTCACGATGAGTGTGTGATGTGAATAATGAGTTTTGAAAGACGTTTATTATTTCATTGATTAACCAATAACTGATTAATTAATGATCTAATTCACTCACTAGCTCATTGAAAACCCATCTAGTAGAATCTTGAGCTGATCTATTTATTAGCAATATTTCCTCATCCGTTGAAGAATTATTTTAATTTATCAAGACATGGTTTTAATAATATATAGACGATAAATCCGAGAATCATTAATAAATACAGAGGCCAAATCGCGATTAAAATCACCAATAAATCTAAAACAAAATACCAGCCCTCTTGAACTGCATTCCATGAGCGCTTCCAAAAACTATCACCATTGATACGTGCGACTGCATCTACATCTATATCTAATCGCTCACGAACCAAGGTTGGCTGATTAACAGTCAAAGTAATGGTGCTATAACGGACTCGATCTTGAACTTCCAGTTGGGTCAAACGCGCAATCTCATTCAACTGTGCATTACGTGTATCACTGGGAACATATTGAGTTTGTGAAATTTTTTCTTCCAGCATTTTGAGTTCATAACGCTTTGCTGAGTATTGTTGCTGATTCAAAAAATACATCAAGGGTAAAAGCTGATTCACAACACCTGCTGCGCGTTCGCTTGGTACTCGAATCACCATCGCTGCTAAAGGATCAATTTTCTCAAATACTTTTATTTTTCCATCAGCGATTTTTTGTGTTCGTGAATCTATCACATTAAAATTAATATTTTTTTGTTCAATAAAACCACCCGCTTCTAAGGTGATTTTCTCGATGGCTAAAGTGGTTTTAACGACATCCTGCGCGCTAAAGTTTACATTTGCTTCACGAACCATACGGCGAGTGGCTTCAGCTGCATTAACCTGTGTATTTAAAATCACTTCAGGCTTTTGCGCTGAAACAGGTGTGCTATTCGGTTGATACTCTGCTGCAACATCAGCAGCAACGGGTTGAGCTGAATCTGCAGCAACCGCTGTGTGTTCGGCGCTGGCTAATTCAGAAGATTCTTCAGTTTTTTTTGAACATCCACTCAGTACAACTGCACATAGAAAAGCAGCTAAAAATTTATGATTCATATGAGGCTCGTTATTATCAATATTTATTATGCGGAGCGATTATAGAAAATTTTAACTAATATCTAAGTAATGAATTGTTATAAAAAAAGTGATGTTTTTCAACATCACTTTTTTTATTTAGGTAAGCATCATTAACTGACACGCTCAATGACAGCGTCATCATAGGGCTGAACTGCAATTTCTGAAATCATATTTTCAAAGCAAAAAATATTATCTAATTTTTCTTGAGTGAGTAGGCCTTGTTCTAATACCACCTCTTGAATGGTTTTATTTTCAGCGATACATTGCTTACCAATCTCATCACATTTTGCATGACCCAGTATAGGATCAAGTAAAGTAATGATTCCAACACTACGCATGACTTGATCAAAACACGTTTTTTCATTTGCAGTAATCCCTTGAATACATTTTTCATCCAAGGTTTTAATCGCATTAATTAATAATGAAACTGATTCATTTAATGATACTGCAATCACAGGTTCCATCACATTTAACTGTAACTGACCAGCTTCAGCAGCAAAGGTGATGGTTAAATCATTACCGATGACTTTAAACGCAATCTGATTCACCACTTCTGGAATAACGGGATTGATTTTCGCTGGCATAATAGACGAACCAGCTTGAAGTTCAGGTAGACGAATTTCGGCTAATCCTGTTCGAGGTCCAGAACTGAGTAATCGTAAATCGTTACAGATTTTTGATAGTTTGACGGCTAATCGCTTCAATGCACTGGATAAAATGATAAAGACACCGCAATCGCTAGTTGCTTCAACATAATCTTCTGCACCAATCAATTTCAAACCTGAGATATCACTTAAAAACTGGCTCGCAATAGGCGCATAACCCTTTGGCGTATTCACCCCAGTACCAATTGCAGTCGCGCCTAAATTGATCTCCAATAAAAGCGTTCGCATTTTTTTAATCAATCGCACATCTTCTTTTAACAACGTCGCAAAAGCATGAAATTCTTGCCCCAGTGTCATGGGCACAGCATCTTGTAATTGGGTACGTCCCATTTTCAAGACATAATTAAACTCACTCGATTTGATGATCAAGCTACTGATCAATTGATTCATCTGCTCAATTAATGCATCTAGAGCATAGTAACTCGCCAACCTTAATGCGGTTGGATATACATCATTCGTTGATTGTGATTTATTAACATGATCGTTGGGGTGAATAATGTCATATCGACCTTTTTCGTGCCCCATCATCTCCAAACTCATATTTGCAATGACTTCATTACAATTCATATTGATAGATGTTCCTGCACCGCCCTGATAAACATCACTCGGAAATGAAGAAATCCATTGTTCAGGATGAGTGATCAAAACATCACACGCTTTTTGAATCGCTGTACATTTTTCAGGATCAATTAAATCAAAATTTAAGTTTGCCAATGTCGATGCTTTTTTTACCTGAGCCAATGCGCGGATAAAATGATGGTTTTGACCAATGGTTTGACCCGATATCTGGAAATTCTCTAAAGCCCGTACGGTATGTATACCGTAGTAACTTTCTGCTAGAACTTGCTTTGCGCCAAGCAAGTCATGCTCTGTTCTTGTTTTCTCTATATCAATATGAACCGTGGACACGTGAATATACTCTCAAAAATGCACCAACAATGTGCAATATCCATATTAAAACTGTATGATTTTTAAGCCATGGCGATTGTTGTCAATTAATGAAAATATTTGTTACATTTACAAAGTTAGCGTAAGCAATGTAACATTCCGTATCTCAAGCTAAAATTGTAGTGTCACTTATTTAACTTAAGTTTTTAATCATATTTTATTCAATTGTTTTATGCATAACTTAAAAAAGCTTGAATGAATCATTCAATTTAAATGATTCAAACAGGATCATTCAAAATCATTCCCACTCACCTCTGATTTGTAACTAAAATTACATTCAGTTTCACAAAACGATAATAATGTGCACTTAATTGTTACAGAGCGTAATTTTTAAATTGTGTTTGAATCAGCTCAATTCAGAAGTTGAACAATAATTCATCTCGGACAGATGATCATTTAGGACAGACAAAGGATGGCAAAGCCATGAGCCAACTGAACCCCACGCTCGTCACGTTTATATTTTATATCGTGGCTATGATTGGAATTGGGCTATACGCCTATAAAGCAACAACAAATTTTGATGACTATATTTTAGGTGGTCGTAGTTTAGGGAGTGTAGTAACAGCGCTTTCAGCAGGTGCTTCAGATATGAGTGGTTGGTTACTCATGGGCTTACCTGGCGCAATTTATTTATCGGGTCTTTCCGAAGCATGGATCGCGATTGGTTTAATTATTGGTGCGTGGTTAAATTGGTTACTGGTCGCAGGTCGTTTACGCGTTCATACCGAAGTTCAAAACAATGCACTGACCCTTCCAGATTATTTTGCCAGTCGCTTTGGCGATACTAAAAAAATTATCCGTATTATTTCTGCTTGCGTCATTCTCATTTTCTTTGCAATTTACTGTGCTTCTGGCATGGTCGCTGGCGCCCGTTTATTTGAAAGCTTGTTTGGTTGGAGCTATACCTCAGCGTTGTGGATTGGCGCAATTGCAACCATCAGCTACGTCTGTATTGGTGGCTTCTTAGCGATTAGTTGGACAGATACTTTCCAAGCCGGATTAATGATTTTTGCATTATTGCTTGCGCCAATCATGACCTATTTAGCGATTGGTGAAAATTTCCAACACGTTTCCTTCATGGTTGAATCAGTACGCCCGCTGGCCAATAATATACTTTCAGATTTGAGTACCGTCGCTATTTTATCATCAATGGCTTGGGGCTTAGGCTATTTTGGACAACCTCATATCCTGCTGCGCTTTATGGCTGCCGATTCAGTTAAATCGATTCCTGCTGCTCGTCGTATCGGAATGACATGGATGATTCTGTGTTTAGGTGGTGCTGTTGCTATCGGCTATTTGGGTATTGCTTATTTTGCCTCTCATCCTGAGCTCGGTGTTGCCGTCAATGCTAACCCTGAAACTGTGTTCATGGAATTAACTAAAATTTTATTCAATCCATGGATTGCTGGTATTATTTTGGCAGCAATTTTAGCAGCAGTAATGAGTACGCTCAGCTGTCAGCTCTTGGTCTGTTCAAGCACATTGACTGAAGATTTATATAAAGCATTTATACGAAAAAATGCCTCTCAAAATGAATTGGTTTGGGTCGGTCGCCTTATGGTTTTGGTTGTTGCACTTCTTGCAATCATGCTTGCGATTAATCCCGAAAGTAAAGTTCTTGGCTTAGTGGCTTATGCTTGGGCTGGATTTGGCGCCGCTTTTGGACCGCTGATCATTTTGTCATTATTTTGGAAACGTATGACTTTGAATGGTGCAATTGTCGGTATGATCGTGGGTGCAGTAACTGTCATTGTCTGGAAAAATACCATGGCTGATACTGGAATCTATGAGATTATTCCAGGCTTTATTTTCTCAGCGATTAGCATTATTGTGGTCAGCTTACTGGGCAAGCCGCCAAGTAAAAATGTCACAGATAATTTTGAAAAAGCTGAACAACTCTATGCAAAAGAGATGCAAGAACTTAAATCTAAATCATAAATAATAAGTCAAAAAAATGGAGCTCTAGCTCCATTTTTTTTCTCAATCATTCATTTTATGAAGCACTGCCCTAATCGCTGGCGAACTTAAACTATATTTTTTTACTGGGCTGTTTGATATCAATTTGAGAACTTTCTTTGATCACTTCCATAACAGGATAACTTCGTGTTTCCTTTACACCAGGAAGCTGCCAAAGCACTTGACCTGAAATTTTGCGAAAATCTTCCATATTGGCGCAGCGAATTTTTACTACAAAATCAAATCCACCGCTGATCATGTGACATTCAACAATTTGCGGATATTGCATTACAGCATCTGAGAATGATTCGAGCACATTAGGTGTTGTTTTATCCAAAAGAATTTCAACAAAAACCACAAAACTCCGATTCAACATATCAGGGTTCAACTTTGCCTGATAACCCAAAATATAACCATCTTTGGTTAATTTCTGGACTCTCGCCAATGCCGCTGTGGGGGATAAATTGACTTCTTCAGCCAACTTAATATTGGATAAACGACCATCTTTTTGCAAGATATCCAATATTTTAATATCTGTTCTGTCTAAGCTCATGATCGGATTGGTCATCTGAATTTATCTCTAAAAGATCGCAAAATTATAGTGAATTATTCGGCCTATTTTCTGTAATGATAAATTAAATAAACCTCATAACTCAATTTATTTTCGTTGTCACAGGACGCTGGCGTAAAAATGATGGAATCTAGACCCAAATTCGATGATGCTGAAAACCATTCAGAAAATATCACCCCATTTAATCAAAAAAATGAATTTGAAATTGCGATTAATCGCGCATGGAGACGCACTGAAACCGAGTGTGTTGAACACCTGATTCAAAGTACTGAAATTGATGAAGCAATCAGCCAAAAAATCTATGATTTAGCCTTTAATCTTGCGCATAGCTTAAGAGAACGTAAAAGCTCGGGGGGTAAAGCAGGTATTGTGCAAGGACTGTTGCAAGAGTTTGCCCTTTCTTCACAAGAAGGCATTGCACTGATGTGCTTGGCAGAGGCTTTACTGCGTATTCCAGACAGTGCAACCCGTGATTTATTAATCAAAGATAAAATTAATCAAGGCAACTGGAAAGATCATTTAGGTCAAAGCAATCTGATGTTTGTGAATGCTGCAGCATGGGGCTTAATGCTGACGGGCAAACTGATGGAAACCCCGAAGCAGCAAAGCCTATCCAGTATGCTGACCTCTCTGCTGGCACGAAGTGGCCGTGGCATCATCCGAAAAGCAGTTGATGTTGCAATGCGCATGATGGGCGAACAGTTTGTCACCGGCGAAACCATTGAAGAAGCCTTAGAACATGCCGAAACTCTTGAAAAAAAGGGTTTTAGATATTCTTACGATATGCTTGGTGAAGCAGCACTCACTGAACAAGATGCTAAACGTTATTTTGATGATTATACCCAAGCAATCCATGCGATTGGACATGCGTCTTTAGATAAAGGGGTTTATTCTGGCCCAGGAATTTCAGTTAAACTTTCAGCCTTACATCCACGTTATCAAAGATCACAAATCAAACGTGTCCATGATGAACTTTATCCTAAAGTTTTAGAACTTGCCGTTTTAGCGAAACAATACAATATCGGTTTTAATATTGATGCTGAAGAAACTGATCGTTTAGAAATGTCTTTAGAGTTGCTTGAGCGACTCTGTTTTGAACCCCTCCTTGCGGACTGGAAAGGCATTGGTTTTGTGATACAAGCTTATCAAAAGCGCTGTTTATATGTCGTAGATTATATTATTGATCTTGCCGAGCGAAGTCATAAGCGTTTAATGATTCGACTCGTCAAAGGCGCATATTGGGACAGCGAAATAAAGAAAGCACAAATCGATGGGATGAGTGACTACCCTGTTTTCACCCGTAAAGTTCATACTGACCTTTCATATATTGCTTGTGCAAAAAAACTTTTGGCTGCGCCTGATCAAATTTATCCGCAATTTGCCACACACAATGCTCAAACGCTTGCCACCATTTATCAATTGGCCAATCCTGAAAAATACTATCAAGGTCAATATGAGTTCCAATGCTTACATGGCATGGGTGAACCGCTTTATGAGCAGGTTGTCGGCCCAGTGTCGGAAGATAAATTGAATATACCTTGTCGTATTTATGCACCTGTGGGGAATCACGAGACACTTTTGGCTTATTTGGTTCGACGTTTACTTGAAAATGGTGCAAACACCTCATTTGTGAATCGTATTGCGGACAAGACGCTTAAGGTCGAAGATTTAATTGAAGACCCTATAGATGAGATTCAAAAAACGGCGAAAATCAATGGTCAGCTCGGTGAAAAACACTCGAGTATTCCCTTACCTCAAGATGTATTAGAACCTGTACGTACCAATTCAAAAGGATTGGACTTGGCAGATGATTCAATCTTAAAAGAATTAAATCAAGTCGTTACAGATTATTCTACTCAGCAATGGCATTGCACTCCCTTGCTTGATCAAACTGAAAGTTCAACGCCACAATCCTCTACACAACAAGCATCAATACAACAAGCCTCAATACAAAAAGAGTCACATTCATCACCGCATCCTTCAGCACAAGCTCAACCTATCCTCAATCCAGCCGATCATCATGATGTTGTAGGTTCGGTAGTTGAAGCAACGACGGATCAAGTTAATCTTGCTTTAGATCAAGCGATTTCAGCGCATACACAGTGGTCGAACTCATCCGCTACTGTACGCGCCGATATTTTATTTAAAGCCGCTGACTTGATGGAATCTCGTATTCAGGAGCTCATGGTCTTACTTTGTCGTGAAAGTGGAAAAACCTATTCCAATGGTATTGCTGAAGTTCGTGAAGCTGTTGACTTTATGCGTTACTACGCTTCACAAGTTCAAAGCCTTGAGAATAATAGTCTTCAAAATAATGATCTTGCAAATAAAAGTAAAATCAAAGCGTTGGGCACGGTGTTATGTATTAGTCCTTGGAACTTCCCTCTGGCTATTTTTTCAGGGCAGATTTCGGCGGCACTTGCTGTAGGTAATTGTGTAATTGCCAAACCAGCGGAACAAACACCACTGATCGCATCCGAAGCAGTGAAAATTCTCTGGCAAGCCGGTGTGCCGAAAGCAGTATTACAGCTTGTACCTGGACGTGGTGAAACAGTTGGCGCGCAGCTCTCAAGTGATGAACGTATCCATGGCATCATGTTTACAGGCTCAACTGAGGTTGCGAAAATTTTACATAAAACCGTATCTAAGCGTTTGAGTCCTTTTGGTTTACCTATTCCTCTGATTGCAGAGACAGGCGGACAAAATGCCATGATTGTTGACTCGTCTGCGCTGACTGAACAAGTGGTTTTAGATGCGGTCAATTCTGCATTTGACAGTGCGGGTCAACGCTGCTCTGCCTTACGTGTACTGTGTGTGCAAAAAGACAATGCTGAAACGCTGATTCAGATGTTAAAAGGTGCAATGCAAGAGCTCCATGTAGGACAGCCGCAATTGTTAAGTACCGATGTTGGTCCGGTGATCGATTCCGAGGCTCAAAACAATATTCAAAAGCATATTGATCATATGCGAAGTAAAGGTTACCCCGTTCATCAACTTATGCTGAATGACCGTGTCAATACCTTAGATTTAACATCAGGCACATTTATTCCACCAACATTAATTGAACTGCCAAATCTGGATGATTTAAAACGTGAAGTCTTTGGTCCTGTTTTGCATGTCATCACTTATAAATACGGCGAACTTAAAGCACTTTTAGCACAAATTAATGCCAAAGGTTATGGTCTTACCATGGGTCTACACACTCGAATTGATGAAACGATTCAGACCGTCATTGAGCAAGCGCATGTCGGAAATTTATACATTAACCGTAATATTGTCGGTGCCGTGGTTGGTGTACAACCTTTTGGTGGCGAAGGTCTTTCGGGTACTGGTCCAAAAGCAGGTGGACCGTTGTATATGTATAAATTGATGCAGTCCAATTCTTTGGCTTTTGCCAAACCTTTTGGAACATTGTCTCAAGTTGCTCAACAAGATGATCAGCATTCAAGTCGCCAATTATTTAAGACTTGGGCATCTCAACAATTTCCACATATTGATCTGGAAGATCTTCATTCACCGATAGGTATCTATACCTTGCCCGGCCCGACAGGTGAAAGTAATCAATATACGGTTTTAGCACGTCAACGTGTGTTGTCTATTGCTCAAAATGAGGGTCAACAACTCGCGCAATTAAATGCCATTTTTAGCGTAGGTGCTCAAGCAAATATTCTTTCTGATAATGTTTGGGTACTTCAACATTTACAAAGTATGCCTGAAGCACTCAAACATAATATTGCCTTGATTAAAGATATTAAAGTGGATGATTTCGAGGCAGTTCTACATCATGGCAGTACGCAGGATTTGATTGAATTGCAAAAAAATATTGCGGATCGTGATGGCGCCATTATTGCGATCACTCATTTTAAAGAAAACGAACTGAGTATTCCTGTCGAACCTTTAGTGATTGAACGCGCATTGAGTATTAACACTGCTGCGGCAGGTGGTAATGCCAGTTTAATGACGCTAGAAGATGCATAAAAATACATCTTTATATTATGAGTTTT
>JAHLFF010000313.1 GCA_018883945.1 Candidatus Acinetobacter avistercoris
GGATTACCATTGGGTGAAATCTCCAGGAGGTGAAGTCGATAGAATGATGCTTGATCGTATTGGCGATGAGAAAGCACGTGCAACTAGTCTTGTGAAATACGCACCAGAATCCGCCTTTCCTGAACATCAACATCCTTTGGGTGAAGAAGTCCTCATATTGTCAGGCATTTTTACCGAGAATGCTGAAGATGATTATCCGGTAGGCTGGTATTTACGTAACCTCCATCATTCAACTCATCGGGTTTCCAGTAAAGCAGGTTGTTTAATCTTTGTGAAACTGATGCAAATGACTGAACATGAGAGAGAACCAACCCGGATTAACACCAATGACTTAGCGAATTAGAAGCTTACCCAACGTCGGATGATATGCCCGCTATTTCAATCTGAACATGAGCAGACCTATTTAGAAAAGCTAGAACCTGATCAAATTTTCGTAGAGAAATCAGAACAAGGGATTGAATTGTTCATTATTAAAGGTCAATTATTTTGCGGCACTGAAATATATCCAGCAGGTTCGTGGGTCCGTCTTCCCCTCAATAGTGCTGCTAAATTTCAGGCAGGTCCATCAGGTGCAACGCTTTATGTCAAAACTAGTCATCTACAACATGCCATAGATGTATGGGTGAAATGAACAAGAATGTATCTTCGAAATAAGGCTGTCTTGTGTCTAGAATACTGGAAGCCTTCCAATTACTACTTTTATAATCAATAAAATGTAATGATATATCACTACATTTCTGATATTTCTTTTTTCATGTATTATCGACTAAGACAAATTCAGGGATAAGGTTATGTTTGAAACTATTGATGATTTAAAGAAAAAATTAGATCAACATCGCCCTCTTTCTCCATCAATTGTAAAAAATTTACAAGAAGATCTTATTGTCCGTTGGACCTATCATTCAAATGCAATTGAAGGTAATACCCTCACCCTGCTAGAAACAAAAGTAGTACTCGAAGGAATTACTGTTGGTGGAAAGGCATTAAGAGAACACTTCGAAGCGATCAACCATAGAAATGCAATTTACTATGTTGAAGATATCATTCGGAAAGAGGAGCCTTTTTCTGAGTGGCAAATTCGTAATATCCATCAGCTTATCTTAAAGAATATTGATGATAATGCTGGACGTTATCGTCAGCAAAACGTTCTGATATCAGGTGCTACGTCTACCCCGCCTGATTACACATTATTAAATGACAAGATGACTCAATTAGTAGACTGGTATAATAGTGAAGCGCATAAGCTGCATCCAATTGAACGTGCAGCCAAAGTACATGCTGATTTTGTTGGCATTCATCCATTCATTGATGGCAATGGGCGTACATCACGTCTATTGATGAATCTTGAATTATTAAAAGCTGGCTATCCGCCTTGTGTTATCACTGTAGAAAATCGCTTGGCTTACTATGAGGCTTTGGATCAGTGGATGGCATATGGGAAGACCGAAGCTTTTATTCAATTGGTTTCGGATGCAGTAATCGAAGGATTTAAACCCTATCAAGTAATTTTGAATTTAAATTAAGGATTTGGCCAAATAAATATTTCAAATATATTTGCAAGACAAAGACCTATCCATAATTAATCTTCACATTTTCTAAATTACATCCTGGACTGTTTGTCTAACCATACCTGGAACCCAGACCAACTTTTAAAATCATCCACTGCACGCACGAGACAATTTGGATTGCGTTCTAATAGCATTTTACTCAAGGCACTGCCCGGCCCAATTTCTAATACTACATCAGGCTGGTTTTCTTGTATTACTGTTAAACAGGCATCCCAGTCAATAGCATGATTCATTTGGTGAATCAGCGCATTAACTGCATCTGTGGTCTTAAAAAACTTATGTCCACCCGAACCGCTGATCATGGCCGTGCATAAATGAGCAAAGTCTTGTTGCTGTAAAACCTGCTGATACGGCTGAACTGCAACATCCATCCATCCGGTATGCGATGCAATGGTAACATTCAACCGTTTAACAAAACGTGTTCCTCGCAATTCGAGTTGCTGAGCCAGCTGCTGTAAATTCGTATCAGCCCCGCCCACGACAAAACTACTATCACTCAGTTTAATAGAAAGTGCGGTTGACGTTTCTGTCAACAACTCTTGAAGCGTATTGAAATTAATTCCCTGGACAGCCATTAAGCCACTTGCGTCCTGGGCAGCTGAAGACATCAACGAGGCACGCTGCTGGGCTAAATACAAGCCTTGTTCCAAACTTATCTGCGTTGCACAAATGAGTGCACTTAACTCTCCGAGTGAATAACCTGAGAAGCTCATAAGGTCCTCAATCTCAGGTTTTAACTTTTGCCAACGACACCATTGCAAAGCAAAAATAAAAGGCTGCGCGAACTCATTCGGATACAGATCAACTTCGGTCAAATCTGAACAAAATAGCTTCGGCAAATACAGTTTTAATTCATCTACTACTTGCAGTTCTTTCGCCATGCTTCGGAGCTCATGCACATGCTCTAAGTTCTGAAGTCCTTGACCACTAAATATGATTGCGAAATTCATTTTCTACCTTTAGCAAGAACAAAGTTACTCCCAATAAATCTGCACTACCACCTGGACTTAAACGATGTTGAACAAAATAATTCTCTATTTTAGACACATCTTTTACCCAGTGCTGTTGTAGTACACCACCCCTTGCTAAAAACTGTTTTGCTATATCCTGCACAAGATATAAGGCCGATAAACCGCCGCGCCAAACAATATTGGTATCTTGTACATAGGCCATAAGGCTGAATAGGCTTTGAATTGAAGCCTGTTGGATATTGGCTGTTTTGGCATAAATGTCGATATATGCTGGTAGAGCAACCTCCATCACTGTTTTGAAACCTGAAGCTACTTCTTCAATCGCGCCTGTGATGCCATATTGGCGACGCATACTTTGTCCATGACTATTCGGGTCACGTTGCAAATGATTTAATAGATCATGACGCCAAGTATTTTGAATTTTTTGACTGATTGAGCCTGCGTTTAACTGACTGTTGGCTGCTAAACACTGTCCTGCTGCAGCACTGGCAAAACCCAAATTAAAAATCGCACCTTTATGCGTATTAATCTGTCTTGTTGCACTCATCATTTTTTGTTCAGCTAAAATGCCACACTGCCGAATCTTTTCTAATTCAACATTGCGATAGCCATTTAAACATTGCGCCTGAAAATAGCCTTGTAAAGCATCGACACTGGATTGGAATAAGCTAAAGTCCATATCACTATGACTGCCCTGCGAACTTGGACAAACCAAACCGGGCTTATGTTCTAAGCTAGCTTCATCCAATAGTGCCATACAAGCCAGATGGTCTAAGCGTTCAGCAGTACTGATAATATTCGGACGTAAAACTTCACCTGATGCTAGCATGTGCATATTCAAGATTCCCTTCAAATAGTTGTTCTAATCTCAGCATATCCACACGCTGAATTCCTTTTACAATCACTTGCTGTTTCATTGCAGGAAAAACTGTAATTAACTCATTAAAAGACACATGCCAGTCTGGATGGATTTGAATCTCGCCGTCTAAATGAACTGAACTCTGTGTCTGGACTTGCTGTATTAACTGTAAAATTTCCGGCACATCATTTTGATGCTGTGGATATAACAGCATATCTAAATCTGAAACCGGTCTGACATAGGCCTCCCGCGTAAGAGCTTGGTAGGCATAAGAGCCATAGACATATACTTCACAGCCTCGTTGTTCTAGCTTGTCTGCAAAATCACTTAGGATCTCACGCTGGAAGATCTGTAAGTCAGCTTTTAACAAGGCCCGTAGGGAAAGCGGTCGAGTGATCTGTTCAATATTGTATTCTGCGACCCAACAGGCCACACGATATTTATAACCTTCCACCAAACAGTTGATCGCCAACTTCACCTGTCCCGCATCCAGCCCTTCCTGCCGGCAAACAGTCATTGGAACATTTTGGCTCAGCAATTGAGACACTTTCAGTTTCACTGTTTCAGGTAAAGAAACATCCAAAAATTGTAAAGTGGCTGAATCACGCAGATAAGCGAAGTCATGACGATCCATATCTGCTTTCCTTAACTATGAACGACTTTCTCGATTATGTGATTACACAACACGCGTCCTTGACGCTGTTGCCCAACTATACGACGCTGGTCCACAAGATAAGATTCAATATGTTGTTGTTGATTTAACAGCACTTGGCTAACCCAATCGGTCTCCAAATCTGGCCAAATGGCATTGATTGCACCCATCTTGTAAAAGTTTTCCGCACCGGGAGCAAAAATAGCTGAACTTTGTGAAAGTTCTTTTAACTTATCGGCGGGAATTTTTGTCACCCTTGCCATTGCGTTTAGGTCCATCACTTTGACTTGGGAATCACTCAGTGCATAGACTTCGTTCGCCATTAAGCCATAGGAAAGGAATCCACCACTTACGGCTTGGCCAAAAACAATCGCGAGGTTGGCGTGCCCACTTCTACGTAGTAAATCTACACAGGATGCCAAATGGGCAAAGGTTCTGTTTAAGCAGAGTAACTCATCTGCACGAGAAAGGTCCTGACCTTGCGTATCCACAATAAACACTACGGGTATTTGTTGTTTCTGCTGCACTAGCTTCAAGATTTCATCAGCCAGTTCCATAGCAATTTGCTGATTAATCGGCGCTGCATTGACTGTGCCGAGAATCCGCACCGGACCTGCGTCCGTCTGCGCACTACCCTTAATTACATAACCTTCGATCTGATAATCCAGTTGATGAGGAAACAACTGTTGTAAAAGTAATTCTGTATTCATGAGCTCATCCTTGCTTTAACAATACAACTTCATGGGCCGAGAGCATTGGAATCTTTTCTGGCTGGGAAATTCCCATCTCGTGCCAAATTTGTAGACCATCATTTTTACCGAACCAGTTTTGGTACTGCTGTTCAAGTTGTTGTTGCTGTTGCAATAATTGTTCTAAGTCTAAAGAAGCGACCTTAGCGTCGAGATGCGTTAAAATTGCATCACGAATGTCGGCAATATCATCCTCAACCAAAGCCTGTACGTGATTCAGCAAATAACGATGTTTACCGCCTGTAACACGCCAAACCAATGCACGATCTTTCGAGTCAAACTCTTCTACGCCTTTGACCGTTTCAATCACTTCTGGGCCAGATAGCGCCAAACGCCCTTCTTCGGTCATGATGATGGTACTGCTCAAACA
>JAHLFF010000314.1 GCA_018883945.1 Candidatus Acinetobacter avistercoris
CGGTGATTCAGGCTGAAGGTTTACAAGCGGTTGGAGACAGTTTCCAAGCGTTGGGCAAAACCACAGGAGAGGAAATTTTAAAGAATCCTGAAATTAATAATCAGCTCAAAGGTGTGTTGCGTTATATCGATTTAAATCGGTTAGTAACGACTTTTTTAACTCCAGATATGCTGAATAAGTTGGGATTGTAAGGCGATAAGTCATGAGGCTTTATTTGAAGATGCCTGCAATGAGTTTAATTAGCCAGTAAATGGGAATAAAAATAAGTTCTAGTCCATCAGCTAAACCTAATCCACGTTGTTTTCTTCTTGGTTCAGGTTGCATTTCAGAGAGCCACTTACGGCTTTTAGGAATAATGAGCAAAATGATGATGGCTACTGTGAATATGCCAATTGCTATTTGAATGATGGTGAGCAAGATTTCGGGTGTCATTTTTGTTTTTCTATATTATTTAATCAATTATATACCAGTTTAGAAACTTTTATCCTAATAAAGAAACCTCTCCTAAAAGGAGAGGATTTCTATAGAATGAATGATTAAATATCGATTATTTCCATGCAGCTGGGAAGCTAAATAGTTCCAAACCAAAAGTCAGCGGGAAAATAATATAGACTGAGGCTGCGATTAAAAGGGTGGCGAGAACAGTGACTAATGTCCCTTGCATAAGCATATCTCGAATACTTACTTTACCCGTTGCAAAGATAACAGCTTGAGATGGTGTGCCAATAGGTAGCATAAAGGCAAAGCCAGCACCAAGTGCAGCAGCGGCCATTAATGGTAAAGGATGCACATCTAAAGCTAGAGCCAAAGTTCCTGCAATTGGAACAAAAATAGTGGTTACTGCTGTGTTTGGTGATACTTGAGTAAGACTAATCGTTAATGTTGTGGTGAGTAATAATGCCACAATATATGGCAGATTTTGCAGTGATAATAATTGCTGTCCAATCCACTGTGATAAATCAGTATTACTAAAGCCAGCAGCCAAGGCAAGACCACCACCGACCAGCAATAAAACATCCCAAGGCATTTCATTAAGCGAATCTGCATTTAAAAGACGTTTGCCATCCGTTGCGGGTATTGCATATAGGGCCATTGCCGCTGTAATAGCGATCATGGTATCCGAGATGCCTGGAATGATATCTTTCCAGATAAATGTACGCGTTAGCCACATGAAAGCGGTCAGGGTAAAGATGATTGCGACCGCTTTTTCTTCATAGGACATTTTGCCTAAGCGGTTTTTTTCTGACTGAATAAATGTTTTGCCTTCAGTAATTTTCTTCGCTTTCATTGGATAGGCAATTTTGGTCAACCAGAAGGTTGTGAATATGGCGAGAATTAAGCATAGGGGAAAAGCAAAAATGAACCATTGTGCAAATCCAATTTCATAGCCATAAATTTCTTTGACCAATCCTGCCAGAATCAGGTTGGGTGGGGTACCAATCAGGGTTGCACTGCCACCAATAATGCCACCAAATCCAATTGCAAAAACAATGGCTTTAGTAAATTTGACCTCATCATCCGGATCGTGACTTGCTTCTTGTTTGAGTAAGGAAATGATTTTATAGACAATTGCCATTCCGATCGGTAGTAGCATCATGACCGTTGCTACGTTTGAAATCCACATGGATAAAAACGCTGTGGCGAACATGAATCCATAAATCAGACCATTCACAGTAGACCCGGAAAAACTAATAATGCCTAATGAAATGCGTTCGTGCAGATTCCATTTTTCAATTGCAATCGCGATTGCAAAGCCACCTAAGAATAAGAAAATATTCGGATCGGTATAACTAGATGTGACTTTGGCGATGGTCAAAGTCCCCATCATTGGCATCACGACAATAGGCAGCAAAGAGGTAATGCCTAAAGGTAGAACTTCTAAAATCCACCAGATGGAAAGCCAGGCGGTGAGTGCTAAAACACCTTGACCTTCTGAAGATAAACCTTCAAAGCTCATGCCAAAGTATAGCCATGCAAATACCAATGGACCGAGGAATAATCCGAGCCATTGGGTTTTATTGTATGAGCCTTTGAATCCGTTATGTTGTTTAGTATTAGAGTGAGTATTGTCAGTTGAATCTGAGTTCGCTTGAATCTGTTGAGATAAAATGAAGTGTGGGTTTAAACGTTTGAATAGGTCTTTCGTTTTATGATGTCTGGACCAGACTGCATTCCAAAATTGGTTGATCATTGATTTTTCTCCTTGTGCTGAATTCTGAGTGACACATGGGTGAATAATCAAAGATCAAAGGGGTATATCTTTATGATGTGAAAGGTATAGAGTAGATTTCTCCTCTCCCTTGCGCAGCAGCGCTGCTCATCACTTGCGCTTCGTTTTAAAAGCAGTACTTTAAAACTTGCTCTGGGGAGGGAATTACGCGTATTAATTTGATTACGCGACAAAGTCCCCCTTTTTTTAAAGGGGGATTTAGGGGGATTAAATCAAAGCAGGATAAAACCTCTCAAACTCTTTATGCATAGCTTCCCCACGCAACAAATAGCCTTTGGGCTGTATATAGCTATAAATTTCCCGAGCTGGCTGTTCATGCCAACCAATGTTAAAAGCGCAGAGTTTTGGGAAAAATTGTAAATGGCTGTAGTTGAGATTAT
>JAHLFF010000315.1 GCA_018883945.1 Candidatus Acinetobacter avistercoris
GAGCAACATCTAAAAATTGAAGATATTTTTTACCATCAAAATCTGGAGTGATGCGTATGATTTCAACATCGGCTACTTTTACACCTGTGTCTTTTAAAGCTGCTTGAGTTTCAAGAATCAAATTTTTATCTGTTAAAATTGGATATTCAGATTCATTCGGTGCTGCAGGCAAAAGTCGTAACCCTACCTGTGCATAACCACATTCTGCTGCAATTTTGACTGCTTCTACCGGACTGACATCCGCTACTGTCAAAAATGATAATGAATATTCACGTTGCACGGCATCATGCTGCATTATTTTTATCTCCAGTTTGATTTTCGAGTAAAAAATCCACCATTAAATCTCGTACCTTCATAAACATATCTGTCCCTCTAACAGCCACACAGCCTAACTGTGTTGCATGTTTCACAAAAGGCGTTTCTGCAGGGCTTGTTACAACATCTGCAACAGCCATATGGGCCGTCAATTGTTCCAGTTGAAAAGCAGCGGATGGATCTCCATTCATACCCATCGGCGTTGCATTTACAACTACATCAAAGCCCGCTGGATTATTATCATGCGCGATAACTGTGCCTTTTTTTAATTGGCTCAATTGCTCGACCAGTTGTTGTTGACGCGATGCATCTAGATCAAAAATCGCCAGTTCTACAACACCAGCAAGTAAGAGTTCAAATGCAATAGCTTTGCCTGCACCCCCTGCACCCGCTAAAATGACCCGTTTACCTTTAAGCTGAATATTTTTTTCCAAGATGGCATTTACCATACCCACGCCATCTAACATGTCACCTTCCCAACCTTTAGCACAGCGACGGATTGTGTTGGCAGCACCAATAAACTGCGCACGTTCAGTCACTTTGTCACAGCATTCCAATGCATTAATTTTGTGTGGCACAGTGACAATAAGGCCATCGGTATTGAGCATATTTTTGCTATGCGCAATAAAGCCCGCAAAATGCTCAGGTTTGACATCTACTGGTGAAACAATGGCATTAAGCCCTTTATTGATTAGCTCTTGTGTAACACCTTCCGGTGATTTCACTTGCTTAATCGGGTGTCCAATCACAAAATAGAGACGCGTTGATCCATTCAATTGAATATTCATCATCCAATATCCTTTTAAATACAGTAAATTATTTAGTTTTTTACAGTTTTATGCCTGTGCGTTGTCTAATTCACGTTGTTGCATTTTTTTCGGAGAGTACACTATTTTCATGATTAATAACGCAATGATAATCCCCATGGCTGGAAAACATAAGACCAAGAAAATTTTACTTGCTGACCATCCTAAACTTAAGAAATAAGCACCTGCGAATGCACTTGCTACAGCGCCTAGTCGGCCAATACCATGCATCCAGCTATTTCCAGTTGCTCTGGCAAAAACTGGATAGAACATACTTGAAATTCCATTTATTCCTGCATTAGCACCATTCATCCACATACCAATAAAGAAACACATCATGCTATACAGCACAAAGTTATGTCCGACATCTCCAATAAAGAACATGAAGATAATTGCAATCACATAACCGATAACCAAGCCTAAGTGTGGGTTGATTTTGTCCATCAAGAAACCACAAGCAACACAACCAATCGGACCTCCTAACTGATAAATTGCAGTGATTAAAGATGCTTCACTAATACTAAAACCAAATTCATAACTCATCATTGGCAACCAACTGCCGAGTAGATACACCACAAACAAACCAGATGCATAACTCCACCACAATAAGAAACTACCTATAATATAAAATGGACTGACTACTGTTTTTACGGGATTATTAACAGTATTCGTTTTAGGTTTTGGTAAAACTATTTCTTTATTGGTCATATCAAAATCAGGCGCAATACGTTTGATAAGCGCATTAATTTCTTCTTTTGGATGTTGCTTTAGAACTTTATAGCCAATTGACTCTGGCAAGATAAAAAAAGCAATCACTGCAAGGATTAAAGGTAATACTCCACCGATAATCATCATGGCATGCCAATTAAAGTGAGGAATCACCCATGCCGCTAAAAAGCCTCCAATAGCAGCACCAATGGTGAAGCCACTCAAAATAATCGTCACCATTCGCCCATTAAGGCGCATAGGTGAGTAATCTGTGACTAATGTTACGGCTTGAGGCATTACCCCTCCCATAAATAAGCCTGCAATAAATCGATAGATCATTAATTCAGTGACATTACTGGAAAGTGCAGCCAATAATGTAAAGAGACCGAATCCAATTAAATTAATAATCAATAATTTTTTACGGCCAAATTTATCAGCTAATGGGCCTGAAATTACTGCACCTAGAGCTAACCCGACCAAGGCAGCACTCATTACAGGTGCTAAGTCTGAGGTACTAATCCCCCACTCCTGCTTGATTACAGGGGCAACAAAACCCATAATTGAAATATCTATACCGTCTACAACTACAATCATTAAACACAGAAAAATAACTAATTTCTGTAAAGGAGACACCTTGTTTTCATTAATAAACTCTCTTAAATCGACCTGTTGGGTCATACACATTCTCCCTAAGCGTGAACCAGTTTGTTGTAATGCTTTTTCCATGCATCACTGGGTTTATTCAATTCAGGTTTGCTCTTACTGAGCACTAAATACTCTTATGTCACTTTAGATTTACCCCAAACCCTTTTAGGATAGAATCTGAAGATACTATAATCTGTTTTTTTAAATTTTGGAACAATGTTCCAAAATATATTGGAATTTTTATGCTTAGTAACAATGATCGCTCACTACAGATTCTTGAAGCGCTGTTAAAAGAAGTGAATGGATGTGCACTCACACAGCTGTCAACAGATTTGGATATTCCAAAATCTGCAATGCACCGGCTTTTAACATCGATGAAAGACATGGGTTATATCTATCAAGACGAACAAACTCAACATTACAAATTGAGCCTAAAAATCGCCTCCATGGGATTAACTTATCTATCTTCCCGTTCAATCACTGAAACATTTCAGCCTTTACTAAATGAGCTTGCAGAGCAGTCTGCTGAACTTGTACGTTTAGGTATGATTGAAGACGAAAAAATCATCTGGATTGCCAAAGCACAAGGTTCTAAATCAGGTCTCAAATATGATCCTGACTCGGGGAGTGTTGCCTATTTACCTGCTTCCGCATGTGGTCTAGCCTATTTATCCAGTATTGACTCTGATGGTTTTTTCAAAATTGTAGAGCGTGAAGGTTTTGAAAAAGCCAAACTATTAGGACCTAACTCCCCAAAAAGTCTAGAACAACTCACTGCCATGGTTGAGGCATCTCGTGAACGAGGTTATGGTTTAATTTCAGATACTTATGAGATAGGTATGACTGCTATGGCAAAAACTATTATCAATCCTTATACCAATAAGCCC
This sequence comes from Candidatus Acinetobacter avistercoris, assembly GCA_018883945.1. Classification (GTDB taxonomy): domain Bacteria; phylum Pseudomonadota; class Gammaproteobacteria; order Pseudomonadales; family Moraxellaceae; genus Acinetobacter; species Acinetobacter avistercoris. The sequence continues at coordinate 3,362 of JAHLFF010000315.1, forward strand.
TTCGGCACTGTAAGCATTGCTGGCCCTTCGTTCCGGCTTAATGAACAACGGATTCAGGAACTTAGCCCAGCCTTAATAGCAACCGCTGAAAAACTGGGTGAAATTATCCATCTGGCTCATCTTTAAGATCAACAGCTAGGAAATTTTTGGAATTCAGAATATATAGTGTCTGAATTCCGTTATATACAGTAGAAAATCACAGATGATTAAATCTGTATTTATTGCCTATTTTCTATTTCAGAACACTTTTGTCATAGATAACCCAATATTGAGATTCCTTCGATCTGCAGGCTCAAAGAAGCGACTATTACTGTCATTCACAATCACAGAGCCAACATAGTTACGATCAAACAGGTTATCGACTCGGGCATAGGTGTTTACCTTCCAGTCACGGTTTACCCATAAATAGCCGACATTCGCAGCCACAACGGTATAACTTGGCGCAATATCTGAGTTGATATCATCAACATAAATTTTATCCATATAGCGTGCTTCTAAGCCTGCTTGGAAGCCCTGCTCTGGTTGCCATGAAATACGGGTAAACGCTTGGTTTTTGGCAATTCCGGGAATGTTATTTCCTTTATTGATGGCTTGGGCATACAGTTTTGCTGAATCATCTGGATTTTTTATTTCTGCCGTATAACTATCAAATTCAGCATTAATATAACTAAAGCTCGATTGAATGTTGAGCTCTTTCCAAATCTTTTGTTGCCATGAAAGCTCTAAACCTTGCCGTGTGGTTTGATCTGCATTACGAAAAGTTGCTCGACCATCACGTGTTCCCGCTGTCACTATATCGTTTTCTGTATCTGTCTGGAAAACAGCAAAAGTGAAGAGCCCGAATGAATTATGCGACTTTAGACCCAACTCATAGTTATCACTACTTGCTGCTTTTAACGCAAAATTCATACCCGATTTCGAAGGATCAGTGTTATAAGCCATTTCGGTAAAGGTTGGCGTTTCAAAGCCTTTTCCATAACTGGCATAAGCATAAAGTTCAGGTAAAATTTCCCAGCCTAAAGCCACAGACGGTAATAATTTTTGATAATCAGTTGAACCGCTATCATCACCATTGCCTGCTACGATGTAATGATCATCTGATTCATAATGCACATTGCTATAACGTAAACCTGCATCAAGATGCCATGTAGGTAAAAACTGCCATGAGGCTTGTACATATGGATCTAAATTCCACAGGGTATTATTTTCATTACGGCGTAAATCACCTTTTACACCAAACGTACCTGTCTGATCATAATTGTTATAACCTTTACGATCCTCAACCATTCGATCTAAAGCAACACCTGCAATCAATGTTGTATTTGGTAAAATCTTTTTTCCTGTCCAACGGAAATCTGCACCATAATAATCCCGATCAAAATCAATCACGCCACCTGCATGGCGAGCATTTGCTTGTGGAGCCTTTGGAATCGACTGATATTGTATGACTTGTCGGTTGCCCAAATAGACCATGCTATGCAATTCTTGTTGGTCATTGAGTGGCTTCGTCCATGTCAGTCCTGTTTGGGTTTGTTTAATTTCTTTACGGACATTATAAGTGTTGGTACTGTCATTCACTTGTTTCGGATTCGCTTGCCACTGCTCACGATTTAAACCTTGTGGATCTTCGGCATCAATATCGACATAGTTCATGATCCAGTTGATTTTACTGCCATCCTCTAAGTTCCATGTCAGTTTGGCATTATTTAATACTTTTTGTGCTGCGCTATGATCTCGAAAACCATCGGTATCAAAATAAGAAGAACTAATCACATAAGCGGGTTGATTGGCCTGTTCGGAGCCACCTTGTAATTGAATATTGGCTTGTTGTTTATGGTGGCTGCCTGCATTTAGCCCCACTTGGATTGAGTCTTTACCTTGCCCTTCTTTGGTCTCAGCCAAGATGGTTCCACCTGATGAGTTACCATATAAAGATGAAAATGGCCCCGTCAGTACTTCGATGTGATCTAAACTATTGAGGTCAATATTGGAACTTTGCCCTTGACCATCAGGCATAGTCGCAGGAATACCATCGACATACATTCGGATTCCACGCACGCCAAAAGTCGAACGAGCGCCAAAGCCCCGTATCGAAATCTGTAAGTCTTGCGCATAGTTTTCACGGTTATTGATTTGTAAGCCTGCAACCCCTTGCAAAACTTCAGAAAGGTTCACATTGGTATTATTTTGTACTGTAGCCGCCTGGACTTTTTGAATAGATGCAGAAGTCGATAACAACTCGCTATCGGTATGTACCGCTTGGACAGTGATAATAGGAAGTTGATATTCTGTCGTTTCTGCATAAGCATGCATAGATTGTAAAATAATCGCAGTCAATAAGGCTTGTTTAAAAGGCATATGCATCAAATAAATTAATCGCACAATACTTCCTTGCTTGTTATTACCAAGAAAATGGGAACCTATCGTCTTGACGGGTTCCCATACAATAAAATGTTTTAATCGGCTAAACTATATGCAACCACATAATCTCCATGATCAGACGACTGACGTGCGCCACCTGCGGAAATAATCACATATTGCTTACCTGTTTTTGGAGAAATGTAACTTATTGGCGTGCCTTGGCTACCTACAGGTAAACGTGCTTTCCATAACTCTTCACCATTTGATGAATTGAATGCACGTAAATAATAATCTTGCGTTGCTGCAAAGAATACCAAACCACCCTGTGTTGCCATTGGTCCGCCAATCGTTGGCATACCCACTGGCGCTTCCAAGCCCATTTTAATGCCCATTGGGCCTGTATCTTTAATCGTACCTAAAGGCACCTGCCAAGCCACTTGACGAGTTTTCATATCAATCGCTGTCATGGTTCCGAAAGGTGGTTTTTGACATGGAATGCCGAGTACCGACATAAAGCGATTTTTATTCACTTTATATGGTGTGCCTTTCATTGGCACTGCACCCATACCTGTGTTGACTTGCTCTCCGCCACTTGCTTCAAGTTTTAAATCTTCAGGCGTTTGTTTAATCAATTGAATCCACAGACCTAGGCGCATGTCGTTGACAAACATATAACGATTCGTTGGATCAAAAGCAATACTGCCCCAATTCATCCCACCCAGTGAACCTGGAAAACTTAATGAAACATCAAAACCTGGTGCAGTATACAGACCTTCATAACGCATCGATTTAAAGTTAATACGACACATCAACTGGTCAAACGGCGTTGCACCCCACATGTCCGATTCAGTCAAAGTTTGATTGCCAATCTGTGGCATTTCAACTGAACGTGGTTGAGTTGCACTATATTGCTCATCTGGAATATCTGCAGCTTTTACAGGTTGCTCAACAACTTTGGTTAGTGGTTTGCCCGTAATACGATCGAGTACAAAGAACTGACCTGACTTGGTGCCAATGACAACAGCAGGTTTAGTTTGTCCATTTGACATTGGAAAATCAACCAAACTTGGCTGCATTGGTAAATCGAAGTCCCAGAGGTCATTGTGAACAGTTTGATAAACCCACTTCTCTTTACCTGTGGTTGCATCCAAAGCCAAAACTGAAGAATTGTACTTATGATCGATAGGTTGACGATTTCCACCCCATACATCGACTGATGAACTTCCCATCGGTAAAAATACGGTGTTCATTTGCGGATCGTAGGACATTGCTGCCCAAGAGTTAGCAGAACTACGTTTATAAATCTCACCTGGTTTAAGAACGTAGTTTGGATCTGGATTGCGTGGGTCAAAAGCCCAGCGAAGCTGCCCAGTAATCACATCATAAGCACGAATCACACCACCCGGCATATCTGCTGCAAAGTTATCGGCGATACGGCTACCTACGATAATACTTGTTCCCGCAATGGTTGGCGCCGAGGTCACTTGAAAACGAGGCGCTTTCGTACCCTTACCCAAATTTTCCAGCAAATCTACCGTTCCATCAACACCAAAGTCTTTACAGCGCTCGCCTGTATCTGCATTGACTGCAATTAAACGACCATCTGGCGTATTGGTATAAACACGGCGTGGACATGCAGTATTTTTTGCCACCGAAGTTACAGTGCTTGCGCCTGCTAAAGTTGGTTGTACCAAAGCTTGAGTCGAGTCGAAGTACCCTACACCACGGCAACGCTCCCAAGCATCAGCCTTTGAGTTCACTTCGGCTTTCCAGATTTGCTTACCTGAGTCTACATCCAGAGCAATGATGTTGTTATGCGGTGTACATAAAAATACTTTGTCGCCGACCTGTAAAGGCGTGAGCTGATCTTCTGCGCCATTACCCGTACCTGAGGTTATATCGCCTGTTTGAAACCGCCATGCTTCCTTCAACTTAGACACATTATTACGGTTAATCTGGTCTAGTGCAGCAAAACGACTTCCACCAGCATCACTACCATAATGAGACCAATTCAATTGCTGTGTTTGTGCTGTTACAGGCACCAGTGGTAATTCTTCACCACTGGCTTTCACTGTTGGGTGTGGAATAAACATGCCATACAGACCACCGAACATACCTAATACAGTTAGACCACCTATGGCATAAGCTGGTGCTGAAGGCGCAATTTGTAATTGATATTTACGAATAGAAGGTAGGGTAAAACAGAGTGCGGCAAATAAACCCGCAGGAAACATTAAACGTGAGTGGAGTGCCCAAAAATCCCAACCTGCATCAAACAGTGCCCAGACAACGGTTCCAAGAAAAACCAGTGCAAAGATCCAGACACCCAATGCTTTTTTTCTAAAAATAAACACCGCGGAAAGAGCGGTGAGTAAGCCTGCGATCAAAAAATACCATGACCCACCTAAACTGATCAGCCTCCCACCACCGATTAAATAAAATAAGCCAGTTAGCAATAAAGCCAAGCCTAATATAAAGCACCATATTTTAAATATGGGTTGAGATTTCCTTTCGGACATACTTTTTACTCCAAATGTCGTATTTCAAATGATCTCTCCTACTTTGTTTTGAGCATCATTCGCATCACATCCAAACTTTTGAACATCCACAATTAGCTTGATTCTGCAACGAAAAAAGAGTGTTAAAACTAAGCAACAGTATTGCTTACATTTTAAACACTCTTTCATTTTAAATACGATTAAAAATTCACCTTGACGCTGAGGCCCGCCACCCATGCATCATCCACTTCTTTCACACCAGAAGGTTGATAGATATATTGCAGGTTAGGTCTGAGCATCACCGCAGGTGACCATTGATAGGTATAATTCAACTCAACATTGAGTTCATCATGTTGAATTGGGACATAATCTCTGGCTAGCGCGTCATAACTGTAATAACCACGGTCTTCGTTGGTCGCTATTTGCTTATCCGTCACACGGTCATTCACTACATAGTTAGCTAAACCAAAGCCAATCGAATCATTGGGACGACTGTCGAAAGGACCTTTGTACCAGAGTGCCAGTTGCTGCGTACTTTCTACAACAGTCGTTTTTCGGTCATTTATAACGCTATTAAAACTGATATATAACCCGCGTTTAGGATCACTCCCATGCTGGGTCAATTGCTGTTGAGCATTCAACCAGAAGCTGTATTTTCCATCGTGGATTTCTCCTGATGTACCCACATCTTTAGCTTCTGCTGTGGAATACAGTGCACCGATTTTATATTCACCCGGTAAGCCATTAAATGTGGCAAGTTTGGGTTTCCATGCCAGTTCAACTGGAATGGTGACCCCTTCGACATTGTTCATATCGAGGTTAAAGCCATCACTGTCAGAGTCTGTTTTGACATTGTCAGGATTAACTTCATAGACGCCAACGCCAAGTGACCAATCTGGTGCCAATTGGTATTTAACATTGGTACCCCATAAGCTGACAGGCCAGTTATACCAAATCGAACCAATGGACTTACCTAACTGTCCACCACACAAAAGTAAGTTCTGAAACTCACATTGCGAGCTGTTAAAGTCATCGGACATGCCCATACGACCAATCTTAAATTGGACGCGGTTGTCGTCAAATCCTGTTTTGATCCATGCTTGGGTTAAGCGCCAAATTTTGCCACGACCATAAATTTCTTGGCTGTTGCCCAATGTGCTGGCACGTGGGTCTTTAATTCGTTCAAGCGTTAAGGCATTACCATCACGTTTGGTAATCATTAAGCCTGCTGTGGTATTTTCCCAACCTGCAATTTTGTTTAAA
>JAHLFF010000316.1 GCA_018883945.1 Candidatus Acinetobacter avistercoris
TCCTACAGCATTCTATGATGTCTTTACCGATGTCACTGAAGCCAAAGCTTTTGTTGAAAAAAATGGCGCACCAATTGTGATTAAAGCGGATGGTCTAGCTGCGGGCAAAGGCGTAATTGTTGCAATGACCAATCAAGAAGCTTTTGATGCAATTGATGACATGCTATCAGGCAATAGATTTGGTGACGCTGGTTCACGTGTTGTGATTGAAGAATTCCTTGCTGGTGAAGAGGCATCATTCATTTGTATGATTGATGGCGACAACATTCTACCTATGGCAACGTCTCAAGATCACAAACGCATTTTTGAAGGCGATCAAGGTCCAAATACTGGCGGTATGGGTGCTTACTCCCCTGCACCTGTTGTGACTGCTGAAGTTTTTGAAAAAGCAATGAAAGAAGTGATGCGTCCAACTGTTGATGGCATGAAAGCCGATGGTCATGTCTATACAGGTTTCTTATATGCAGGCCTCATGATTGATGAACAAGGTCAACCTAAAGTGATCGAATTCAACTGCCGTTTTGGTGACCCTGAAACACAACCCATTATGATGCGCTTAAAATCATCACTTGTTGATTTGGTTGAGGCAGGTATTGCCGGAAATCTACCCGCAGAAGCTGAGTGGGATGAACGAAAAACAGTTGGAATTGTACTTGCGTCTAAGGGCTACCCTGAAACGTCAAGTAATGATGATGTGATCTCTGGCCTTGAAACAGAAATGACTGATGCGAAAGTATTCCATGCAGGTACAAAAACCAATACTAATGGTGATGTTGTGACTGCTGGCGGTCGTGTACTTTGTGTGACAGCACTTGGTAATACAATTGGTGAAGCACAAGCTAAAGCTCTCGAGCTATGTCAAAAAGTAACGTTTGATGGTGTTCAATACCGCAAAGATATTGGTTACCGTGCAATTGATCGTGAAAATGCTTAATCTTGGTTTAGGTTAAATAAAAACCCCGAACGAATCGGGGTTTTTTATAAAAATATAGATCAAATATGGGCTTTTATCATCTATATCCATGATTAAAAATACACTTTTATAGAGGTTCTTTAAGATAATTTTTAAGTCGATTTTGTACTAATTTTTCAGTTAAATTATCTTTATAGCTAAAATAGATAATATCCACTCCATTTACTTTACTGAGTTGAAGCTTTTCCTTATCCCTTTGCTTTGTCCGTTTTAATCCTTTTTCTCCACCGAATAGATCGACAGCAAGATAGTGTTGTTGCCCTTGGTACTCAATCGCTAAATTAAGCTCTGGGATATAGACATCAAACCTTTGTCGACTCAACCAACTTGGTGATGCTTCTCTTTGTACCGTGTGTTGAGGAAATAGCAGATTGATGTAGTTAAACAATAAGGTTTCATTAACCCATCTTTCACCTATACGCGCTACACCTTTTAACTCTCTAATATGGTTTTCCGCATCCCTTTCACTAATGCCTTCCTGTATTGAGTGCTTTGTAATATATGCACCATATCTTCCTTTGAATACAGAACTTCCAAATACTAAGTCTGAATTTGTGTTAGTGCAAATGTGACAAATCGATTCTTTAAATGACTGCTTTTCTAATGCATTTTTAAGATGAGCATGTTTTACCATCAAACCATTCTGCTCTTTAAACATTGCATCTTTAAAACATAAGCAAAAGAAGCTTGCACCGGTCACTTTGTTATAGAAAGTCTGCCGCCACTCATAAAAACCTAATTTTGATGGTAATAAACTTTTTGGTGGTGTCATTCGTGAATTAAGCTTTGTTAACAATGCTTGAGGAAATTCAACGGAAAGAAGCCGTATTGATGTTTTGTTTTTGGTTTTCATTTTTGTATTTTTGATATTGTACTTCCTAGTAACACCTCCTCCATACAGAAAATCACATAATAAAATAAATGAAGGTAGTTTAACGTCTGTAACCTCTAGATCAGTGACCTTATCACTATGTAGCTCAAATTGAAGATAAGGGATAATCATTTTCCCTTTGTCTATATACTCTTTCAGCGATAAGTGATCATCATAGTACTCAAATGGGTAGTTATGCTTTATGTCTGTTATTAAGACTGAATCCGGAGTACTAAAAAAGTGAATAAGAGCTTCATATAAATCTTCAAAAACTGTTGTTTTTTCCCGCTTAAGATTCTCTTGGCATAATGTAAGAAAGTTATCTTCCGTAAATCCGTATCGCAACTCCATTTTTTATTCTTTGCCTAATGAAAAATACAACTAAAAGGCTATTAAGATTAATTGAGTTAGTCAAATTATTTCCAAAAAAGTACTATTCATTTATTTCTACTAAACACCAATTACATCATACTGTACTTTATGTTTTTTACTCTATGTGTCTAACAAACAAACATTTATAAATATTTAATATTAAAATCTTAATCGCAACCCCTCGCCTAATCCTCCGCCAATAGCAAGAATCCAACCCTGCCCCATTTATCCAAATGTGTACAGACGATGATGTCATGCGTTACTTCTATAAAAAGCTCAATGCTGATGAAGCCACTGCATTTATGAAAAGCTTAAAAGATGCAATCGAAACCCGTGTGTTGGGGTTTATTTGCCGTAGAACTGAAAGACACAGGTGAGTTTATTGGTTTTATAGGATTACATGTGGATCCACCTGAATTTGAGATGGCAGATGCATCTAAAATTGGTTGGCGTTTTACTTCCTAAATATTGGAACCAAGGTTATGCCACAGAAGGCGCAAAAGCAGTTTTGAAATATGCTTTTAGAACTCTACGCTTAGAAAAAGTCATTTCATTTACCGCAACTGTGAATCCACCCTCACAACGTGTGATTCAATAAATGGATTGGCACAAGTAAGGACGTTTGAATATCCCCCCCTACACTACACAGCCATATACTTTACGAAAAATGCGCAGTGACTATTTACATATAAAATTTTACTAACATCAATTCTATAAATTTGCATTATCCATGGCATTAAACGCGATCTTAAAGTTCATGTATCAGCTCAAAGGCCCTCACTGATGAAAGCTTTTGAGCATCTCAGCAGCTAATTATTTGACCTGACCCGTGGTCAGTTCTTGATTAAGAAGCTTTTTGACTTCTTTTTCAATGGTTTGATCTGATACAGATTTCGCAGCATAATCCTTAGCCTGACGCATAAATTGCGTATAATGTGCATTTTTATCATTATCTTTTTGTCGAGTAAAACGCAAGCCCAACACATCATTCTGCTTAAACGCATCCTCCCATGCTAAACGCACAGATTTCCAATAATTTTTATTCTTATCCCAATAAGCATACGCAGGTTTAAAATCAAAATTCTGGACACGTACATATTGGTTTACACCAAACTCACGCGCGACTGGGGTCTGAGTCTTAGCATCATATTTAATATTATCTTGCTCATGCACCCAGCCTTCAGCTGAAATAGCATGCCGATTAACACCTGTAATCGTATCATAATCGTCACGTGTGGTCAGTTCACGGCGCGGTAAAGGACGATACGTACTTTCAGATGTCCACGCTTCTACTCCATGATTGGACGTCCATAAACCCAAACCTGCATAGCGTGGCGAATCATCAACCTGCCAAACCGTTTGTAACCACTTACCTTTACTCTGTTCAGCAGTCAATGCGACTTTTTGCCATTGATAATTGCCTGCATAACGCCATGTGGTATTGGGCTGATACTCCCAATCTTGACGCCAATGTTTAATGACATGGCTTCCCGCCATGAGTAAATGCTGTAGTGAAATTTTATTTGGTGTATTTTCCAATACCACTACAGTTTCATAAGCCTTAGAGAGATCTGGTGGTTTCGTTTCATAATTGGCTTTCAGAGCATAAATCTCTTCGAAACGAAAAGAAACTTGATACTCACCTGCCATTTTCAAAATTGCTTGATGTGCTTGCTGTTGTGTTAACTGTTTAAATAATTCCACAGACTCAACCTGCGAAGTATTTTGTGTTAATGGCTTTTCTGCAAACACTGAGCTACCCCCAAAAGCTAGAAGTGCGCCGAGCGCATAACAAAGCTTGTGATTCATAAATTCTTCCTAAAAACAATATATCACTGATTTAATTCATATTAATTTTTTAAATTGTGACATTCTTAAATGTTATGAAATAAGTCCGTGCACTATTGTAAATCAATATGATAATCATTACCATTACCATAAGTTAATAATTATCATTAGTGATGAATTCTGTGAATCATTTACATGCCAATACCAAAATTAAACCTGCAGCATTATTCACTGCAATTTTGACACTGGGTGGGTTTCCCTTTCAAAATCTCATTGCAAATTCACAGTTAGAAAAGCTCAACACCATTGTGGTCACAGCAACTCGTTCTGAAAAAAAATTAATGGATAGCCCAATTCGTACGGAATATATTTCAGAACAAGAATTAAAACGAACCAATGCCCTAACGCTCAAAGACTCATTAGAAAATATCCCAGGTATTTTGCTTCGTGAAATTCACGGGAAGTCTGGTTATGAAATTTCATTACAAGGTCTTAGTAGTGATCAGGTTTTAATTTTAATTGATGGACTTCCTCTGGCTGCGAGTACCAGCTCTACTGTTGATCTAGACCAATATCTTGTAGGTGGTATTGACCATATCGAAGTCATAAAAGGTGCAGCTTCTGCCCAATATGGTTCCTCTGCTATGGGTGGTGTGATTAATATCATCACCAAAAAAGTGGAACATGGCGTTTCTATTTCAGCTCAAGTTGATATCGGGAGTTATGGCAAACAAAATGACAATGGAAAGTCTTCATCCATTAACAATCATCATGAAAAAATTCAAATCGATGCTTCAAACAGCGCCTTTAAAGGTCGAATCATCGGCGATCAATTAAAAAATAACGGCTTTTCGGTAAATCCTAATCAATATCCCCGACAAGGTGATGCGCAAAAACGACAACAGTACTCAATGTATGGTGCATGGGAGCCTTCTGACCAGTTCATGCTCTGGGCAGATTTCAATGACTACACTGAAGAAGACCATCAACGCAGCGAGGTGTTCATTACTCCTAAAATGGTAAAACAGTACAAACTGGAAGATATTGAACGCCAACGTTTCAGCGCAGGATCTAAATTCAAGCTTTTAGACGACTACCTTTTTGACCTCAAAGGAGTGCATGAGAGCTATGAAACTACTTCGACACAAACCACCGATGGTTATCTATCTGCATTAAGAAATTCTAATCAAGAAAACACCCATTTCAGCTCACAGCTCAGCTTACCCGAGTGGCACCAACAAAATTGGCAACTTGGCTATGATTGGCATGAAGAACAATTAGAACAAAGTAATAATGGAAAGTTTGAAATGCAAGGCGGTAAAGTTTCGCGTGATCGCCACGAATTTTATCTACAAAATGACATCAAACTTCGTCCAAATCTCGATACTGTTTTAGGTTGGCGTTTTCAAAATGATGACGATTTTGGCAGCCACAATGCATTTAAGCTCAGTACTAAATATCGTCTTCTAGAAGAGAACGATTGGCTGGCAGATTTTCGTTTTAGTTTTGGACAAGGCTATCGAGTACCCAATTTAAAAGAGCGTTTTTATTCTTTTGATCATAGCCACCTAGGCTACATTGTCATTGGTAATCCAAACTTAAAACCCGAGTCTTCTGATAGTTATCAATTGGGTTTTAATCTGATCCAACAAGAAAAATGGAATGCTGAAATCAATGTCTTCCTAAATGAAGTTCAGGACCTGATTCAGACCGATTATGACAATGCCACTACAGTGAACGGCATTACCCAATATAGTTATAGCAATGTGGCGAGAGCTGAAACCAAAGGTATCGAAACCTCAGCGCAATGGTTTATTTCTCCCAAATTTACTTTGACAGGCGCATATACCTACACAGAAGCAAAAGATCAAATTTCCAAACGTGAACTAACACGGCGCCCCAAGCATATTGCTCGTCTAGGTGCAGATTATGCAGTCAACGATCAACTAGACCTCACACTACGTACTCGCTATCAAAGCTCCGAATATGGTGACAGTGCCAATCAATACAGCTCACCCGATTGGTTTGCGCTAGATGGCCAAGTCGACTACCAATTCAGCCCATATTTAAGTGTTTTTGCTGGTATTGACAACCTATTTAATGAACAGCGCAATTTTGATACCACATTTGATTATCGTCCCATTGCAGGTAGATATACCTATATGGGCTTACGTTTTAACTGGAACAAAAATCTGAAATAACCCATAAAAGGACTCACTAAAATGAAATCTAATCTTCACCTTAAAACAATATTCACTTTATCAACACTTACTTTATTACTTACAGCTTGCGGTGGCGGAAGTGGTGGTGGCAATGATGGTAGCGGCGAAGTCGAAAAACCTCCAGTGAATCAGGATCTTTTTACGCTTAAAGCAAAGCAATGGACCATTAGCCCCGCTACCAATGATGCATATTGTTATGATATCGACAGTCAAGCAGATATTTCCTGCGATTCAACCGATTGGGATCTAAAATTTCACATGGAGGCACCTGCACCTAAACTTTATACCAATAGTGGTGTGAGTGGTTCAGGCAATGGCGGTGCTCTATATTCACCCTTTAATGCAAATTGGGAAACGCTATCTAAAGAGTTAGATGCATCCCAGGGTGGCACAATACCAGCCTCTGCTTGGATTACTGATGGCTATAGCAATGCTTTTATGGACACTAGTCGTAGCTTTAACAGCTTCTTTGAATATAATTTATTCGATGATCATCGTATGTCACCCAATTTTAAAACCTTCTTAGTGACCACTGATCCTAGCAGTAAAAATGTTGTTGGTACTTCCGCAAAACCTGTTTTTGCCGTTCAAATCATAAACTATTATAAAGGCACTGCATCTGGCTATATCACGCTACGCTATATCAACACAGCCACACCGAATGACATTAGAGAAATGCAAATTGATTCTACAAATGGTTGGAATTATATTGACTTAAATACAGGTGTTCAAAGCAGTCACTCCACAAATACTTGGCAAATTGCTTTTAACCGCTATAACGTTAAAGTGAATAAAGATACTGCTGGCAGTAGCGTTGCCAATCAACCCTCTGGTTTTTATGACGAAAAAGGTAACGTGATCATTGAAAAATTTAAAAACATGAATACTTTAGAAGACACTAAAGCAGACCTAAAAGCAGCAGCTACGGCGACAGTTACAAAATGGGGATCAAATTTAACGACTTCAGTTTTAAATCCATCCGTTCAAGGCAACTATCCGAATAAGCTTTCTTATGGCTGGTATGATTATCATCCAACACTCGCTACAGCTGAAGCAGCAGGATTAAAAGCTGCGCATGTTTTAGCTGCCAATCCAAATGCTGCGAGTATCATTAGAGGCAATAAAGGTAATAGCTATGCTCGCATGCATTTAAAAGAAATTCGTTATGCCGATCCAACAAACAATAAGACTCCAACCACATGGACATTTGAGTTTGATATTCAGCCTGCGAAATAATGTACTCAAACACACTATAATTTCATGCAGAACAGCGTAAATTTTTAATGCCGCTGTTCTGCATATATATTTTATATGATAAGAATATGTGAATGATATTTAATACACTCTTTAATCACTCAAAATTATTAAATCACACACATGAATAAATAAGGAGTATTAAACTTCTTTCATATATCAAAAAAAGATCATTGAGCAGTAATAAATTGATATCCAAAAACTCCATTCATCGGGAAGAAAGTTAGGATGAGGAAATACGGATTGTAAGCTTATAATATCCAAACAGCTTATGAAGCAGATCTATTGAACAGTTTTAAATGGTTATACAAGAACGCTCCTCCCTCTTGGAAAAGTCTAGAATGAGGGAATAATGCTTGTGCATTTATGGTCAATATATGACCTATTAAAGCAGCCTATTCAAATCTATATATTTTTTTTACACTTAATAAGATTAAATCAGCATTTAAAATGTCAAATTAAAAGATGTATAAAAATTAATATATTGTTTTCAATATTAAAATAATTAAATGTGGCACTTTCTTCAGCATTCCCAATAAAATTAGCGTTCTCTTTCATCCCTATAATGCTGACTCAAAAATTGCTATCATCAACTCAATTTGTAAAATAGTATGAAAGAAAAGAAGTCGCGAATACAGTTGCTTACTATTCACCACTTCGATTTTTCTACCATACGATGAAGATTTGATGACATACGTATATATCATTTGAAAGTTGTATACAGAAATCGATCAGACCGATTCAAGCTAGATTTAATCTCTCCATACAACAAGATGTAAATTTAAATCCAAGATTGAATTTACCTAGGAAAATATATGAAAAAACTACTCGGAATGGTATTGGGTTTAAGCGTTGCTTTGGCAGGGTGTACAAAACAAGAAACACCTGCATCTGAAACCCAAACGGCTGAAACCACAGAATTACAGACAGTAACGATGGCTTCTACTGGCTCAGACGCTGACATCTGGAACTATATAGCGACGCTTCCTGAAACTAAAGAAGCTGGTATTCAGTTAGAAGTCAAAAACTTTACTGACTATGTCTCTATGAATACTGCGGTTGCTAACAAAGAAATTGATATCAATGCATTCCAATCTTATGCGTATTTAGTTGCATTTAATGCAAACAATAAAGATAAGATTGCGCCAGTATCTACAACTTATTTAGAACCGATGGGGATCTACTCAAGTAAAGTTAAAAAAGTTGAAGAATTTGCTCAGGGTGCCACGATTGCCATTCCAAACGATGCAGCGAATGAAGCTCGCGCTTTATTACTGTTACAAACGGCTGGCGTAATCAAATTAAAAGCAGATTTTAATCCTGCTACGGGCACTCCAAACGATATTACTGAAAATGCAAAAGCGATTGTGATCAAACCAATTCAAATGGCGACAGCTGTTCGCGTAAAAGATGAAGTTGATGCTATCGTTTTAGGTAATACTTTGGCCCTTGAGGGTGGTTTAAATGTATTAAAAGATTCAATCTTTTATGAACCAATTGACCAAAGCACAAAGTTAAACGTCAATATTTTAGCTGTGGCTGAATCTCGTCAAAATGATCCTGTTTTACAAAAAGTTGGCGCGCTTTATCACACGCCTGCTGTACAAAAATTTATCCAAGATAAATTTGCAGGGACTAAAGTTGATGTGAACAAACCGATTAGCTATCTTACTGAAGCAAAATAGTAATATACTTATTTCATCTAAACAGGCAAATTAACTTTGCCTGTTTTTCTTTTATTTAAAGTTCTTGACGATATGATTGAATTTAAAAACATTTCAAAACACTATCAGCTAAAAGGTCAGACTATACGTGCTTTGGATCAAATTAACCTTCAGATCCCACAAGGCAGTATTTTCGGCATTATTGGCTACAGTGGTGCAGGCAAAAGCACATTAATCCGTTTGATAAATTTATTGGAACGTCCCAATGAAGGTCAAGTCGTGATTAATCAAAAAGATTTTACTGCATTAAATGCATCTGAATTGCGTCTTGAACGTGCCCATATTGGTATGATTTTTCAACATTTCAATTTATTACAGACCAAAACCGTGGCTGCTAATATTGAAATGCCGATGAAACTTCTAGGTTGGAATAAAACAGAACGCGAAAAGCGTCTAAATGAATTACTCGATTTCATCGATTTAAAACATAAAAAAGATGCATTTCCAGATGAACTATCGGGTGGTCAAAAACAACGTGTGGGCATTGCACGCGCTCTGGCCAATCATCCTAAAATTTTACTTTGTGATGAGGCAACATCTGCACTAGATCCTCAAACAACAAAGTCTGTACTCTCCCTCCTAAAAAAAATCAATAAAGAACAAGGCATCACGATCGTTATGGTGACGCATGAGATGGATGTAATTGAATCTGTTTGTGATTATGTTGCTGTCATGGAACAAGGCAAAGTGATTGAATATGGTTCAACTTTAGATATTTTCAGTCAACCGCAACATTCGACAACCAAAACCTTTATTCAAACGGTTTTGCACCAACAACTTCCAGTTAATATTTTAAATAATTTAGAAAATAAAAATCACCACAGTATTTATAGTCTGCAATTTTTAGGTTCTTCAGCTCAAGAGACTGTTGTCCAAACAGTGATTAAAACCTTCGATATTAGTTTAAATATTTTATTTGCAAATATGACTGAAATTAATGGTTCGGTGATTGGTCAAATGTTTATACAACTTTTAGGTGACCCCGAAATTATTCAACAAGCCATAGCCTTCTTTGAAAATCATGGCGTAAAAGTTGAACAATCAGGAGTTCAAATATGAGAGAGAGCATTGTACGCTGGCTGACTGAGCTCACCGCCCCGTTCTGGAAAAGTTCACTTTCAATAGACCAGTTTGTGACAGCAATGCAAGAAACCTTACATATGGTTTTTTTTGCGATGCTGTTCGGAACAATTTGGGGATTGATTCAAGCGATTGTTTTATTGGTTACGCGTCCCAATGGGATTTTAACCAATCGTGTGATTTATCACACCCTTAACCCTATAGTTAATGCTCTGCGTTCTCTTCCATTTATTATCTTATTAATTGCCGTTATTCCACTGACCAAATTACTCGTGGGCACATCGATAGGAACATGGGCAGCAATCGTTCCTTTGACTATCTATATTGGTCCATATATGGGGCGTTTGATCGAGACTTCACTGCTCGAGGTGAATGAAGGAATTATTGAATCTGCGCAAGCGATGGGTGCTACACCACTACAAATTATTTTCAAATTCATCTTACCTGAAGCGCGTAGCTCACTTATTTTAAACTTAACCACCGCAACGATCAGCTTGATTGGAGCAACTGCAATGGCGGGTGCCGTGGGTGCAGGTGGTGTTGGTGACTTAGCTATTTCTTATGGATATCAAAGATTTGACAGCAGTGTGGTTATTCTTACTGTTGTTGTATTGCTCATCATGGTTCAGATTGTTCAATCCTTAGGGGATTGGCTGTCCAGACTCAGATAAATGATATTAAATTCGATTTATCTCATTAAGATATTCAAAAAAACTCCCAAGCCAATAGCTTGGGAGTTTTTTTATTCCAAGTCATTTTCAAATTTAATGGTTTGCTTGAAGAATAAAATGACTTGAATACAGCCTGATTCTGCGCAGTTAAGTCTTAATCAACCCAGAGCGCTGCAATTTTTTCCATTAAACGTGCACGTAAAGGTGCAGTTGGATTACACGGATTACGAATCGTTTCATTTTCATAAAAGGCTTGCCAGTCTTTAACCATTTGTAGCGTTGTGCCCTTCTCTTTTATATCCTTCAGGTCTTCCTCTTGCACATTATTCAAACGCGCCTCAGCACCTTCAGGTCCTGTCGCCCAACCAATAACATCCTGACCGAAATTTGGAAGACTCATATTATGAGGTGTTTTCGGTATCGGCTTTCTTTGAATTGCTTCATTCACTTTACAATCCGGATCACGCGCATAGTCCGCAGTCTTAGGTATCTGCTTAACTGCACAACCACTTAGACCTAACATCATCAAACACGTCACAGCTAAAATCTTATACATCGTTTTACCTTCATTATTTATACAAATTTTTAAAATGAATCACATCTTAAGATCCAAGCGATTAATTCATTTTAATTGCTTTACCTCAAATTCATTGCATGACATCAAACCCTACACATCGCTTACTATACTGCTGTTTGGACGACTGTTGATTTCACTTTTACTTTAATGAAGCTGATTTGATCATTTTTTATAAACTATTCTTATAAACAAATTGTCATCTGTGATTGGTGTTAAATTTTCATTCTAAGCTGCATATCACACACAAAACCTAGCCAAATGATTTTAAAATTTATACACTGCCATAAAAGGAAAGGATTGAAGCAAAATGCATTTTAAAATTCATGTTATTGATGTTCAAAATCAACTTCAAAACTACATTTGGCTTTTAGAAGATACTCGAACTCAAGAGGTCATTGTTGTCGATCCTACTGAAGGAAAAATCGTTCATGATTATTGTCATCAGAACCAACTCAACATCCATCAAATATGGCTGACACATTGGCATAAAGATCATATCGGCGGCGTGCCAGAACTCATCGCCAATAAAAATATTCCTGTTTATGGTCCACGTGAAGAAATTTCAAAAATTCCATTCATTAGTCATCCTTTACAAGAGGCAGAACAGTTTAATTTTAATGACCTTAAAGTCGATATCATTTCAGTGCCAGGTCACACACTTGGTCATATCGTCTATTTTATTGATGAAATAGATACCTTATTTTGTGGTGATACGCTTTTTGCGATGGGTTGTGGACGTCTATTTGAAGGTACAGCTGAGCAGATGTACCAATCCCTCAACAGACTGGCTGCCCTGCCCCCACGAACACAAGTGTATTGTACGCATGAATATACGCTCTCTAACGCCAAGTTTGCTCTACACATTGAACCAGAAAATAAAAAGATACAAATTCGTGCTGAACGGGTTGAAAAATTAAGACAAGATCAGCAAATCACCCTACCTTCAACCATTGAACTAGAATTAGAAACCAATCCATTTTTAAGAGTAGATAGTGCTGCAGAATTTAAGAAAATACGGGAGATGAAGGACAATTTCTAAATTAATCATCCTTTAAATTTTGGACAATCTTATTTTTAAATATTTTTAATTTTGAGTAAGCAATGTTTCAACACTTTAAATTTAGACTTAGCCTATTCAACAATCCAAAATATTGAGAGGCTATAAGTAGCCTCTTACAAACACTTAGCTTTTGTTTAAATAATCATCGTCTTATGACAATTAACTTAGCATTTTTACTTACAGCATCATTCTGTTACTCAAATCATCTAAAATTAATCCATCTCAAGGTATTCAAATTTCCATTTTTATTAAAATATAATTCACGTAAATTTCAATGAGTTATTAGCACTAAAAATTTTATTGATAACTTTTAAATCTCATATCTTAAATAATTTAGAAGATTTAATATTCAATTAACGCTAAATTTTGATTTGATTGCAGAATTACCCTTTAAAACTTAAGCATTGATCCCTATCTTATAATAATCACTAAAAGGAGTTGTCTCGTGAAAAAAGTTGTTAAAGCCAAAAATCTCATTGCATTTCGTATCTGGTTAGAAAAATTAGGATATTCAGTTAAAAACTTAACGGATAATCGTGGTTTTACTTTTAGCTTTAAGAAAGAATATGGTTTAGTCACTTGTGATCTAGCGGGTAATAATTTAGCGATTCAACTGGGTGAAGAGTTTGAAGATCACTTAAAAGCTTAATGACTTGAATCTTTTTAAAGACGATCTGCTTGTTGAACAGAATCTTGAAGTCCTAAAATAAAATCTGCAAATTTATAATTAAATATATTATGCCCAAGGATTTGGGCTTTTTTTATTCTTTTAAATACACTTTTTTCTGCTTTTTCTACTTTTATTTTTACTAGAATTTTATCTTTACCAGATTTTAACCAACTTCACCAAATCTCTACCCGCTTCACCAAATTTCTACCAGCTTCACTTCTATTACCTTCAAATCAATTTCACTATGCTTGAACAAGCATTGCAATATTGAAATTCTAATTCATGTAAAGCACAAATCACAGGCAATAAAAAAGCAAGGTCATTAACCTTGCTTTAATAATGGTGGGGACGGAGAGACTCGAACTCTCACACCTTGCGGCGCTGGAACCTAAATCCAGTGCGTCTACCAATTTCGCCACGTCCCCTCAGAAAGCTCTATATTAGAGTTCTAGAAAACTTGGCAGAGGATCAAGGACTCGAACCTTGACGAACGGTTTTGGAGACCGTCATGCTACCATTACACCAATCCTCTATTTAGTTTCATTCTAAGCTAAACACTGCTCAAATGAAATTACTTGGTGGGGACGGAGAGACTCGAACTCTCACACCTTGCGGCGCTGGAACCTAAATCCAGTGCGTCTACCAATTTCGCCACGTCCCCAATGGCTGTGTATATTATAGAGATCATCCCAACCTGACAAGACCTTTTTATTAAAAAAACACTCGTTTGACTAAATATGAAACAATTCGCACTTATATCGCTTTTACTTTACACATTTTCACTTAATAACTGTTTTAAATGATAAAAATTTATACAACGTTGACTCTTTTCTTTCGCAAGCATGCTTTCCAATACTGCTTTAAATCGAATAAAGGCTGCGGGTAATTCAACTTTTAAGTTTTGACAATGCAATATTGCCCAATCATAGTAACTTTTTGCCTGTAATGAATTTTGAGTTGCTTGTAATGTATTTTGAGATAACCACTGCAACCAAATGATGCCGAGCGCATAAACATCAGATGCATAAGATTTTGCATGCGCATGGAATAACTCAGGTGCCATGTAACGAGGGGTTGCTGTATTTTTTATACCGTTAGCTTGAGCAGGTTGATGGCATTGCTCAAAATCAATCAATACACACCGATTTTCAAAGACTCTAAAATGTTCACCTTTTAAATCTCCATGGATCAACCCAATCCCGTGTAACTTTTCTAAAACACTCAAACTCTCAAGCAATCTTTTTTTTACCTCTGCAATATCTATCGCATACGGATCTATAGAAAAGAGCGATTCGCTCTCAGCTAAAAATAAGCCCTGCTCCAAATAGCTTGAATCCAAACCACAATTCAACTGTGCATGTACAATGTTAAAGGGTGCTAAAACTTCAGGCTGTTGTTTAAAAATGATTTGATAATTCAAAATTTCATTCTGAAAGGATTGTTCATGCTCATCGCTATAGCCTTTCTTTTGTACCTTTAACCAGTAACGCTGATCATCCATTTCTACCTGAAAAATATGACGACCAAAATTCTGGCTACGTATTGGATTACAACTCTGTTTGAGCTGTGGCAGTATTTGACTGGGTATGAGTTGTATCGGTTTTAGCATTAATTTCAAAAGGTAGACTCGGGTTTAATCTCGCGATCAATAATTCTATGCAATGTTCAATGGTCTTGCCTATTCGCGCATGAGCCTCAATGCTTGAAATTTTTGACCATGTCGCACGCTCCCCCTCTCTTTGCAATATTTTAAACAAATGCGGTCGTGGGTTTTGCAGCATATATTGGTAGTGGCGCAGGCTACAGTGACCAATTATATTGACATCGCCATAATAACGCTGATCAACAATGCCATATCCGTGATCGAGTATACGTCGAATACTCGGCACTCTACCCATCCGATCACGAGTAAAGTTCATCACATCCATTGCAATCGTTTTACCATGTTTACGTACGATACGCTCTGGCCAGCTCAGTAGATCAGTTCTGAATCGTTCAGCATCATTTTGCATAAATGGAACAATATGCGGATTTACTTGGCTCGCGATAGTATAGTTAATATTATAAAGTCGAGACATTTTCTCTTGCGGAAAATCACTTCTGACGCTTCCATCAACCCAACGAATGCTCGCTAAATAAGGGGTATGAACACCATCATAACGCTTACTGGTGAGGCGAACAGGTGGAAATAAAATGGGAACAGCACACGATGCCAAGACAGCACTCCAAACCAAAAGATCTGGTGCTGTATATTTATTCATAATACGAGCATCTTCTTGAGCAACATCATACGGTGCAATACTGATATTAATATCTATGCCAGACTTCGCATAAGCCTCTTCAAAAGTTAGATCACCTAAATTTTCGATCAAAAATTTCTTTAAATATCGAACATCTGCGAGCCCACCATCACCTCGAATTAATTCTTTAAACTTTCTAAAATGAAAAGCTTCGCTATAAAACTGCTCACCTTTTAGTAATTCAGTAATTTCATCTGGCGATGAGACGCCTAACATTGCCGTCATCAATGCGCCTGCACTAGAGCCTGAAAGCACATTTGGCATTAAATCTTGTTCTTTAAGTGCTTTACACACACCTGTATGAAATAGCCCGAGGGATGCGCCACCGGAAAACATCATGGCAGGTTGTCCATAAGCCAATTTACAATTCTGAAAAAAATCTAATTTTTCTTGAACTGTTAATGCATCGCATTGGCTAGAAGCGATATACACCAAGCTTAGACTAACTTCTTCAATATAATCTTCAATAATTTTTTTAGTGCCAACATAAGTTTGGTTAAACAACATCGGATGCCCAATATTGGCAACGTCATGACTTAAACCTTCGCGCAGAATATATATAAGGTCAACCACTCGATGGCTTTGCTTATATCGTCTCAACATATTTAAACGATGAGAAATGATCTCAGCATCAAAATAGGGAGAGCTGTTATCGTATTTCCACTCTTGAGCGCCTGTTTCTTCATCAAGCTTTAACGCAATAGATTTCCACTCGTCATAACTGTCTGCTCGATCTAAATCGCGATTCATTTTTTTTATGCGATATGCCTGATGTGGGTTCAGATCATATGGTTTGGCTAAAATCATTTCACTTTTCCCTGAGTGTTCACATTGCGAACATTTATATTTGTTGTACAAACTATGCGCATAATTAGAAAAATAATCAATCATCATTTTTTTATTTTGATTGGCTAAATTTTTAATTCCATTACAATTAGTAAAATAAAGTTTTTGCGAATAGGTATTTTTTTGATTCTAGATTAATATACTTTTAAACAAGATAAATCGTATTCTCATTATGGCAATTGTGGAACTTCCAGATCAACTGATTCAACGCTTGAATACTGTATTGGATCAGCTTCAGCAGATTTTACCTGAGGCTAAGCAAGACATAGATTTTTCAGCACCTGCTTTTAAATGGCAAAATAAACAACTTAAAGCACTTCACGAACCTAAAATCATCGATCTTGAAGATCTTAAAGGCATTGAACGTCAAAAAGAAAAGCTCCTGCAAAATACTGAACAATTTTTGCAAGGTTTTCCTGCCAATGATGTTTTATTAACTGGCTCCCGCGGAACTGGAAAATCATCAATTGTTCGCTCACTCCTCTCCAAATACGTCGATCAAGGATTACGTTTAATTGAAATTGAACGTGATGATCTTGCAGATTTACCTGAAATACAAAAACTGATTCAAAACCGTCCTGAAAAATTCATTGTTTATTGTGATGACTTGGCATTTAACGCAGAAGATGAAAATTATCGAAGTTTAAAAAGCGTTTTGGATGGCTCACTTCAGTCTGGATCAAATAATTTTATTATTTATGCGACCAGTAATCGACGCCATTTACTGCCTGAGTTTATGCATGAAAATACACCAGTGAAGCGCGTTGATGTCCCACAATACACGGAACTACACCCTCAAGAAGCAATTGAAGAAAAGATTTCGCTCTCTGATCGATTTGGTTTATGGCTTTCATTTTATCCAATGGATCAAAATTTATATTTAGAGATTGTGGAACATTATTTGGCTAAGGAAAACATCAGCTTTACAGATTTTGTCCGTTCAGAATCTTTACGATGGTGCCAAGCACGAGGACAGCGTTCAGGACGCGCAGCTTACCAATTTTCTAAGCATTGGATTGGCTCGCAGCAGCTACTGCAACGTTAATCATCAAGATGAATAAGCAGACTGATGCTGAATAGTGAACGCTTTAAGTCTGCGAAAATCAAATCCTGCATTTGCTTGAGTTAGAGCATTCTTCTAATTCAAACTGGACGATATAAACAACGGTCATCCAACTAATTTTGATTTGTGCATATCTAAGTCAAGCAAAATGCTTCAAAATCAACAAAACTTCTTTGATCTTGAATATTGTTCATTATTCAGAGAACCTCATCATTTTAAGGAATCTCCCATGACCGATAATGAACAAACGATTATTTTGAACAAATTATACAAAGAGTTTTCAAGAAGCTTTGATCATTCTCTTGATTTTGAAAAGATTAATTTTAGAAAACGTCCAGAACTGTATCGTGTAGGTCAAGCTGAAGAAGGCGTGCTCGTGGTTCAACCCTATACTTCAGAAATTTCACCACTCTGGCAAATTGACAGTATGGAAGCTGCAACTGAAAGTTGTGACAAAATTTTTGCATTATTTTTAGAGTATTTAGAGAAAAATGATTTTGTCGGCGCAGATATGGCGAGAAAATTTTTACTTATGGGTTATACCCGTGCTCGTCGTTATGCTCACCACAAGAAAGGAACGCACAAGACTGGCCGTAAAATTAAAGGTGCTACTCCTAAAATTAAAGTTGAAAAAGTTGATCCCGCTTCAACTGAAAAACAGCCAGTCAGTAGTGCTGATCTTGAAAGAGCAGCAATAGCACAACTCTTTAAAGACAGAAAGAATGAAGCTCGATCTCATCCTAAATATCTTGAATTAAAAGAAAAATTTAATTTAATGATTGAGAAAGATGCTAACGCTTAATTTTTTTTTAAATCATAGAATCAATTATCCCCCCATGTTAACGTTTGACCCAAACGATTAATATTTAATCGTAAAACTTTCTCTTTAAATCCATGCTTAGCCTAGTTTATGCATGGATTTTTTTATGAGACACGTTCTTAAGACGATTTGACTACACATTTAAGCTGTTTTTCAGTATGGTGTGGCACTTTATTTGGCGAATGGATAAATAAGATGAATTTTCTCTATATGGCTTATGGCGTTGCTATTCTTTTGGCAATGATGTTCTGTATATTTATTCTCACATTCTGTGGAAACTTTATCTTAAGCAAAGATCAATTGAATAGTGTGATCACGCCATTATTCTTTTTCGGTTTAGCTGCAGTTGGCTTTTTAAACGCACGTAAATCACCTGATAAAAAAGCGATCAATGCACTCTTGTTAAACTTAATTTTAGTTGCGATCATGGGTGTATTTATTCAAATCAGCGGCTTTATACCTAAAGCTTTTAATCAGTTCATATTATTCAGTTTGCTCAGCTTAATTTCAGGTAGTTTGCTTTATTTTATCTCGATGAAAATAGTAAACACTCAAAAAATCAAACCAACAGTTAATCATTGATCTAGGGTTTCTATCGTTTATTTAACATCATGGTTCAATGAATGATCTTGTCTTTGCTCAAGCTTGATCAGCATAATGATGAATATCAAACTCATAAATGCACTCAATCGTTTTATTTTCACTTCAACTATTTGTACTTTATTTTTATATTTATTTGCTTGATTTTTAATCGCTTAATCTTTATATGCGGGCTCTTCATTTCATAGAAACCAAATGAAACACTTAAGAATAGGCATTCTCCTCACCCCTCTTTAGAAAGAACCACTGAATTTTAAATTTAATAGTTTATTTCAATATTTTCATCAGCAAAAAATCTAACTATTGTCTTTCTAATTACTTACAAGACAACAAACTCATTACTTTGATTCAAATTGTATAATCCTTAAAAGTCTAAGAATTGCAAAGATGGTAAATACAGAAAAAAAAGATATTCCTAAACGTGCATCAAGAGTCTATTCAACCAGTTTTGACTATTCACTAGATTTTAAAAAAATAGATTTTAGAGCGCGTCCCGAGCTTTATCGCGTGGGCCGTGGTGAACAAGGCGTATTATTGGTTGAACCTTATAAATCGGAAATATTGCCTTATTGGAAATTTGCTGATGAAGCTAAGGCGACAGAAAGCTCTGAGAAAATATTTGAACTTTTTTTAATTTATTTAAAAAATGAAGATTTCGTTGGTGCCGATATGGCACGAAAGTTTTTACAAATGGGATATACCCGCGCACGTCGATATGCCAATCACAAAGGTGGAAAGAAATATAAGGGTGCTGTTCCAGATGACAAAAAAGGTTTAAGTGGTGCACATGGCCGTGAAGAATTACCCAGAACTCAAGAAGATCCAATCAAAGCTGCAGCAGCTCTTATATTTAAGAAAAAATGGGATGAAGCAAAAACAAATTCAAAATATATTGAATTAAAA
>JAHLFF010000317.1 GCA_018883945.1 Candidatus Acinetobacter avistercoris
GGCGTTGAAATGGTTATGCCTGGTGACAACGTAGAAATGTCAGTAGAGCTTATTCACCCAATCGCAATGGACCCAGGTCTACGTTTTGCGATCCGTGAAGGTGGTCGTACAGTTGGTGCTGGTGTAGTTGCTAAAGTAACTCTATAATCAGTATTGATTGTGTATAGAAAAAGCGCTCCTTAGGGGCGCTTTTTTTAGCCTAAAAATAAAAACAAGATTACTCTAAAAAATAAAATTGTTAGACAATAATCACAGAAACTGTCCCAATCTGATAATTCAATGTCCTCATCAGCAATTATTTTGTATTTCTTAAGCTGTCATATTAGCAGCATAAGTTAATAAAAATGAGTCAACGTTTTAATGAGTTGATGGGAGTTAAAGCAATGAACGCAAAAGTGAATATTACAAACCGAGCTGGTGCAAGTTTCCCGGTACGTCGTATGGGATTTGACTTTACAGATGTTCCTGAATATTGGGTGAATAACTCAGCAGGTCTAACGCATTTCTTAACAGCTTTGTCCGCGCTTTTTCCTGCAGGTGAAAAGTTCTTTATCGATAGTGTTCGTGCAGTTCGTTACCATCCAGCGTTAAAAGAAAATGAAGCATTACAGAAAGAAATTAGTGCTTTTATTGGTCAAGAAGCGATGCATACCCATGAACATGCAGGTTTTAATCTGGCTGCACAGAAATATGGACATGACGTAGATACGCTTGAGAAAAATACAGATACAGTTATTCAAGCAGCACGTAAAGTATTTGCAAAAGTTGCGAAACCTGTCGGTATTACGCAAGAAATGGTCGACTTGACGATCACAACAGCTTTAGAACATTTTACAGCAACCATTGCATCTGAACTTTTACGCAATCCGCATATTCAAGGTTTGATGCAAGATGAAACCATGAAAACAATGTGGTTGTGGCATGCCGTTGAAGAAAATGAGCATAAAGCAGTGGCTTATGATGTTTTTGAAGGTGTATTTGGCAAAGGATTAAAAGCCTATGCTTTAAGAACAAGTTCACTGGCTTTAGCGATGATCGTATTGTTCGTTGTGCAAAGTTACTTCGTCGCACGTTTACTCAAAGAAGATAAAGCATTAACTTTTGATTCGATTAAAGATATTTACACCTATGCCTATAGTCCTTCTAAGGGGATTATTTCAGGTATGGGTAAAGAAATGCTGTATTACTTTAAGCCAGGTTTTCATCCTAATCATTTAGATACAGATGATTTACTTGCAACATGGAAAGCAAAACTGGGTCTTTAACATTTTGGATGCTTTATCCAGGGTAACTTAAGTTGCCCTTTTTTTTGCTCGATTTTTGAATGAAACTTCCTATAATGAGTTTTTTAAAATAATAGTTTGATCTACATGATTCGTTATATGCAAAAGTCTGATGTACAGGCTGTGGTACAGATTGAACGTCAAGTTCAAAGCCATCCTTGGACAGAGAAGCAATTTGAAGAATCCTTAACGAGTTATGTATGTACGG
Source organism: Candidatus Acinetobacter avistercoris (assembly GCA_018883945.1). GTDB lineage: Bacteria > Pseudomonadota > Gammaproteobacteria > Pseudomonadales > Moraxellaceae > Acinetobacter > Acinetobacter avistercoris. Next base: position 1,492 of record JAHLFF010000317.1, read on the forward strand.
TTATAGAAATTCAAGAAAAAATCGTTGGTTTTTGTATTTTACAACCCGTGCTGGACGAGGCAAATTTATTGCTTATGGCGATTGATGTTCAGGAACAAGGCAAGGGATTCGGATTTAAATTACTCGATGCTTCGATTGCGCTACTGAAAAATGATCCAGTACAAATTTTCTTAGAAGTTCGTGAAAGTAATAAGACGGCAATTGGTCTATATGAAAAAATAGGCTTTCATCAAATTGATACTCGGAAAAACTATTATCCGAAGTCAGGTGGTGGAAAAGAGCATGCGGTCATTATGGTGAAATCTTGTAGCGATGATTTTTCGATGCTTTTCAAAAGCTAATCAAAATCCATTTATTCAGCTAGAGTTTTATCTAAGCAAAGCGTATTTGTTTCTAAAAAATTAAGTCTTAGCGATCATCTTGGTTGTCGGCTTTGCTATAGACTTATTTAGCTGCTTAGTAATCTGCTTAAATATCGAAAATCCGTATTTTATTTTAAAATAAAATCATTCCATTCTGAGGGTAAGGTCGTCATGAGCATTTGACCCAAATGTTCTATTTCGGCGTTATCCAAGCTTCGATTCACTCTTCGCCATTGGCCATCTAAAAGTAATTCGAAAGGTGCATACTGAGATTTGTAATTCATTTTTGCAGAATGAGGCACCCAATACCCCAAGTAAACATATTGTTGTCCTTGAGTTTGAACATATTCAATTTGCTTTAAAACTGCAAAAACACCCAGTGAACGTTTGTGTTCATCTGGGTCGAAAAAGGTATATACCGCGGAAACACCATCGTCCAAAATATCACAGGTCGAAACGCTAATTAAACAATCATCTTTCCAAAGTTCTAAGAAGAAACTATTGCTGCAACTATGAATTAAAAATTTTTCAAATTGATCATAACTTGGTGGAAACATATCTCCGTCGGCATGACGCTCGTTAATATATCTTTCATATAGTTGATAATGCACATTAGACGCGTCTTGGGTACGCGTAATTTTGACTTGCAGATCTTGGTTGCGTTTCCATGCTTTTTTTTGTTTGCTGTTCATGATAAAGCTTTCAACAGGAACACGGCATGATAAGCATTGACGACATAAATGACACTCTGGGCGATATACGAAATCACCACTTCGTCTAAAGCCTGAACGAGAAAGTTCAGACAAGGTTACGACATCTATTTTATGAGTAGGATCTAAAAAGACCATACGCGCTGATTTTTCAGCAAGATAACTACAGTCATGCGGGGGCGTAATATAATATTGTAAGTCATTTAACAGGGACTTTGGGTGATAAGAGTTCATTGGTGTCCCTCCGTATGTTCATTCCATAAGACGTTGTGTTAATGCTATTGTTTTACTTGAAAATACACTGTCTTGGTATCTTTGCCAATCGAGTTGTGGGGCTTTTATTACATCTTGTAACGAATTCAAGTAGTTTTGGCGAGTTATTATACAAGCACCGAGGTTGAGCAGGTGATCATTGACCAACTGACAATCCACCCAAGCCAACTGATTTTCCTTTGCAAAAAGCATTAAGGCATAAAAAGCCATTTTAGAGACATCTGTTTCAGTACTAAACATAGACTCGCCAAAACAGCCTTTTCCAATGGTCACCCCATAGAGTCCACCCACCAGTTTATGTTCTTCATTCCATACTTCAAAACTGTAGGCATAACCTGCTTTGAAGAGATCACAATAACCTTGAATGATGTCTTCGGTAATCCACGTTTCATTTGCATAACTTCGTGGAAGTGAACAGGAGCGAATAACTTTTTCGAAAGCATGGTTCACTGTAATTTTTAAGTCACGTTTTTTCATGTTTCGTAGTAATGACTTACTTGGATGAAAATCTTGCGGATAAATAATGCAGCGAGGCTCTGGAGACCACCAGCAAATGGGTTCTCCTTCAGAAAACCAAGGGAATAATCCATTTGAATATGCTTCAAAAAGTGTAGCAGGGGAGAGATCTGCACCAATGCAAATCAAACCCTCACCTTCAGGATCGGCTTCAACTGGATCTGGGAATAAAAATTGGGATGGATTTAGCATGGTTGAATTTAAAAACATAGTTGGCTGTAAAAGAGGATCGCTCTTTATTCTAGCCAATCCTATCCCTATTTAGATGATTTATGCAAAAAGTTTGAGTTTTTGAGCAATTTCAATCTTATCACTCGATAAAAATAATTCAGCTTTTTCTGAGATGATTTGGATACTTCTAATTTTATCATTAACAGATTGACCATCTTGGTCTAATACCAACCAATTTAAACGTGTTAATACGTCATAAACGTAGTTCGCAAACTGCTGTGCTGTTTTTAAACCATCAACGAAATATGCCCGATAAAACAGTTGAGAAAAATGATCAGCTGGAATGCCAATACCCGTCATTGCACAAGCCAGCACTTGATAGTGGGCTTGGAAGCTGGCCTGGTTCAATAAATATAAATTGATATTTTGGCATTGAGCAATCAATTGTTCGGTCGGTTTAAGCTGACATGGCTGTGCTAAACCTAAATGGCACAGAATCACTAACGCATTTAAAATCTGATTAAAATTTAATTGTGGATATTCTTTTTCAATCTCAGCAATGGTCAATGGAAGATAATTGTGTGTTTTAAAAAGTCGACCGATTGGCTCGTAAATATCTTGGATTAAATTAAATTCACCTAAATAACCGTTAATTGTTTTAGGAATATCTTTGGGGTTGGAAAGCAAAACAAATGGCGTTTCTGAAAGGCGTTGCTGTGTTTGTAAAGGTGTTAAATTATTTTTACCCCGAATAAATAAATCTCTACGAAATTGGGTATTGGCAAAGTAATCCCGACATTGCTCTTTAAAAATAGGATGGTCAATTTGATTGAGGAATTCTTGATCTTCGTCGCTGAAATTGATGTTGTTCAGTTGCGTATTTAAGTCCGTTGAGCCTGCATAAGACAACTTGATATCTTCCAGTGTGCGAACCACTTGTTGAAAAGAATAACATTGCCAGTCTTGATTGAGGTATTCGTGAATCAGGTAGTTGGGATTTTGTTTTTTGAGTTCTTGAACCTTTTTGATTGCATTGGGATTGACCTTAGCAAAAGTCGGATTTTTATTGAGCAGTTGCTCACTAAAATCTAATGCATCGGAAACATTCTGAATGGGATTGGTACTGGTAGAGTTAAACTTAAAGTGACTATGAAATAACTCACGAATCGGCATGTTGGCTGCCCAGCCAGTGACACAGTTGTAGCTGATATACACAATACCATTAGGGTTTAAATTTTTTCGAATGAATTTTAAAATGATATGTTGATTTTCGTGACTGATCCAACTCCAAATGCCATGCAGGCTAATAGAATCAAACTGAGGAAGTGGTTTATTTAAAAGCTCTTCAAAGCTATCATCAAAAAAATGATGCTCAACTTGGCTGTATTCAGCGAGAACGTTGGCATGCGCAGCGTGTGCAGGATTAAAGTCAGTGCCATAAAAAGTACCTAAGCTTGAACAAGAGTGAATGTTCAAACTCACACCTTGACCGAAACCGAGTTCACAATGATGATGTTCGGGTTTGTTTTCTGGACAGTCCACACCGTTAAGTAAAAGGCAGAATTTTTGATAAGACGGACTTAAATCTTTGTAATAGCCGAAAGTGTAATTCACAGCAGTTTGGTAGCCATCTGTCCAATGGGTCGTCATTATTATTCTCTTCATTTTAATTTTTTTGGTGAGTGCTTTATAACGGATCAAGAGACAAAATAAAACCACCACTAGGATGGTTTTATGTTTTTAAATGCAATTTTTAGATTAGGCTAAAACAATTATTTTAAAGCGCATCTAAGAATTTTTCTGCATCCAGTGCAGCCATACAGCCTGAACCTGCAGATGTGATCGCTTGACGATAGATATTATCTGCAACATCTCCTGCTGCAAAAACACCTTCGATAGAAGTCGCTGTTGCGTTACCACGAGTGCCGCTTTGAACTTGAATGTAGCCATCACGAAGTTCAAGCTGATCTGCAAACATTGCAGTATTAGGTTTGTGGCCGATAGCTACAAATAGACCTGATACATCTACAGTTTGAGTTGATTGATCAACAGTAGATTGAAGACGCACACCTGTTACACCAGCTTTCGCTTCACCTAAAACCTCTTCCACTGAATGGTTCCAGATAATACTGATTTTGCCTTCTTTTTCTTTAGCAAAAAGGTGATCTTGTAAAATCTTTTCAGAGCGTAATTTGTCACGACGATGAACAAGTGTCACGTGTGAAGCAATATTAGATAAATACAGTGCTTCTTCAACAGCAGTATTACCACCGCCAACAACCATGACCTTTTGGTTTTTATAGAAGAAGCCATCACATGTTGCACACGCGCTCACGCCTTGGCCCATGTATGCAGCTTCAGATTCTAGACCTAGGTATTGAGCAGTTGCACCTGTTGCGATGATGAGGGCATCACAAGTGTATTCCTCCATGTCGCCTTTAAGCACAAATGGGCGAACTTTCAAGTCAACTTCATTAATATGGTCATAAACCAATTCTGTACCGAAACGTTCAGCATGCGCTTGCATACGCTCCATTAACGCTGGACCTGTAAGACCTTCAGGATCACCCGGCCAGTTATCAACTTCGGTCGTTGTTGTCAGCTGACCACCCAATTGCATACCAGCGATCAAAGTCGGTTTTAAATTCGCACGAGCAGCATATACTGCTGCGCTATAGCCTGCAGGACCAGAACCTAAAATAATTAATCTTGAGTGACGAGCGCTCATTCCAAGCCATCCTTTTGTAATATGAAATATAAAACTTTATAAAATTATACGTGAAAGTTTATAACAGATGTGTTGATTCCATGTGGATTATACTGATCAACTAAATCGAATTGAGCTATATAGTGCTAAGCTGTTGTTAAGTTACCAAGTTACTTCAACATTGATGCATCTTTTTTTTTTGAAGACGTGCATAATATAAAAATTTTCTTCATGAGAAGAAATAACTTCATTTTTTATGATTAAAACATTAACGAAAAATTGTTTACAGGACAGTATATGAATGCGGTGTCGAGTGTTTATGCACAGCGCTTAGTATTAACATTCTTCTTAATTTCATTTGGTATTTATCTGTTTTTAGCAACAGTGACCTATACACCATTTGATCCAGGTTGGATGCATATTTCAAGTGATACACAACAGGTTTCGAATGCAAGTGGTGTAGCTGGTGCGTGGATTGCGGATTTGATGTTCGGCTTTCTCGGCTGGGCAAGTCTGTTGATACCGCTGTTCTTATTTGTTGAAGCTATTCAGGTTTGGTGGCCACGAAGTTTTTTAAGTCGCCCATTTAGATATGCTGCTTTATTTTTTATTTTATTGACTGTATCGAGTTTAAATTATTTATTAATCAGTATGCCTGCGGATACCTTGAGCAATGCATCTGGTGGCATTATTGGATATGAGATAGGTGAAAGTTTATCCCATCTGCTTACAATTTATGGCGCTGTCTTATTTTTGATAGTATTGACTGTGATCTTAGCCACGCTGGCCTTTGGTATTCAATGGAATAGAACATGGGCTACACTTAAAGCGACGCCTGCTTATTTACAAGATTTGTTTTATAAAAATGTGCCTGAGAGCGAGTCTGCATATGACTTGACGGGTCAAACCAATGAAACAAAAGCAAATCAAAGCAAAGCAAATAAAACATCTGCACAGATGAGTCATGGTGAAGATGAGCCTGTCATAGCTGATGAGAATGTTATAAAAAAACAAATCAAAGACAAGCGTTCAGAGTTGGCTGCCGAAAGATTATTTCAGGATATGATTGGTAAAGAAAATTCAGAGCAACATGCTTTTGATGTAGAAGATCAAGCTGAATTTGAAAAAACCATTGAAAAAGCGCATCGTTTAGAACAAGACACGCAACAGGTGGTTCCGACAGGAGAGGTTTGGAAAGCACTGAATCAGCAGGATGATCATAATCGTGAGATTGATGAGTTGCTCAGAGCGGCTGAAGATGATCTCCATGCGCATGATCAATTTTTATCGCAAAAACATCATTCGAATTCTGTTCAAACATCACCAACTCCAGCAAAAAGTAATTTAGATTGGGATGATGATCAAGTCTTTGATGAATTATTGGCTGTCGTGCCACAGGGACGACAAGCGAGCGATGTACATACGCCATTCAACACAGCAGATCAGGCTTCCTCAGACGACTTAACAACTCCGACCTTGGCTGCTGCTTCAGTTGGGGGTGTGTCACCACAGCAGGCTGTTCGTTATGCTTTGGATGATACTGAGCGCTTGGCTACAGAATTAGATAATTTAACTTCTTTAGCAAATGAAGCGAATTTGATTTCGAATCGTGATGTACAGCAAAATGCTGAGTCTAAGTTTAATCAGGTGAACAGTCATTTGCATGATCATGGCATCCAAGGTGATTCTCAGTCTCAAAGTACACAAGGTATGGAGACAAGGGTCGAGCCACGCACAACGAGCAGTTATGCGCAATCGACACCTTTGGTCAATGCAAATATACAGACGCAGCCACAAACATTAAGTACAGTTTCTGAGGATGAGAAGCTTCGTATAGCAGCAGATAAAACAGCATTTAGAGATGCATGGCAAGAAACAGCTGGCGTCACTGATTCAGAAGAAAAGCCTATTGATGACTTTGATTTAGACGCACCATTGACAGATGCATTTGGTCGTCCAATGTCACTGTCAATGCAAGTTGCACAGAAGCGTAAAGATTTACCGACATTACCAGGTTTAGAAATTTTAGATAAAGTTGATCCGAATAAAAAAGTGAATTTCACAGCGGAACAGTTGGCGCGTCTATCTGAATTACTTGAAATTAAGCTTCAAGAGTTTAACGTTAAAGCTAAAGTAATAGAGGCCCAACCAGGTCCGGTAGTAACACGTTTTGAATTAGATTTGGCGCCTGGTGTTAAGGCCTCCAAAGTCACCAATATTTCGCGTGATTTAGCGCGTTCGATGTCTATGGCATCTGTGCGTGTGGTTGAAGTGATTCCAGGTAAACCGTATATCGGTATTGAAGTGCCGAACAGTACCCGTGAAATGGTACGCCTGATTGAATTATTGCAGTCACCCGCTTATCGTGACCCGAATAGTTCGATTTCCATGGCTATGGGCAAGGATATTTCAGGTAATCCAGTCTTAACAGATTTGGGCAAAGCGCCGCATATGTTGGTTGCTGGAACCACGGGTTCTGGTAAGTCGGTTGCGGTGAATGCCATGATTTTATCGATGCTGTTGAAATATACGCCTGAACAATTACGTTTAATCTTGATTGACCCGAAACAATTAGAACTTGCGAACTATAACGATATTCCTCATTTATTAACGCCAGTGGTCACAGACATGAAAGATGCTGTGAATGCCTTAAATTGGTGTGTGAATGAAATGGAGCGCCGTTATAAGCTCATGTCTTTCTTAAAAATTCGTAAGCTCTCAGATTATAACCGTAAGGTGGAAGAGGCAATTGCGAATGGTGAAGATCTGATTGATCCGACATGGAAGGCGAGTGATTCGGTGGTCGGTGAACGAGCACCACGTTTACAAACGCTTCCATCCATTGTGATTGTTGCGGATGAGTTCGCCGACATGATTATGCAGGTCGGTAAGAAAGCAGAAGAAATGATTACCCGACTCGCACAGAAGTCGCGTGCGGCAGGTATTCACTTATTACTTGCAACTCAACGACCATCGGTCGACGTGATTACAGGCTTAATCAAAGCCAATATTCCAACCCGTGTGGCATTGCGTGTTAACTCTAAAATTGACTCACGAACCATCTTGGATGCGGGTGGGGCGGAAGATCTATTGGGTCATGGTGATATGCTGTTTCTTGGGCCTGGTAAAATCGAACCTGAGCGCGTACATGGTGCGTTTATTTCAGATGATGAAGTGAACAGTATTTGTGATGCGTGGCGTGAACGCGCTTCACCAAATTATGTCGATGAAATTCTGACACCTTATGATGAGGAGCCCACTTCACGTGGTTTTGAAGATGGTGATGGCGCTTCAGATCGCGATGCACTTTATGATCAATGTGTGTCCTTTGTTTTGGAAACACGTAAGGCTTCAACCTCATCATTGCAGCGCAAATTTAGTCTAGGTTATAACCGTGCTGCACGTATTATTGATCAGATGGAAGAAAATGGCATTGTGAGTTCAATGGGCGCAAATGGTAAGCGTGAAATTTTAGTTTAACGTCTATTCTGCTGAATAAAAAAAACCTGCGATATGCAGGTTTTTTTCTTTTAGACTTTTGCTGATCAATGCGAATCAAACAATATTGTAAGATAAGCATAAAGCAATTAGAAATTAAGAAAACTTCGCTAAAACCTCTAAGAAGCCGTCTTTTTGTCTTGGGAAGGTTGCAATAATATCGTGAATACGTTGGCCTTCAGGATTAGTTGCATTAATATCGCGACCATCTGCAACAAACTTCGTTAACAGACGTTCATAGTCGAAAGGACGCATATGTTTGAAGGCATGGTAAAGCACGTGAAAATCTGCATTAACGCCTTCAGGAGGCAGCTGAGTTAAATAGGCAAATACGCGCTCGTCTGACCATTCTTCATTGAATGTAGCTGGCTGAGATAAAGCCATCGTAATCTCCTTGGATGCGCTTAAAAGTGATTGAAATGAAAAGTAAAAAGGCAAAATATGAGACTAAGCAAAGCGATACTTTGTTTAGTCTCAAGACTTAAAGCATCGCTTTAAGTGTACGGAAATAAATAAAATAATATATTTAAACGCTAATATTTTGCCTTGATTCAAATTGCTTGACTAATCAGAAATCAGATTAACGTTCTTCAGGCAAATTGATATTCATTTCTAACATTTCAATATTTGCTTCAGAACGAACAGACATTTGAATATGTTGTTCATCCACACCACGAACATAACGATTGACCACTTGCATAATTTCTTTTTTCATTTGGTCAATTTTATCTTGGCTTAAGCGTTTTCCTAAGCCATTTTCAGAGGCTACGATAACTTTTAAACGATCTTTTGCAGTTTGTGCGCTTGATGGTTTTTCATCGTTACTAAAAATTTTACTCCAGAATCCTGCCATGATTTATGCTCCAAATAGTCGTGCTAACCAACCCTTAGGTTTTACCGTAATATGACGGTAAGGTCGTTCTTCACCCAAGAAACGGGCTACAAGGTCATCGTAGGCCTGACCTGCTTCAGTATCTTGATAAAGAATAACGGGTTTGCCTTCGTTTGATGCTTGAAGTACAACTTCGCACTCTGGAATCACGCCAAGTGTTGGTACACGTAAAATATCTTTTGAAATGTCGTCAATGGTGAGCATTTCTTGTTTATCCGCACGTTCAGGGTTGAAGCGTGTGATACACAAATGTTTGCGAATGCGACCTTCGTTGTTTTCAACTTTTTTAGTTTTACTGTCCAACATACCAATAATACGATCTGAATCTCGTACAGATGAAATCTCTGGGTTAGTCACAATAATTGCTTCATCTGCATGGTACATGGCAAGAATAGCGCCACGTTCGATCCCAGCAGGTGAGTCACAAATAATGTAATCAAACTCTAAAGAAAGCTCATCCATAACACGTGCAACGCCTTCATCGGTGAGTGCGTCTTTATCACGGGTTTGTGATGCAGGTAAGATATAAAGATTTTCAATCTCTTTATCGCGGATCAAGGCTTGCTGTAAGCGTGCTTCATTATTTAATACATTTACAAAATCATAAACGACACGTCGTTCACAACCCATGATCAAATCAAGATTACGTAAGCCTACATCAAAATCAATAACAACAGTTTTATGGCCGCGAAGGGCTAAACCTGTTGCAAAAGATGCGCTCGTAGTTGTTTTACCTACGCCACCTTTACCTGATGTTACGACAACAATTTTCGCCACCGATCCAACTCCTGTTATGTTTGTCCCTTTTTTAATAGGGCTCTCAAGTGTTTATATATACATTAAAACTCAAGTGCTTCAAAGACCAGCTCTTGATTATCATTTAAATAAATATGTACTGGTTTTTTCGTCATATGTTGAGGAATATCATCAGCAACGCAATAAGTACCTGCAATAGAGACCAATTCGGCCTCTAAAGAGTGGCAAAAAATCCGAGCTGCAAAATTACCACCTGCACCAGCAATAACTCTACCACGTGCACTGCCATAAATATGTATATTTCCTGATGCGATCACTTCTGAACCGCTGTTAATACCAGCGTTTAGTATAATGTCACCATGATCTTGTACTAAACATTGTCCAGTTCTTAAAATTTCGTTGTGATAAGAGGTTAAATGCTTAATTTTAGCAATTGTTGCTGTTGCATCAACAGGATTTGCTTCACTGTTTTTAGCATCTTGGACTTTCTGTTCAAGTGCTTGTTCTTTTGTCGCTTTAATTCTTTGCAATGGACGGTCGGCGGGGAGAACTGGAAATTGGATCGAGCGCGCTTCATCGCCCATTAATCCGTCGACTACAGCCATTGGTTGTAAATCTAAGCTCACGAGCAACTGAATTAAAGCAATCAATTCTTGCTCAACAGTCGTGTCTAAAATAACCAAAGCGCCTTGATAAGAGGTTTCGCTCATCATTGCACTTAATTGTTGGCGGATAACATTATGATCATTGGTGTCAAAGGTTATTCGGGTGAAATTAACCATTCTGCCGGTAATCCGAATATCTGCCATAATTTTTCCTTAAGTGCTTCGTTTTTAGTATCGAAGTAAAATTTATTCAATGCCACGAATGCTAGATCAAATCGATTGATTTCACTAGCACAGATATTAATAACGAGAATGATTTGACTATTCTGTGAGTTGATCTTTCTTTTCAAGCTCAAGTTGCCATTGTTTAATCATTACTTGTTTTCTTACAGATTCTAAACTTTCATAGACTACAGATTCAACCAATTGCTCAAGTGTATTATTTTCTATATTTAATTGACTCAGTTTATCTGCGATCAAAACGAATTGTGCATTGGGTTGCTCAGGACTGCCTGCAATAAAAGGATCAATGAGCCCTTGGGTGATATTTTCACCTAAACGTTGACCAATGCTCTGGATTTGTTGCTCTATACGACCACCAACAATGGGAATTAAACGCAGTAATTGAGTAAGCTCAGGTGTATCTTCAATAGCTTTTATCACCACTTGACCGACACCCTTTGAAATGGTTTGTTGTTGGGTTTTTAATTCAGTCGCTAATGATTCTTGCAAAACTTGGGCGAGCGTTGTTGCAAACATTTCACGATGATGATTCACCAAATCATGAATAATTTTTTTGTGGCTAGAACTGGTGTCGAGTTCTTTTTTTACCCCATCGAGGACGGTGACTACGACACGATCAGATAGTTCTTCCATAATCAAGTTGTAGTAAAAAGTCACACGGTTGAAAATAAATTGAGGAACAACTTTATAGCCTAATTCGTGCAAGCGATAAGCAATGATTCCGGCACGAATTAATCTTAAAAAGCGTAAATAGGGAATAATCGCAAGAATTTCATACCAATGAATAAAAGGGAAGAAAAACCAGCGTCGATGGTGCTTATAAATAATAGCAAAGAACCAACGAATTCCCAGTTCCGCGATCAGAACAGTGATAAACCAGCTTTCTGTTTTGACCACCCACGGATGTAAGTGGATTTGATAATAGGTCAGCACGTGAGACATATTGATTAAATCAAAAAACCAAGCACCAAAGTTACTGAGCAAAATGGTGTTCACGGAAAGGCAAATAATGTTAATGACGATGATGAACATCATGAAAATGTCATACACCAAAAACATTTTCCACGCTAAGGTGTTGTGATTAATGGGGCGGAAGCTTTTACGCCGCGTGCTGGCTTGATCTGTCATGAGTTATCTATTTATCTGTTGATCGTAATGTACAGATTTTGCATCTAGTTGTTGTTTTAACTGTGTAATTAATTGGTCTTTTTCAGTCCAAAGTTGATCTACCCATTTTTGGAAACGTGCACGATATTCTGCATCGTCTTCATAATTGCCACCACGAACCCAATCGGGAATGTTTATTTTACGCAAGTTGACAGCAATTTGAGCCACATCACCTAACCAAAATTCGCCATAACCTGGAACACCATCAGGATAAACAATGGTCATATCAACCAATGCATCGATTTCATTTTCTAAAATACTGAGTGCAAGCGCTAAACCACCCGCTTTAGGTTTTAAAAGATTTTGATAGGGAGATTGTTGTTGAGCATGTTTTTCAGGCGTAAAGCGTGTGCCTTCTAAATAGTTCAATAAGGTAAAAGGCTGACTTAAAAGCTGTTCACAAGATTTGCGTGCCTCTTCCATATCGCGATATTTGAGCTGAGGATTTTTTGCAATTTGCTCTTTACTGTGACGTTTCATCATCGGGAAGCCAAGAATTTTAAAAGCCTGTCCCACAAATGGAATAAAGATGAGTTCCCATTTGGTAAAGAAACGCGTAAGAGGCATACGGGTTAAACCAAAATATTGATTTACTGTGGTATCGACCCAGCTTTGGTGATTACAGGTCATTAAATATCGACCTTGTAAATTTAGATCCAAGTCTTCGTCAATACTGATGTGCCACTGTGTATTTGGTAGGATATGATCAATTAACCAATTGTTGATGCTCAGCCAGCTATTGGTGATATTAATGTTGGCTTCATCGATTTTTGATGATTTTTTGATGAGTTTAGTAAGACCTAATGCCAGTACAGGAGGACCATGAAAAAAAGTACTTCCTGTGATGACTGAACCAACAGTAAGGCCTTTGGTGATTTTTTTTAATAATGGTTGCTTCTGCAATGCCATGGAACAGTCCTCCCTCATTTTGTCTTAAAAAATTAAGTGCATTTAAGCTAAACTATAAATGTAGATGCCAAATTTAAAAAGCTGCAAATTCAAACTATGGATAAATAATGAGAGTGATATAATGAAACATGTCACAAATGATTACAAAATGTAAATAAACAGTTTAATATTAACAAAATAGTAATGGTTTAATGGCTTTTTTCGAATCATTATTCATATCATACAAAAACATATACATATAAAAGGAGTCAACCCATGCGCGCATTAGCTATTTCGGCTGCAGTTGTTGGGGCAATGGTACTATCAGGTTGTCAAAGTACAGGCAATAACATTGGTGGGGTAGAGTACGATAAAACAGCATTGGGCGGCTTAATTGGCGCAGCTGCTGGCTATGGTCTGTCTAAAGGTAATGCAAACTCTAGCGCTCAGAACAACCGTGCACTTGCAATTGGTGCAGTATTGGGTGGTGCAGCGGGTGTTTATCTTGATAATAAAGAGAAAAAATTACGTCAACAAATGGCAGGTACGGGTGTAGATGTAAACCGTAATGCTGATGGTTCGATTAATTTGGTTATGCCTGGTTCAATTACGTTTGACACCAACAGATCAAATATCAAACCAAACTTCAACGCGACTTTAAACAAAGTTGCTCAAGTTTTAACTGAAGATAACAAGAGCGGTATCCTTGTTTCTGGTTATACAGACAGTTCTGGTAATGATTCGATTAACATTCCATTATCACAAGCTCGTGCTCAGTCTGTAGCAAGTTATTTATCTTCTAGAGGTGTTTCTAGCTCACGTATTAATGTACAAGGTCTAGGTTCATCTAATCCGATTGCAGACAATTCATCTGCTGCGGGTAAAGAACAAAACCGTCGTGTAGAAATCGCGGTATATGCTGTTCAATAAGTTTTAAAAACATTATAAGTTTTAAAAATATTGCAGTATGAAAAGCCACCTTCGGGTGGTTTTTTTATTTAAACGAATTTTGAGCCTCTACATAATTTTCTTGAAAAGGTTAGTCAAGTTTGGTTCAGATGACTATAATCGAGCGCTGAAACAAGAGAGGATCAACTATGTCATCTGCAAGTCATTTGAACGACAAGCAACTTGAAGCAATGAACTACACTCAAGGGCCGTTGTTAGTACTTGCTGGGGCAGGTTCGGGTAAAACCTCTGTGATTACGCAAAAGATTGCGTACTTAGTGAAACAGTGTCGAATTCCTGCACATCGCATTACTGCGATGACATTTACCAATAAAGCTGCACGCGAAATGAAAGAGCGTGTGAGTAAACTTTTGGGCAAGGAAGATGGAAAGGGGCTTTCAGTTTCTACATTCCATACTTTTGGCTTAAATTTATTACGTTTAGAACTCAAACATACACCATTAAAAAATAACTTTTCGATCTTAGATGCCGATGACTGTAAGCGGATCTTAATGGATTTAATGCATCGAGATAATTTGTCGGGTGCAGAAAGCAAAGAGCTGATTGCTAAAGCAATGAAAATGATTTCAGATTGGAAAAATGATCTGATTTTACCTGAACAAGCACATACCACCTGTGAAACAGCGGAAGATGTACAGTTTGCGCATCTTTATCAGCTTTATGAACGTAATTTACGGGCTTATAACGCTGTAGATTTTGATGATTTGATTGTCATGCCTACACGCTTACTTCAAAACAATGCCGAAGTTCGAGATAAATGGCAAAACCGAGTTCGTTATTTGCTGGTGGATGAGTATCAAGATACCAATACTGCGCAATATATTTTGGTGAAGCTGCTGGTCGGTGTGATGGGCCAATTCACCGCCGTGGGTGATGATGATCAGTCTATTTATGCTTGGCGTGGTGCTAAACCTGAAAATATGGCCTTACTCAAAGAAGATTTTCCAAATCTCAAAGTGATTAAGCTTGAACAAAACTATCGTTCGACCAGTCGAATTTTAAAAGCTGCAAACCATGTCATTGAAAATAATCCGCATATTTTTGTTAAAAAATTGTGGAGTGATAAAGGGCATGGCGAAGTTATTCGAATAATCACCTGCCGAAATGATGATGATGAGTCAGAGCGCGTGGTTAAAGATTTATTAACGCATAAGTTAATGAATGGTAAAAGTTGGAAAGACTATGCGGTGCTGTATCGCGGAAACTTCCAAGCGCGTGTTTTAGAAACACAACTGCGCCAAATGCAAATTCCATATAAATTATCAGGCGGTCAGTCTTTCTTCGGTCGTGCTGAAATTAAAGATGTGATGAGCTATTTACGCGTCATTATTAATCCAGAAGATGACAGTGCATTCCTACGCATCATCAATACACCTAAACGTGCAATTGGCCCTGTTACCTTAGAGAAGCTTGGATTATTTGCACAAGAAAATAATCTGTCCTTATTGGCGGCAGCAAGTGATCAGCGTTTAACAATGGTGATGCCGAAAAAAGCCACTTCTCAGTTGGCAGAGTTCGCAGAATTTATTGGAAATTTCACGCGTGAACTTTTGGATGATGATGAACCTGTCCCTAAAATTCGTCAAATGATGCTGGAAGCAGGTTATATCGATTATGTGAAAGAATCTGCTGCAACACCTGCACAAGAAAAAACCAAAATTGATAATATTGAAATTCTTTACAGTAGTATTCAAAGTCTGATCAATCGTGCTGAAGATGTCGATGACAAGAATATTGAGAGTGTGATTCGTAAAATGGTGCTGCTGGATATGTTAGAGCAGCAGCAAGAAGATGAAGATATCGACAAAGTCAATCTTTTAACCTTACACGCTTCTAAAGGCTTAGAATTCCCGTTTGTTTATATTATGGGATTAGAAGAAGAATTATTACCACATAAGAACTCTATTGCGGCAGAAACAATCGAAGAAGAGAGGCGCCTGATGTATGTGGGCATTACGCGCGCTAAACAGGGGCTCACGCTCACTTTAGCCGAACAGCGTAAGAATGGTGGTCAAATGAAACAAATGACGCCAAGTCGCTTTCTGGACGAGTTACCGCAAGATGAGATTGATTGGTTAGGTCGTAAGAAAAAATTGGCTGAAAATATTGATCCTAAGTTACAGGCTCAACAGTATTTACAAAATTTAAAAGCATTATTGAAACGTTAATCGGATAAGGTTAAAAATGAAAGTTCAAGTTAAAGTTATTGATTCACGCTTAGGTCAAGAGTGGCCTTTACCGACGTATGCAACCACTGGATCAGCAGGCTTAGATTTGCGTGCCTGTGTTGACACAGCGATTCAAATTGAACCCGGTCAAACTGTTTTAGTGAAAACAGGAATGGCGATTTATATTCAAGATCCACAATATGCGGGCCTTATTTTACCGCGTTCTGGTTTGGGTCATAAGCACGGTATTGTGTTGGGTAATTTAGTGGGCTTGATCGATTCAGATTATCAAGGTGAGCTTATGGTTTCAATTTGGAATCGTAGTCAAACCACATTTACTTTAGAGCCAGGTGAACGTCTAGCGCAATATGTTTTAGTGCCCGTTATTCAAGCTGAGTTCAATTTAGTGGAAGAGTTTGAGGCAACTGAGCGTGGTGCGGGTGGTTTTGGACATACAGGGAAAAATTAATATATTTGTTAAAAGCCTGATCGATCAGGCTTTTAATTTATTTATTGTGATCTGACTACAAAAAATAATCATAAATGTTTCGTGAAAGTTATATATAGTAACTACTTATTTCAAAATTTACGTGTAATCGAATGACTTTGCAAAGCGAATTTTATATCGCTTTGCTATTAAAATATTTGGTCAGCATTGTGTAACAAGTATGAATACTCTATATCCATTATTTCCACGCCAAATTTTCCGCGCATATGACATTCGGGGGAAAATCAGTCTTTTAAATGCTCAAGTCATTTATGCGATCGCTCATGGTTTGGCAGAGCAATTGAAAGCGTGTGGTCAAAATCAAGTGGTTATTGGCTATGATGCTCGTTTAACCAGTCCAGGTTATGCCAAAATTTTAACAGAACAATTACGTGACCAAGGCATTCAGGTGACCGATATAGGTTGCTGCTCTACGCCACAAATGTATTTTTCAGCACGTGATTTTAATGGAAATGGCATTATCGTTACGGCGAGCCATAATCCCAAAGAAGATAACGGTGTGAAATGGATAATTCAGTCAGAACCACCAAGTCCTGAAATGATTCAGCAGGTTGCAGATATCGCTGAGCATCATTTTTTTAACATCAATACAAAATACGAAGATGATTTACAAGAGCATCAGATCAAAGCAGCATTTTGTTTAAATTATCAGAAAGCTCTTTTAAAAGATGTGAAGCTGAACAGACCGCTAAAAGTTGTTTTAGATGGAATGCATGGTTCAGCAGGGCGATGTGCAGATTTAGTTTTACAAAAAATGGGCTGTGAAGTTATTTCGATTCGTTGTCAGGCGAATGGGGATTTTCCTGATCATGCACCCGATCCGTCATTGGCGATTCATTTAACCCAATTACAAAAAAAGGTTCTTCTGCATCAAGCCGATTTAGGCATTGCGCTTGATGGCGACGGTGATCGCGTTGTGATTGTTGATGAAAAAGCACATATTCTTTCTGCTGATCGGCTAATTTCACTTTTTGCTGAACTTTGTTTATGTTCACACCCAGCACATGAAGTTGTGTTTGATGTAAAGTGTTCAACGATGGTCAAAAATACAGTTGAACATTTAGGTGGACAGGCAAAAATGCTTCGCACTGGAAGCAGTTTTTTGCGACGTTATTTGTCAAAAACCAAGGGCGCTGCTGTCTTTGGCGGTGAGTATGCAGGACATTATGTATTCAATGACGGTCGTGGTTTTGGATACGACGATGGACTGTATGCAGCACTGAGAGTCATGGAATATCTAAGTCAGCATGAACAGAAGACTTTATCTGAAATTATGCAGAAATACCCAGAGCGATTTGGTACAGAAGACACTTATATCAGCACTGATCAAACTGATCCTCAACAAGTATTAGCCTTTGTTGAGTCGCGTTGTGGTGAACTGAATGCTTTAATCAGTAAAATTGATGGAATTCGCCTTGATTTTAATGATGGATTTGGCATTATGCGTGCATCAAATACGGGCGAATACTTTACTGTACGTTTTGATGCGGACAGTTCCACTGGCTTAGATCAGATTCGTCAAAATTTTGTTTCAATATTGAGTGAGCAGTATCCTAAAATCGCTCAAGATATTTCAAAAGCACATTAATTCTTAAACATTTATTTTTAAATATAAGAGGAAAAGCGAATGCCACAGCAGCAGACTGGCATCGACAAAGTTCAAATTTTGACTGAAGCTTTGCCGTATATTCAACGTTTTGCGGGTAAAACCCTCGTTGTAAAATATGGCGGCAATGCAATGACCGATCCTGAATTAGAAAGCTCATTTGCACGTGATATTGTGCTTTTAAAAACGGTTGGTCTGAATCCAATTGTGGTTCACGGTGGCGGCCCACAAGTGGATTCATTTTTGAAACAATTGGGGCGTGAGTCAGACCGTATTGATGGGATGCGTGTTACAGATCCAGCGACGATGGAAGTGGTTGAAATGGTTTTAGGTGGGAGTGTGAATAAGTCCATCGTAAACTTGATTAATCAGCATGGTGGCCGTGCGATTGGTTTGACCGGTAAGGATGGTAATTTACTCCGCGCTCAAAAACTTTTAATGAAAAAAGTGGCTGAAGATGGCTCTGTGCAAGAAATTGATTTGGGCTTAGTCGGTGAAGTCGTTGGTGTTAAAACTGACGTGTTAGAAATGTTTACGCAAAGTGATTTTATTCCTGTGATCGCACCTTTGGGCGTGGATGATCAGGGCAATACCTATAATATCAATGCCGATTTGGTGGCAGGTAAAGTTGCTGAAGCATTAGGAGCAGAGAAATTGATACTGCTGACCAATATTTCTGGTGTTTTGGATGAGAACAAAAAACTACTCACGGGCTTAAGCACGCAAGAAGTTGATCGTTTAATCGAAACAGGTGTCATTTACGGTGGCATGATTCCCAAAGTGGGTTGTGCACTGGATGCGGTTAAAGGTGGTGTTGTTAGCGCACATATTGTCGATGGTCGTGTACCGCATGCGACATTATTAGAAATATTTACAGATCATGGTGTGGGGACATTAATCACCAACCGTTCAAAAGATCTGAAATAAATTTTTTAAATCATTTCAAAAAACCACTTCGGTGGTTTTTTGTTTTAAGCGTTTAGATTTTTTAACGATATAGACTTTCAAATATATGGTTTTTTTAAGTTCATAAATATTAGTTTTCTTTCATGAGTCAAAAAATGATCATTAAATGGCAATAAATTGATCTGTAAAAATTCCTTCTCCCTTTGAGAGAAGGTTAGGATGATGGAATACTCATGATGAGTATGCTGTGTGAATAATGACTTTTGAAACAAATCTATTAAAGAGAAACATACTTTAGATCGTATTCATTAACTGACTTTCAGCTCAACAATAGATTTTTTTAGAAATTATTTTACAAATCATTTTACAAATCAAATGCACAATCATTACTCCCTCATCATCGCTTTTTTCTAGTTGGAAACGGAATTTCTACGTATCCATTGATTGCTGCTGAATGATCTTATTTGATTGATGAAAGAAGTCTAATGCTTAAATAATATTCGGCTAAATTTATTCGGATTTGCAAGCGCCGTAGCTCTAATGCACAATGAACAGTATAACTATAGGCTAACGAATAAATATGTGCCAATTACTTGGAATGAACTGTGCAACGCCTACGGATATTACTTTTTCGTTCCGTGGTTTCTCTCAGCGTGCAGGAATAACATCAGATCACTCAGATGGGTTTGGAATTGCATTTTTTGAGGACAAAGCTTGTCGTTTGTTTGTAGATAATCAATCTGCAGTGGAGTCACCTATAGCGGAGTTGGTTCGTAATTATCCAATCAAATCTCGTAATGTCATCGCGCATATTCGTAAAGCAACCCAAGGGAAAATCACCTTAGAAAACTCACATCCTTTCATACGTGAGTTGTGGGGCAGACAGTGGATTTTTGCCCATAATGGTGACCTACATGATTTCGCACCGCGTCTTTCTGGGAAATTTTTGCCTGTAGGCAACACAGATAGTGAACTCGCTTTTTGTTATGTGCTAGATCAGTTGGTTTTAAAGTTTGGTTTTGTTGAGCCAAGTTTAAAAGATATTTTTACGGTCTTAGAAGAAATTGCACCGACTGTGGCTGAATATGGCACTTTTAATTTCTGTCTTTCAAATGGACAGGCCTTATTTAGTTATGCAACGACAAAACTTCATTGGATTGTACGCGAATATCCATTCAAACCAGCGCGACTCATAGATCTAGACGTTGAAGTCGATTTTAGTGCAGTAACAACGCCAGATGATCGTGTTGCCGTGATTACCACTGAACCTTTAACCGATAATGAAGACTGGTTTTCTTATAAAGCTGGAGAAATGATTTTATTTAAGGACGGAAAGCCGATTCAGCAGGCCATTACCCGTGTAGAACGTTTGGAACGCGAAGCATTGGATCCGAGTTTAAAACGAGTTACTAAAGCAGATTTGTATTAAGGCTCATTTTTCAGCTTCTTTGAAACTAAATGTAGAGATTTTGAGATCATTTGATCGTGTAAATTTTAACTATTGAGTTATCTCAGCGAAGATCTGAATTTT
>JAHLFF010000318.1 GCA_018883945.1 Candidatus Acinetobacter avistercoris
CGCATTCCCAAAGGTTTAAATCTGACACCGGAAGGTGAAATTTTTGTAATAGAAGCAAAAAAAGTTAAATTAGCAATTGAGCAAGCGGCGGCGGCCGTGTGTAAATCAAACCAAGGAAGTTTAGGGAAAATTCATATCGGTTTTTCAGGTGCTTTACCCAGCGTCGTTTTACCGAAATTATTTAATCAGACCAAAAAGTTTTATCCTAATATTGACTTTGAAATCCATCGAAAAGCCAATTCTAATCTAGTGCTAGAAAGTGTTGCTAACGGCGATTTAGATGCAGGAATGGTTTTATTACCCATTAGTACATTAGGAATTTCTTATACGATCATTAGTCGTCATCGATTAATCGCTGCTGTTCCTGTAACGCATCCTCTCGCCTCTAGAAAATTTATTAATGTTAGTGAGTTACGTGACGAAAAGTTTATTACAAATCATGCTTATAAAGGTTCTGTTATTCGAGAAGTGTTTATTCATGCGTGTCAGGAAGCTGGCTTTAATCCTCGGATCGTGAAAGAAGCTGACGACACACATTCCATTTTAATCTTGGTTGCGGCTAACTACGGCATTACATTAACGCTTGAAGGCCTTGAAAATATTCAATTAGATGAAATTCGTTACATACCTCTAGAAGATAATCATACATTTATTGATCTTGCAGTCGTGTGGCGTGAAGGAAATCCTTCAATATTATTAAAAAATGCACTGAGTACCTTAAGTTAATTTGATGAAAAATATTCGATTATTCATTATTTCCTTTCAATAAAAAAATCCCTTAACACTGTTAAGGGATTTTTTTATATTCAATACAGCTTATTTTTTCAAAGCCGATGGATGCTCAGCAAGTGCTGTCACCTGCATATCCATGTAGGGAAATAATGGGAATCCCGATAAGATTTGATGCAATGCATCATTAGATTCAACATCAAAAATACTGACATTAGAAAACTTACCAACTACACGCCAAATATGCGGAAATTGTCCATTCTTCATGAACTTTTGCCCATACTCACGTTCTCTTGTAATAATATCTAGCCAAACATCTGGATCAATATCATTCGGTTTGTTTACTGTCATTTGAACCATGTATAACATGTTATACCTCTCTTCCTTAGTGGTTAATATTTTTAGTGGTTAATGTTTTTAATAATTGCAGCCATGCCTTGTCCGCCCCCAATGCACATAGAGATCAAACCGTAACGCAGATGATGACTTTGAAGTTCATTGATCAACGTCGTCATAATTCGAGCACCTGTAGCACCAATCGGATGTCCAAGCGAAATTCCCGATCCATTGACATTGAGTTTTTCAAATTCTTCTGGACCAAAATTCAATTCCTGCGTACATGCCAATAGCTGTGCAGAAAAAGCTTCGTTGATTTCAATACGATCAATATCTGCCAAAGTCAGTCCAGTTGATTTCAAAACCTTTCGTATAGCGGGCACAGGTCCAATCCCCATGATCGCACTTGGTACACCAGCAATCGACCAATCAACAATTTCCGCTAACGGTTTCAAATTGAGTTCTGCAACCATTTTCTCACTTGCAATTAAGCAAAAAGCGGCTGCATCATTTTGACCAGATGAATTCCCGGCGGTTACAGTAGATTCAGGATCACTTTTCAGTAAAATAGGTTTTAACAATGACAGTTGATCAAGTGTCGTATCAGCTCTTGGATGTTCATCTGTATCAATCAACTTCCCTTTTACATTCACGGGAAGAATTTCTCGACTGAACTTGCCATCAGCAATCGCTTTACAAGCTTTTTGATGACTTAAAACTGCCCATTCGTCTTGAGCTTGGCGGCTGATAGCATATTTTTTTCTCAGGTTCTCAGCCGTTTCAAGCATGCCACCTTGAATTGGGTTTTTCTGACCATTCGCATGAATACGACCATACTTTAGTGAGTCTTTAAGGTTCAGATCTCCAAAACCACCCCAGCGAATACTGGTGCTGTAATAAGGAGCTTGACTCAATGACTCTACACCACCAGCAATGATCAAATTAGCCTTACCCGTTTGAATCATCATCATCGCATCAATAATCGCTTGTAGACCTGATGCGCAACGGCGATCCACACTATAACCACAAACATGATCGGGTAACTCTGCATCTAGTGCCAAAGCCTTACCGATATTGGCAGCTTCAGCCGTACCATAACCCTGCCCGACGATTAGCTCATCTAAATGGACAGCAATGTTAGCGTTTTTTTGTGTTAGATGCTGTATTAAAGGTACGGCGAGATCGAGAGGCGTTAAGCTTTTAAAAACGCCACCTAACTTACCAATTGGAGTGCGTATAGCATCACAAATAAATACTTTATTATTCATCATAATGATTGCACCAATTCCTTATGCTCAGATTGGTTCGCTTTGTTAAATCGGAAACCAGTCAAAGTAATTAATAAACCAAAAATAGTGACGAAGACGACATAGTAAGCAGGAGCAAGATTATTGCCTGTCTCTGCAATGAGATAGGTCGCAATATAAGGCGCTGTTCCACCCAATAGCCCGTATGCCAAGTTATAAGCCAAAGCGCTTGCGCTATAACGAATATGTGCAGGAAATAGATTGACCATCAATAAAGGTGTGACTGTGCAAATAAACCCCATCACGATTCCAAAAACACTTAGACCAATAATTGCTGTTGTTAAATCACCTGTGCTTAATAAATAGAAGGCTGGCACAATTAAAATCGACATTACAAGTGCAGATACAATAGCGACTTTCTGGATACCGATACGATCGATCAACTTACCTGCAAAATAACAAGAGAATGAAAATAAGATCAATGCGACTATATAAACAGACAATGCTTGGGGTCTTGCCATTTGAGCTGTATTGGTCATGAAAGTAATCATATAACCAGTCAACATATAAAAGCCCAGACCATTTAGAGAAGCCCAACCGAATAAGGTCAGCATATTCATTTTTGAACTTTTGAATGCTTCAACTAAAGGCGCATGTTTTTCTTCTTTGACTTTATTTTGAATAGCCTGAAACTCAGGTGTTTCTTCAACTTTATTACGTAAATAAAGACCAACAATACCCAAAGGACCTGCAATCATGAATGGAATACGCCAGCCCCATGAATTGATAAGCTCTGGATCCATTAATTGAGTCATAATTAAACCAACTAAAGCACCACCAATAATTCCTAATGCCGTTGCGATTGGGTTAATACTTCCATAAAGCGCTTTTTTACCTTTGGGTGCAAATTCGATTACAAAAGAACTTGAACCTGCATATTCACCACCCGCGGATAAACCTTGACACACACGCCAAACAACCAAAAGAATAGGCGCCATTATGCCAATAGACTCAAAAGTTGGGGTTAAACCGATTGCAAATGTGGCAATACTCATCAATAAAACGGCAGCTGACAGTGCTTTTTTACGACCATGTTTATCGCCATAATGGCCAAAAATCACACCACCAATAGGTCTCGCTAAAAAACCAAGTGCAAAAACTGCAAAAGTTGCAAGTAAGCCTGATGTAGGATTCTCTGAGGGAAAGAAGTGTATCGCAATAATCGCAGCAAATTGTGCATATAAAACAAAGTCAAACCATTCAACAAAGTTACCAATACCAGCAGCAGTTATCGCTTTACGTCGTGCTTTATCATCAATTG
The DNA here is from genome assembly GCA_018883945.1 of Candidatus Acinetobacter avistercoris. Classification (GTDB taxonomy): domain Bacteria; phylum Pseudomonadota; class Gammaproteobacteria; order Pseudomonadales; family Moraxellaceae; genus Acinetobacter; species Acinetobacter avistercoris. The sequence continues at coordinate 3,634 of JAHLFF010000318.1, forward strand.
TTTTGTGCATTTAATAATCCTTAATTTTAATCGATCCAAATCCTATGGATTAGCTGAATTAAATCATCGTGTTTTTTTTTCAGTGTCAAGAATCAGCTAAATGCACTCCTGCTGTCTAATACCGTTTCAATATCCTAGCCATACTCGTTGGATATCATTCTCAAATTTTAAAATCTAAGCCAAGATGAATATGAAAAATCGTAAGTTATGTATTTATAAATATTCAGTTAGAGACTTATTCAGTAGTGAATGATTTTAGGAATAATCATGTGTAGAAGAACACGGATTGAGATTTGCTAAGAAATTACTTTGAAGTTAACTTTTAAAGATTAAGAGTTAGAGAAAGACTCAGAAAAGGTTTTGAGAATGTTATTTTTAGAATTTTTCAGAAATATGATGATTTAAATTAATTGGTGAGTTGTTGACTAGAAAATAGCTAACTTAGCTCAAATCAATTATGGAACAATATCAGTTACTCTGTGTCGCTTCGTCAACGGCGAATATATTTCGCACGATAAAATTTAAGGTTATTGCTACATATAGGTAGATGGTCTTTATAGTAAAAATCTAGAGTTAAAATCTAGAGTTAAAATCTAGAAAATGAAAATTCAAATAAAGTGAGATTCATGAATGATCGTTGTTTCTATCATGCCCGTGACTGAATCATCTTCTCTCTTTCATCAAAATAAATTAATGAAAAAGAAAAGTAAAAAAAACTGAATAAGTTAAGGACGAGTTTTTTATTCATCTCTAAACTATCTTATTTAAAGTAATTGAGAGGAAGCTTTAAATAAGAAACACCATTATGTTCTGGCTCAGGAAACTGACCTGCTTTCATATTAATTTGAATCGCAGGAAGTATGAGTTTAGGCATACTAAGTTGTGAATCTCGCTGATTACGCATTTGTGCAAATTCAGCTTTGAGCACTCCCTCATGTATGTGAATATTTTTTGTTTTTTGAGATTCAATATCTGTTTCACATACGTATGACTCACGTGTATCAGGTAAATAGTCATGACATAAATACACTCGAGTGTTTTCGGGGAGCTGATATAAACTTTGTACTGAATCAAAAAGTTGCTCAGCACTGCCCCGCGGAAAATCACAGCGTGCAGTTCCATAATCAGGCATAAATAATGTATCACCTACAAATACCGCATTACCAATAACATAGCTTAAGCATGCAGGTGTATGACCTGGAGTCGGAATATTATAAGACTTTAGTGTTCCGATTTGAAATGATTCATGATCTTCAAACAAATAGTCAAAACCCTGATCAGCATTCCATTGTTTGATATCAAGATGATAAATAGCTGAAAACGTTTCTTGCACGATTGCTATTTTCTGGCTCATGGCAATCTTGCCACCCAGCTTATCTTTAAGATATTGTGCAGCAGTCAAGTGGTCAGCGTGGACATGTGTTTCTAGAATCCACTCTACGGTTAGACTATTCTGTTTGATATACGCAATGATTTGATCAGCATGATCTGTTGATGTGCTTGCAGATGCAGCATCGTAATCTAGAACACTATCAATAATGGCACAAGATTGAGTCGCAGGATCACGTACCACATAGCTGAAGGTGTTGGTATCTTCATGAAAAAAATCTTTGACTACAGGAATACTCAACATCTTTAAACTCCTGACCATTTACGATGAATCAATACACCGATCAGCATTGCACATATAAAATACAAAACTTGATAATGTCCTAGTCCGATCAAGGTAAAACTGGGCGCTGGACAAACACCTGCAATACCCCACCCAATACCAAATAATAAACTGCCCGAGATCAGTTTCGGATCAATCTTTTGATTGGTGGGTAAATCTATTTGTTCATTAAAGATAGTTTGAGGAGTTTTGCTTCGAATGACCATTTGAAATGGAATGAATGCTACTGCGATCGCACCCATCATTACAAAAGCAAGACTTGCATCCCAGTCACCGAATACATCTAAGAAATCGAGAACTTTTTCAGGGTTTGACATACCTGAAACCATTAAGCCAATCGAAAAAAGAGCACCAAAAATAAAAGCGAATATATTTTTCATTTTAAAATGCTCCAGTGATGTGACGGACAATATACACAGTAACAAAACCTGCAAACATAAAGCTTACTGTTGCCACAATTGACCGTTTGGACAATCGACTCATTCCACAGATCCCATGACCACTGGTGCAACCTGATCCCAGTCGAGTACCGAAACCCACCAACAAACCTGCAATGACCATCATCAGTGGGCTTGCATCTAACTGAATTTCAGGCTGCACAAAACCACCATAGATAAATGGCGTAATGATCAGCCCCAATAAAAACCAAATGGCGGGTGTTTTGAATATCGTTTGTGGATTTAAGACTTGTCCGATCATCCCACTGATGCCTGCAATGCGACCATGCACATACAGATAGCCAACGACGGAGACACCAAGCATTAACCCACCGATGAAAGCAATCAGAAAATCATACATATTAAGTATACTTACTTACAATATATTTATTTATAATATATAATTTTAAATATTAAACAAGCATTCTGTGCTACTCTTATGTAACTGATTTATAAATATGCCAAATACAAGGATCTCGTAATGAATACACTGGTGAATCAGTCTAAAATTGATTTTTCTCAAGTTGATACAGTCACGAATTGTTTAAAAGTATTATCAAATCCTGACCGGTTAAAGATTCTTTGTGTTTTGGTCGATGGCGAACTGAATGTGCAACAAATTGAAGCTTCTACGGATATTCATCAACCTACTCTCTCGCAACAGCTAACTGTCTTGCGTAAAAATAATATGGTGAGTACACGGCGTGAAGGTAAACTGATTTTTTATCAAGTTTGTGATCCTAAAGTACTCGCTCTAATGCAGACGATGTATCAATTATATTGTGCGAATTAAGTGTTATTTTAGTTTCCTCTATTTATAATCAAATTTATCAGCTGTGATGATGATCAGATCTAATAAAGAAAACTTATTATAAAAAAAGCCACCCAATAGAGGTGGCATATTTCAAATGTGTGGGTGTTATTCTTCACCGTCAAAATACCAATATACGTCACCCCAATCCAACCCAGATAAAATCGGTAAAAATTCATCTTGCTTAAAATAAGGACGTGTATTAGGTTGCGCAGGCGTAGTCCAATATCCAGTTCTTGAACATTTTTCTCCACCTTTGACTTTAATTCTTTCCACAGGACTTACTCTAGTAGTCGTTTTAGCTAGTGATCTAGCAAAATCAACCAAATCTTTTGGATAGAACTGATGTTCTCTATAAATCGTGTCATCAATATCCAATAACCAAGTGACGGATGCAGCTTCCCATGACCAATAACCATAGTAACTTCTTCCAGATCTTAGATCTGGTTGTGGATGTTGATCATGATAAGGTTCTCGTCGGCTTGCTTCATACCAATCTTCTAAATATTGCAATATAAGTTTAGGACGTTTTGGGGGTTCTGCATCAAACACTTTTATGAGTTTTCGATATGGTAAATGTCGTCTTGCTTCATTCGGTGGAATACCTCTGTCTAAAGCAAATCGCGCAACTAAAAGCTCAATTAAGCCATCTTTTTCTTGTCCTTCAGGCGTTGCTTCTTTGTAATCAATAATCGACATAATACGACTCATTTGGTCGGCATTACCTGTAAGCAAACCAAAACAAACTAAACGTAATGCGATATACCAATAATCTTCTGTGCTTAGAGAAATATGCCAAACAAAACGACCATTAGCTTCAGGGCTTAAATTATAGAGGTGACTGGTTTCTGCATATTCTTCAGTCCAATGCAGTAAATATGGATAAAGTTCTTGAATAAAATCAATATCACCACTCGCTGAATACTGTAAGGATGCTAAATCCAATCCATCTATAATTCGTCTTCTTCCGGCTGCTATATATCCACCGAATTGAGAATCATTTTTATATTTACTAAAACCATCAGTAACCGAGTAAATACCATTTACAAATGTATCAAATCTCTTATGATACATTCCTTGTTCAAGTAAATTGTCTCTAAACTGGCTTTTGTCCTTTACTTCTAAATTTAACCATTTATGCCAATTTATTATTTGATCATTCACCATCAAACTGCCAGTACACTTCACCCCAATCACTTTCAAAATCAGGAAAAATATCTCCTTGTTTAAAGTATTGACGTGAATTTTCTTTGGCAAACGTATACCAATAACCTGCATGTGGACATGGTTCTCCAGCTGCAACGATATCTATTCTTTCTTCATTTTCAGGTTCGACTTCAACTCGTTTTAATTCTGGCCATGTGCTGTCTTTATCAAATCGGGCAATCCATTGTTTCGAACTGATAACATCAAACCTTGGGTTTGGATCATCATCCCATGCATCTAAGGTGGTTAATTTTAAGTTGTCACAACGTATCGGCTTAATCAATTCATTCGCCATAACCAACAACTCAGGTACACCTTCTTCAACTGGATAAAGTGAAAGTTCCCCTAAACGAATCCATAAACTGTATTCATTAGGATTTTTTAGATCTTCTATTTTTGTGATTTCAATGCGAGGATCATTCAGTTTTTCCCGAATTTGTTCCTCATTTAAACCAAGTTTTTTTAACCAATATGGTGAAAGTAAAAAGCACCATATAGGTGTACGAATACCTCCACCTAAACCATCCCGATCTTCCGCAATAAACATATTTTCATGAGAAAACTCCATACCAGGATGATCAATATCTAGTCCGTAAAAATAATCTGCGAAAATCCGTTCAACTGTTTCAAACTCAGGAGATACAAATGCAAATTGTCCTGTGTTTCCAATTTCATAGCCACTATATGCTTGGATTGGGTTAAGTATTTCTAGACATTTTTGAACAAATGAGTACCAAATAGATTTATTGGATCTATACCATTGATCACCAAAAGTTAATTTTAGGCTAGAATAGCGTTCACTAGAGTCTCTAATCTTAGCACTTAAAGCCCAACGTGGACTTTGATCTTGAGATTGTGCAGATGTTGCACCTAAATAATAAATGAAATATTTTTTATAAATTTTTGCCATTTCAGCTGATATTTCTTCACGACTTCTAATCCATGAAATTGCATTTTTCCAAACCTCTGTATCACATCGAAATCTTAAATGAAATGGCTTGTCAATTATTTTTATTTCAAATTCTTCGTAAATATCAATAACTTTTACCAAAAAATCTTGAGCATTTGTTTTTTTTTGATCAATATAAAATGTAATATAAGGGCAAACTCCGAACTCTTTTTTTTCTTCCCCGTAAATTATTGATGTATCAAGAGGAATATCCTGAACTAATTCTTCTATTTC
>JAHLFF010000319.1 GCA_018883945.1 Candidatus Acinetobacter avistercoris
AGAACTTGCAAAAGCAGCAACACCTGTACGTGGTTTCGCTCAAGCTTTAGCACAAAAGCGCCCTGCTGTTATTGCAGAAATTAAAAAGCATCGCCGTCTAAAGGGATTATTCGTGAAAACTTCAATCCTGCTGAAATCGCTCAACAGTATGAAGATGCAGGTGCTGCGTGTTTGTCAGTACTTACAGATGTGGATTTTTTCCAAGGCGCGGATGAAAACATTCAAATCGCGCGTGCACATTGTTCGCTTCCTGCCCTCCGTAAAGATTTTCTCATAGATCCTTATGGTGTAATCGAAGCACGTGCGTTACATGCAGACTGTGTACTATTAATTGTGGCCAGTTTATCCAATCAACAATTGGAAGAAATGTCACAAACTGCTTTCGAACATAATCTGGATGTTTTGGTTGAGGTCCATGATGAAGATGAGCTTGAGCGTGCATTACGCTTAAATGAGCGTTGTATTTTAGGTGTAAATAACCGCAACTTAAAAACCTTCGATGTGGATTTAAACACCTCAGTGCGTTTGAAGAATCAACTTGAAGCATCTCGTTTATTGGTTACTGAAAGCGGTATTGCAACACCCGCTGATGTTGCAATGATGCAAGAAAATGATATTCATGCATTCTTAGTCGGTGAAAGCTTTATGAAACAGCCTCGCCCTGATCATGCATTCCGTGACTTATTTGGTGTACCTCACTCTATTAAATAAATCAAAATAGAGTGAAAAATTTATCTCTGTAACATTGAGTAAATTATTGAGTAAATCATGAGTAAATAAAGCGAAGTCCTGTATTTAAAAACTTATGTTAGGTATAAAGGATTAGATACGAAATAAAAATGAGAGCCATGTGCTCTCATTTTTTATTTGATTGAATTAGACGTTTTCATAAGTCATTTTTTACATGCACAAGCAACAAGCAACAAGCAACAATCAACAACCAACTCACAAATTCGTATACCTTCAACCTAGCCTTCTCACAAAGGAAGAAGGCATTTTTAGATATGAATTTATTGTCGCTCCATGATCTTTTTGGTTGGTGCAAGAGGTCTAATTTTAGTTTTTCTTGTTCATCATCAGTGAGCAAAAAGAATAAAATCACGTTTTAAAAATTATAACGCAATGTGAGTGTTGCATTACGAGGGTTCGCCCAAATCATATTATCTGAACCGATACCATCGTAATACTTTTTATCGAATAAATTATTGATATTGATTTGAGCACTCAAGTTTTGATCGAACTTATATCCAACCATCAAATTTGCAAGATATAAATCGTCTCGGTCTATACGGGAAGACCCTGTGCCAGTATAAATTTTACTGTAGTAATTTAATCCTGCACCCGCAAACCAAGACTCGTTCTTATACTTTAAAAATAAATCTGAAGTGGTTCTTGAGTTTTTTGTATTGGCTTTATTCCCTTTGGCATCTTTAGCCTCAAAATGAGCAACACCAAAACTAAGTCCCCAATGGTCATTAATTTCACCATCAATGTTCAGCTCAACACCCTTACTGGTCACACCTTTGACCCCGTAATAGGCATTTTCAGCAGTTAAATTTCCATTTTGATCTTTAACTTTGATATTCGAACCATTTTGATCTAATAATAATTCCGCAAAATTATCTTGTTCTATTCTAAAGACCGACAAAGCAGCATTAAGTTGACCATCAAAATACTCACTTTTTAGTCCCAGCTCATAACTATTACCCTCGCTTGGATCTAAGTAGACACCATCTTCTGCTTTTTTATCTTGAGGCTTGAATATACTGGTATAGCTTGAATATAAAGAATAGTTTTTATTTAAGTCATATACAAAACCAAAGTATGGCGTAACTTGATTGTTAAATTCACGATTTCCAATTTGATTTTCAGCTTCAAACTCCCAATTTGAAAGACGAATACCAGCAACAGCTTTGAGAGGATCAAGAATATGAAATTTACCTGCAATATATGCAGCGGTTTGCGTTTTATTATTGAGTACACCTTTCTGGTTTCTCAAAACAGGGACAACAAGCTGAGTATTGATATGGTTAAAATTTAAAGCGTCAACATTTAAAACATTTTGCCCTGTATAGAATGATCCTCCAAAATCATTCTTCTTAAGTTCTGATTTATTCCATGCTCCCCCGAATATAATTTCTTGCTCTTTCCCTGCAATCTCAAATGGTGCAGAAACAAATACATCGACATTATTTTCATCAGTTCGTCGGCTATCAGCGTACACAGAGACATTGCCATTAACAGCCAATGTATTGGTTAATTTATCAACTCTTCCTGTGGTATATAACAGGTTAGAATCAGCATCTTCTCTTTTAAATAAATATGATAAATTTAAATTCACACCATTTGTAAAGGTATGTTTTAAATCTGCAAAAAGCATTGAAGTGTTGACGTTCCAATACGTCCAATCAGAACTCACCGTCAATGATCGATCAAAATTGGTACGTGAACCATCATTATAAAAAGCAGGCAAACCACCCCATCGTACACCATTTCGATTTAATTCTTGATACGTTGCAGCAAGTGATAATAATGTTCGATCACTGATATCATAATCAATAGCACCATACGCGATTCGGCGTTCTCTTTCCGCAAGATCCATAAATGAATCTTCATCTTCATATTTAACGTAAACTCGACCACGTAAAGAACCATCATTATTCAGTGGTGCAGATAAATCAGCCGAACTCGCATAGCTATTCCATGACCCGATTGAACTCGCGACATTCCCTTTTAATTCTTTGGCATTCGCATGTTTACGAATTAAATTAAGCCCCATGGCTGGATTTCCAGCACCCGTCATTAATCCATTCGCACCTTTTACCACCTCGACTCGATCATAAATACTCAGATCCAAATCTCCTTCGGAAAGATTTGCTGACGTGGGTTTGCCATCAATTAGAAAGTAATCCACTTCAAAGCCACGTGCATAGGGTCTTAGACGTTCATCCGTTCGTTGACCTGAAACCCCTGTAATATTACCGATCAGCTCTTGAAAGGAGCTAATATTTCGATCATCTAGATATTGTCTTGTATATACTTTTACTGTTTGAGGCGTATCACGGATGGATAAATTTAATTTCGTTGAGGTACTCGTTCTACCTGTTGTATAGCTTCCTGAATTTTCTGTAATCGCACTTGGCTGTTCTGCGCTGCTACTGATTACTGGTAATTGATTCATTTCTTCATTTAAAGCTTTATTCTCAGCTTCATTTGCGTAGGTAGTTGTGAAAACTGCACTGGAAGAAAAACAGATCATTTTTATTGCGAGAGCTAATGGTTTTTGACCAAAGCGGACAGATTTAATCATAAAGAAATAACCAATATGGTGGATTTATTATCTTTCTTTAAAACTTAATTTAAATTGAAAGTATTGAAAAACAATACTAAAACAATATAAATACAAATGATACTTATTCTTATTAGCATTCAATATTGTGATATTTTTTCGTTTTCCAATCTCTATTTCCAATTATTCAAGAATGAATAGTTCATCCCTTTGAGCAGTCGTTTAAGTGGCTATAAATTTCTATAATTGAAAAAGATCCCGAAAATTAATGAGATCTAAAAGCAATCTGAATGCAATTCAGTTCTCATTTGCAGCAATACAGACTATAATTTAAAGAAATTCAACTTATTTCATGTTTTATAAACTATGAGCAAACATGACTCTTCGCTATCAAAAGATCAGTACAACTTACTCAAATCTTTTAAAAAGCAAATAACCCACCCACATACCACAGCCTTGGAAAATCGCGTTGAGCCTCAAATTCAGGCTGAAGTTTCACCTGAAGATGACGATTTGGAATTGTTCCAAAAATCGATGCAAGGTGTTCAAAAAATTGATAGTTCAAATATTGCCAAGTTAGCCAAATCGAAAATTAAAAAACTCGATAGCCAAACTTTGGCAAAACGTGCGGCTGCAGAAGGTCCACAGTTGATCGAAGGAGCGACTCTTTCTGACACACAGGCGATGTTAAACCCTGTCGCGAGTCAAGCGGTTTTAAGCTATCGAATTGCGACATTACAGCATAAGGTTTTTGAAGATCTAAAAGCAGGAAATCTACGCTGGTTTGAAGCTGTCGATTTACATGGTTGTACCATTGAAGAAGCGCGTATGGCTGTACTACAGATTATTCAGATTGCAAAAGATGAAAATCAGAATGTACTTAAAATTGTACATGGCAAAGGCCCTGAAGCCATTTTAAAAACGTATGTAAATGGTTGGCTTCGTCAGCATCGTGACGTTCTCGCGTTTGTGAGTGCCCCAGAAAAACAAGGTGGCACTGGTGCAGTATTAGTTTTACTCAAACGTACAGAAAAGAACCCAAAATTTAGTCAATAATTGGATTTTTTTACCAAAATACGGCAATGCAATTGTTTTCTGATACAATGCCGTCCTTGTTCAATCTCAGTGTAAGTGAACACGTCTTATGTCTATGCAGCAATCCTACGCCAACATTCTTACAGCCGTTGGTGAAGATCTTAATCGTCCTGGTCTAAAAGATACGCCAATGCGTGCTGCAAAAGCTTTTTCGTATTTAACATCTGGCTACAGCCTCACTCTTGACGAAGTGACCAATAAAGCGGTCTTCCCTTCTGATAATTGTGAAATGGTTCTGGTCAAAAATATCGAATTCTACTCGCTTTGTGAGCACCATTTATTGCCATTTTATGGTCGTGTGCATATTGCATACTTACCAGAAGGCAATGTTTTAGGCTTATCCAAATTTGCCCGTATTACAGAAATGTTTGCTCGTCGTTTACAAATTCAAGAAAATATGACTCAGCAGATAGCTGAAGCCGTTTCTGAAGTGACTGGTGCGCGTGGCGTTGCTGTTGTGATCGACTCTGCTCATATGTGTATGATGATGCGTGGTGTAGGTAAACAAGAATCTACAACGCGCACTGTATCCTTTCTTGGTGACTTTAAAACCAATAAAGAAGACCGTCGCGAATTTCTCAGTGCCGTTCCAGAAAGTCATTAATACTAAAGAACCTCAACTCGTGTTGGGGTTTATTTTTTCGAATTAAATTTTTTAATTTTGAGGCATAGTCAGAATGTCATCGATTTTTTTAGCCGGTCATGGTTTAACACCAAGTCACTCAAGTACTGACTTTCCTCGCCCCGAAAGATTGGTAAAAGGAAATCCGCGTCGTCAAACAGAAAGCATGTATGAACATCCAAATATGGGATGTGGCATATGGCACTGCGAAGTTGGTGCATGGAATATCGAATTTGCTGAAAATAAACAAGAATTCTTTCAAGTGATCGAAGGTATAGTTCGTATACACAATCAAAAGACTCAGTCCTATATTGAAATTCAAGCGGGTGATGCTGGGATTATTCCTCCAGGATTTGTCGGGACTTTTGAGGTGATTCAAGCAGTCAAAAAATATTATGTTCTTGTTGAAATTTAAAATTGAGATCTAAAGCAAAATTTAAAGCTGAGCTTTAAAAAAATTTAAATTTTAATTTGAGAATTAATCATTTTATTCAAATATCTAGTTTCAAGAAAATCATTGATGCTTTTTATACCAAAGCCTTTTTTCAAAAGTTATTCTTTACATCACAAAATCACAATCAGTATTCTCTCATTCTGGTCCTCTACCTCATAGATAAAGAGTTTTTTCCTATTAATTGATTGCCAGTTAATGATTTTTTTATTTATGAATTTATTTATCAAAGAGATCTACAGAATGATGATGCAATGCTGATTAGACTTAGATAAAAAGTGATTGATGTAG
>JAHLFF010000320.1 GCA_018883945.1 Candidatus Acinetobacter avistercoris
ACCTGAACCCGAAAGCACTTGTGCTAAGACGGTTTTCATCGGCAGTGCATCGACCAGATATTCTAAACCAGGTCCACAACTCGGCACTTTATCGGGCGGTAAGTTCTGCAACCAGATATGACGAGCCGCCACGCCTGCTGACCATAGAATGGACAATGTACCGAGTAATGCATAACTGCGTTTAAAAGTATTGCTGATAGGATTGTGTATTAAAGCGATCAGGGAAATTAACCCTAAACCGATTAAACCCACACGTTGAAAGACACACAGTGGACAGGGCTCTAAACCTTGTACATGCTCTAAGTACAAGGCAAAAGCCATACCAATGACACTGCCTATAAACAGCAGCGCACTGATCACACGATAATTATTCCACTGCATATAAGGTCCTCTTCATTCTTATTTATAGGCTTTAAGGATTATCTATAGGTTTTAAGATACTCATCAAAACTGATCGTTGTGTCTTGCTCAAGTTTTTGCTGTTGTTCTAAAGATTGCTGAGTTAACTGCTCAAAATACGCCAAAGTTTCAGGGTCAAGTTGATGTTGTTCATACACGTCAGCATGTTGCTGCGCCATGAAACTCCCAAAATTCCAAGTCCCATTATGCGTTAAGGTATCTGCGATCACCTGCGCGGACAGAGTATCATCCACTTCATCAGCACGCTGTAACATCACGTTTAATGCTTCTGTATAGAGCTGTGTTTCAGAGCCTTGATCTAATGCCGCAGCCAGAACTTGCATTTCCTTAAGATGCTGCTTTGCCCAAGTCTCTATCTCTATCGTTTGGCCATTTTCAATAATTTCAGCATTGGGCGCTCGTCCACGATTGACCACTTCTGCTTGGTTTTTTTCAATAATATCGAGTTCTGAATCAAACAAAGCGGGGCTGTCATTTAACAAGCAATACAGCGCGAGTACTTCAAGAAAACCTGCTGTATCTTCTGTAATGCCAATCGGACTATACGGATCTACATCAACAGCACGTAATTCAACATAGCCTACACCGCGCTTTGCAAGCGCGTCTGATGGGGTTTCATCAGCCTGTGGCACTTGTTTAGGACGAACCAGACTGTAGTACTCATTTTCAATTTGTAAAATATGGTCATTAATTTGAATCGGTTGATCTTCTGCGTCATTCAACCCTAAACGACTAAATGCGCTATATGGCGTATGAACTGCTTTTTGCAATCCCTCTAAATAACCCACCAAATCATTATAATGGATCCCCAGTTCTTTCTGAGCTGAGTTCTGATAGCCAAAACGGCCCATACGTAGACCCGTTGCATAAGGCAAATATAAAGTGCCTTTAAGCAAAGGCAATAAATGATGATCCCGCCCAGTCATAAAACATTTACACACCGATGGACTTGCTCCGACAAGTAACATAACCAGCGGTGTTAAACGAATAAAGTTACGAATCAAACCAAAGTAACGATGACTGCGATAGTCTTGCAAACTGAGTGCTTTTAAACGCTCGTCAGTCTCATGTTGTTGTAAGCTTTCAAATAACTCATCTGGGAATGAGACATTATAATGTACACCCGAAATCGTTTGCATACGGCGTCCATAACGAACCCCTAAACCGTGACGATAAAGTGTTTTAAAACGACCAATATTAGAGGTTCCGTATTCTGCCAATCGGATACTTTCTTCGTCGTCATCCAACATACATGGCATAGACAATGGCCAGAGTTTTTCATCATTTTCTAAATGGCGATGCGCTACTGCATGAATATCTTTTAAATACGCTAATGCTTCTGAAATACTTGGCTTTGGAGGTGTAATGAACTCCATCAAAGCCTCAGAATAATCTGTCGTAATATGCGGATGTGTAAGTGCCGAGCCTAAAGCTTTGGGATGATCTGCTTGAGATAAAAATCCATTACTTTGCATGCGTAAACTTTCACGTTCTATTCCACGTAACATGCCTTTAAATAATGCAGAATCCACCCAATTTGGTAATACTGATGGTGAGGTCGCTTCAGGTTGACTCATTACTTACTCGCTTATCTTAAAGAACGACTTAAATAAAATTATTAATTTACATCCAGTATACCGTGAATTATTGTCCCAAATGCAGATTACATATGAATTTGAGCCCAACAAAACATTTAATTTGGCAAATATTTATCACAAACTTAGACTTTAAGACATCGCTTATTTGTGATTTTATGAGGATATAACTTCTAATGAACTGTAAATATTATGAATTATCAGCAAATACTGGACTTTTGGTTTGATGAAGAAAATAAAGCATTTTGGTTTGCCAAAAGCGATGATTTTGACCTAGAAATTGAAGAAAAATTTGGTCATACCTTACATCAAGCCATGCAATGTGAACTATGGACTTGGCGAGAAACAGCTGAAGGACGTTTGGCTGAGATTATTGTTCTAGATCAATTTTCTCGTAATCTGTTCCGTGATCATCCAGCAGCATTTGCGCAAGATCCATTGGCACTGTCTTTGGCACAAGAAACGATTCGCTTAGGTTTAGATCTAAATTTAAGTCCTGAACAACGCTCATTTGTCTATATGCCATTCATGCATAGCGAATCTAAAATCATTCATGAGCAGGCTTTGAGTCTATTTGAGGCTTTGGCAAATCCTGTAAACTTAGATTTTGAGAAAAAACACAAAGTGATTATTGATCGTTTTGGACGCTATCCACATCGTAATGTCATTTTAGAACGTGAATCTACAGCAGAAGAAATCAGCTTTTTACAGCAACCCAATAGCAGTTTCTAAACTGTTATGATTGAGACAAAACCATACTGCTCAGGCTTTGGAGAAAAAGATGAAAATATCATTGATCAGTCTAACCATACTGGCAGTATTGGCACTGTCTGGCTGCGCGAGCATCCCTTCAAAACCACGTACTTTTGATCAGTTGGGAAATTTCAGTAGTATCCCCTTAAATACTCAAACTTATCGCATCAGCTTTCAAGGTTCATCAAATATGAGCTTTGGTACGGCTGAAGAAATTACGCTATTGAAAGCGGCTCAAACCTCGGTATTAAATGGATTCCAATTTTTTAAAGTCATGGATGATCCAAGTAATCGTACTCAACAACCGCCACGCCAAGCTGTGGTTTATCCTAGCCCAACGTATTATGGCTATGGTTACGGCTACCGTAGACATCCTGCATTTTATGATCCATTCTATGATATGCCCTACGTCGTTACAGTTGATCCAGTGCAAGTGTCTTATACGATTCAATGCTTTAAAGACAAAAAGTCGGCGCCAAATGATGCCTTCGATGCGCGGTTAATTTTGCAGTCTTTAGGACAAAAATACGGAGTAAGTTCCACAGGTGCAGTGCTTCCTGTTCAAACTGAAACTTCGACAGATAAACAGTAGAACTAGGAATGTGAATGAATCCAGTTGAGCCACATGTTTCACCTAATTTAAACCGTAGTAAGCGCTTCGCTATGATTGCACTCATTGTTGCAGTCTTGGCATGGGTTGCTTTAATGGTCATTGCTAAATTACTGCCTGAATATGTTTGGTTAATTCACATCTTAATGTTGTCTGCTGAAGCGGGTGTTGTCGGTGGTTTAGCAGATTGGTATGCCATTACGGTACTGTTCCGTAATCCTTTTGGTCGCATTCCGATTCCTAAATTTTTAAAAGACCATACCGAAATTATTCCACGCAACAAAGCCCGTATCGCAGAGTCAATGGGCCGTTTTGTACAAGAAAATTTCCTATCACCACAGGTCGTTGAAAGAACGCTGAACACGACAGATTTAAGTCTCGCTGTAGGTCAATGGTTAGCAAACCCTAAAAATAACGCACAAGTGACTCAAGTTATTCAACAAACAGTACCTAAAATTTTTGAATTTGTGAGTCAAGAGCAAGTTGGTCGTTTTATTCAAACCAATAGTGTGCAATGGGTTAGGAACACTCAAATCAATACCCTTGCCAGTGAAATGATTCGAGCCGTTTTAGACAATGATTTCCATCAAGATGTCTTACAACGCGGACTCGATTTAGCCCATGACTGGATGACGCATCACCCTGAGCAGACACAAGAATTAACCCAAACGCTGTTTAAAGAATTGGGCGTATGGAAACTGGCGAAAGGCGCAAGTTGGATTGGCATTGATGTTCAAAAGCGTACCATTGACTCTTTGATTGAGCGAGTAGACTCAATGCTGGCAGATCCTGAGCATCCTTGGCGACAAAAAATTGAAAGTTTAGGCCGCGATTTGATGGTGCAGTTGGCAGATACAGAGAGCGAAGCCAGTGCCCGTCTAAATTCGACCAAAGATGCTTTACTGGATAGTCCTCAAGTGCTGAATTTTATTAGTGGCGCTGTGGTGATTTTATGTAATGCAATTCGTGAAGATTTACTCAAAACAGATTCGGGTATTGCAGAGAACTTAAGAGTTGCGATTCAACAATTGGGTTTAAATATTATTTCTAACTCGGCGATTCGTGAATTACTCAATGAAAAGCTCAGTGGCATCGCGATCAATTTAAGCGATCAATACAGTGAAAAAGTGATCCTTTTCATTAGTGAACGTATTCACGAATGGGACTCTCGTGAAATGATCGATAAAATTGAAAATGAAGTGGGTGGTGATCTCCATATGATCCGCGTCAATGGTGTCGTTGTCGGTGCATTTATTGGTTTGGTGCTTGGGATCATTCGAGCTGTCGTTGAGTATGCGATTTAATTTTTAATACGAATGCTTAAACTTTCGTTAGATCAGCACTCAATAATGATTTAAAAAAATAGAAATTTATGCTCGCTGTAGACAATATGTTTTATCTAATTTCACATCATCCCCTGATGTAAAATTTTTTATCAGCGTTCTTTTCATTTCTTGCAAAAATTATAAAATTAAAATAACATACCGACTGGTTGGTATCTATGTGAATTTAATTAGGGTGCTTGAGATGAATAGTCTTTTATTGGCTTATCTATTATTAGGATTAGCGATCGTTACAGAAGTGATCGGTAGTACATTTATCGTGAAGTCTGAGGGCTTTACTAAACTCTTTCCAAGCTTGATGGTTTTGATCCTGTTCAGTATCGCCCTATACTTATTGTCTCAGGTGATTAAAACTATTCCATTAGGAGTCGCATACGCTATTTGGGCTGGCGTTGGAATTATTTTAACTGCGGTGGCGGGTTATTTTGTTTTCAAACAAACCCTTGATGTCCCTGCTTTGATTGGTATAGGACTAATCGTATCAGGTGTCTTAGTCATAAATTTATTTTCTAAATCTACAGGTCATTAAGTGAAAGAAATTAAGCAGCAAAAGAAACAACCAGAACTTATACGAAAACGTATCATTGAACAGACGATTCTGTTGGCCTCAGAAAAAGGTCCTTCGGGCATTTCAATACAAAGTGTTGCGAATGGTGTTGGAATTACAAAAGGCGGCGTATTTCATCACTTTGCGAATAAAGAAATTTTACTTGAAGCAATGGTCCATGAAATTATCCGTCACCTAGATCGCAAGATAGAAGATCTAATTTCAAATGATGATATTGGATATGGTAAATTTACGAGAGCATACATACATACGGCGTTTATGACAGAAATAGACGGGCTTATTTCTCCATGGTCTGCTCTAGCGATGACGCTGATTACTGATAAAACATTTAACACCATATTAGATCAATGGATCAAAGAAAAATTAGAACTTTATAGCGAGACAGATCAACACCCTGAATTAGAATTTATTCGTTTGGCAACTGATGGATTATGGCTTCAAGATATTACTGACATTATAGATAAAGAAAGCTGTCTGAAATACAAAAATGACTTGCTAGCAAGAACCTATCAAAGATAGTGTTTTCTATCCGCCCCATGAGGCTGACAGCTCTAATTCTTAAAAGGGTTAAGCGTTACCATTATAGAAAATTGATATTTAAAAGAATATTGGAGACAAAAGAAGTCATTTCTAAAACATCAAATACGAAAAATCAGAAATGTATTTAGGTTTTTTAATTCTTTAAGAAATCAATATCTAATAATTCGATCAATATGTAAATTTTTATCCATTTTACAGATTAATTGTTTTTTAATATATTTATCTAAACACAGTCTTTAAGTCAATTTAAATATATGTTCAGCAATCATCAACCTCCTGTAAAAAAGTTTTCGATTAGCGATGCAGCCATAGCATATAGAAAACCTCGGTGCACCATAATGCGATATGTAAGAAGTGGAGCATTCGAACTTGATTATAATAATCTGATTGACTATAGCCAATTAGTTAAAAAATTTGGCGAACTCTCTTCATCAATACCAGATGAAAAAGATCAGAAAATTCAGCAACTCAAATCTGAGATTTCGCATTTAAAGAAACAAATAAATCAGAAGTCTACTTGATCAGAAAAATAACTGATTCAAGTCATTATGAAGATGATTGATGATTGATGATTGATGATTGATGATTGATGATTGATGATTGATGATCAATAAAAACGGTCACTCCTTCTAAACTTGATCTAAGCGTGTATTTTCTCTATCACGCGAAAGTAATTGACAATAATCACATTCATTAAATCATCTGCTCTTAATTATTCTTAATACTCAACAAAATAAATCATAGAACAGTATTTAGCCTAAAAATGTTCTGCTAAAGTAGCAGTAATAATCACATTATAAACAGAATATTCATGTTCGAAATCCATTCCAAACTTCCCCAACAAGGTGTCACGATTTTCAGTGTAATGTCAGCAATGGCACAACGTTTAAATGCGCTTAACCTTTCACAAGGTTTTCCAGATTTTGATGCCCCACCAGCTTTGCTTGAAGCACTCAGCGAAGCCACGTTAAATGGGCATAATCAATATGCTGCGGGCGATGGTTTAATCTCACTCAGAGAACAAGTGGCGAAAATTTTTCTAAATCGTGATCAACTTCAGCTTGACCCAAACTCCGAAATTACGATCACACCAGGGGCGACCATAGGCATTTTTAGTGCTATTCAAGCCACGGTCCACGCAGGTGATGAAGTCATTATTTTTGATCCAAGCTATGACAGTTATGCACCCAGTGTTCAATTGGTCGGTGCTAAAGCTATTCATATTCCTTTACGTCATCATGATTTTTCTGTCGATTGGGATCAAGTCAAAGATGCCATTACCGATAAAACGCGTATGGTCATTGTGAATACTCCCCATAATCCAACTGGTGTAATTTGGGCTCAATCCGATTGGTTAAATTTAATTGAACTCATTAAAAATAAAAATATTGTAGTGCTGTCCGACGAAGTCTATGAACATCTGGTTTTTGACGGGCAGAAACACTATTCAGCCTTGGCCTTTCCTGAGCTTCGTGAACGTAGTTTTGTGATTGGTTCTTTTGGTAAAACCTTTCATGTGACCGGCTGGAAAACTGGTTACTGTATTGCAGCACCTCAGTTGATGGCGGTATTCAGACAGGTTTATCAATTCGCTAATTTTTGTGGTGTCACGCCTATCCAGATGGCACTTGCCCAATTTATGCAGCAACATCCTGAGCACATTCAGCAACTTTCTGCATTTTATCAAGCGAAGCGAGATTTATTTAATCAAGGTATTACAGCTTCTCGTTTTAAATTCACACCAGCTCAAGGCACCTATTTCCAAAGCTTAGATTACAGCGATATTCGCCCAGATTTAAATGATATTGAAATGTGCCAATATTTAGCAGAACAGCATAAAATTGTCGCTATTCCTATTTCAGTTTTTTATCAGCAAGCACCGATGGATCTCAAAAAAATTCGTTTTTGCTTTGCAAAAAAAGAACAGACCTTAAGACACGCTGGTGAAATTCTGAGCGCTGTTTAAAACACATCATCTAAAATGACTAAAAACACCAACACTAAAGCAACTTCAAGACTAAAGCATTTCGAACATGATAATGCTAAGGTTTGATTCTAGAAGTTTATTTAAATCATGGACACTATAATAATATGGCATCCCCTCTAATTCCGATTGATGAACCTCATTTTTGGCGAGTTTTTTTAATCTTTTTAGTCCCCTTAATTGCGACGAATATTCTTCAAAATTTGTCAGGAACGATTAATACAATTTTCGTCGGGCAAATGTTGGGCGTAGAAGCGATTGCTGCCGTTGCTGTTTTTTTCCCGATTTTGTTTTTATTATTGGGTTTTGTCATCGGGCTTTCAGCGGGTTCAACCGTATTGGTTGGTCAAGCTTGGGGTGCTCAGAATATTGAAAAAGTCCGTGCAGTTGTCGGCTCAACGTTGTTTATGACCATCATTGGTGGAACAGTGATCGCCATTTTGGGTGTACTTTCAGCCAAATATATTTTAATGGCTTTAGGCACAGATCCCAAGGTCATGCATTTATCTTTACCTTATGTTCAATGGATGCTTGCAGGAAGTCCTTTACTGTTTATTTATATTATTTACACCTCTATTTTACGTGGTGTCGGTGACAGTATTACCCCATTAATCGCATTGGGAATGACCAGTTTAATAGGTCTATTTATTACTCCAGTCCTCATTGCAGGTTATTTTGGATTTCCTCAATTGGGCATTATTGGTCCAGCGATTGCGACCACTATTGGTTATTTAGCTGTGCTGATTTTTCTATTTTTCTATTTAAATAAAAAGAATCATCCTCTCAAACCAGATCGCGCGATGTGTAAATTTATCCGTTACGATCCTGAGCTGACTAAAGTGATCTTGCGACTCGGTGTTCCAACGGGCATCCAAATGATCACCACCTCTGTAGCAGGGTTGGTCATTGTCGGATTAGTAAATCGTTATGGTTCAGATGCAACCGCAGCCTATGGCGCTGTGAATCAAGTTTTAAACTACATTCAATTCCCTGCGCTTTCTATTGGTATTGCTGCCTCTATCTTCGCTGCGCAAGCCATAGGCGCTGGTAAAGCCGACTCACTGAGTCGAGTGACCAAAACAGCATTAACCATGAATATCGCGATTACAGGAAGTCTGGTGATACTGGCTTATCTATTCTCAAAATATTTGATGGCTCTCTTTATTACTGATCCTGCCGTTGTTGTCCTAGGTCAACAATTATTGTTTATTGTTTTATGGTCGATTTTGTTTTTTGGTGCTAGTGCTATTTTTGCATCTATCATGCGTGCCAGTGGTACGGTGACTGTGCCTATGATCATTAATATTGTTGCTATTTTGATGATTGAGCTTCCTGCTGCCTATATGTTTAGTTCATGGTGGGGCTTGAAAGGGATTTGGTACGCTTATGCCTTGGCATTTGTTTGTTTGTGCATCATGCAGGGACTTTATTATCAATTTGTTTGGAAGAAAAAAACGATTGAAGTTTTAATTTAAATACACTAATTCAGAGATATTGATCAGTTTTTTTATTTTTAAATCATGGTGTTCAATTGAAAAAAGCTCCATCTGTTTAATTTCAAATGAGACCTAAATTGAAAGTAATTATAAGCATCAAAAAAACCCGCATCTGCGGGTTTTTATCTTTAAATTACATCTTATTTCGGTTCAAAGTGCTTGCTCAATTTGGTCGCCATTGCAGTCACTTTTTGATAACTTGCAGGTAAAATACGCTGCATAATATCAATCGCTTTTGCATCATTACCAATCAACAAACGACGTTTATTCTGTAAAACAGCATCCAAAATTTGTTGTGCAGCATCTTCCGCTGGCATACGTAAAAACTTATTAAACGCTTGCGCAGATTTTTCAGGATTCATTCCTAAAGATTTTAAACTTTCGTTCATACGTGCATCATTGGCGATGTTGGTACGGATACCCCCTGGATGAACACAAAGTGCGCTCACACCAGATTTTTCAATATCAAGCTCTTGACGTAGAGACTCAGTAAAACCACGTACAGCAAATTTGGAAGAGTTATAAGCAGATTGAGTCGGTTGTGCAGTCAAACCAAATAAGCTTGAGGTGTTAATAATGTGCCCTTCACCTGTTTTTTTAATGAGGGGAAGAAACTCTTTAGTGCCGTATACAACTCCCCAAAAGTTGATTCCCATAATCCATTCAAGATCTTCATAGCTGGCACCTTCAACGGTTGAGCCCAATGCAACACCCGCATTGTTAAAAATCATATTTACAGAACCATGATTTTGAACAGTATCTGCAGCCCAAGCTTTGACTTGATCACGATCAGCGACATTCACCTTTTTAGTCGTTACTCGAACATCATATTTTTTCAGCAACTCGACTGTTTCAGCCAGACCTTTTTCATTGACATCACTGATTGATAAATGACATCCCGCTTTTGCCAATAAAACTGCAAGCTGTTGGCCCATGCCTGAACCTGCACCAGTAATTGCTGCCACTTTATTTTTAAAATTTTTCATTGTGTTTCCTTTTGATTTTTATGCACAACAACATACTTCGTGTGCCGCTCAAGATTCACTATAATTTTGACAATAAATATTGTCAATATCACTGAAGGTCATTTATGTTGCTAACAATGTGAATTTTCACAACATAGGCTTAGGCCCATTTTATTGCTAAGATGTAGAAAATTGATCAAAGCGCTAACTTGAACGACTTATGAATGAAGATTCTAAAAACCAAACTGAAGCAGAACAAACGCCATCACGAAAAGTAGTCAAAGAACGCCAGTTTAAAGGAATGTCTCTATCTGAACGCAAAGTTGCACGTCGAGAAAAACTGATTGAAGCGGGTATTGAAATGTACGGAAAACATGGTTTTTTTTCCGTTACAGTCAAAGATATTTGTAACGAAGCAAAGCTTACTGAACGTTATTTTTACGAATCTTTTAAAAAAAGCGAAAATCTATTTCAAACCATCTTTTTACAATTGGTTGAAAAGATGCAACAGAATTTAATGCAGTCAGTTTTACAAGGATCTCCAGATCCAATGAGAATGATCGATGCAGGATTGAATGGTTTTTTCGCAATGCTACAAGATGATCCACGAACTGCACGGATTATTTATGTCGATGCGATGTTGGTACAAGAGTTACATAATCATGCCACCATTCAAG
>JAHLFF010000321.1 GCA_018883945.1 Candidatus Acinetobacter avistercoris
TGGATATACGGTGATACCAATTCGCTTTGTCCACCAATACCGACTGCTAAAGCAGTAAAACCAGCTTTTGCTGTTTCTTGAACGAGCATTTGTGAATAATGAATTGGCGCGCCAAAACCACCGTATTCTTCAGGGACATCAACACATAAAAAACCATTTTCCCCAAGTTTGTCCCAAAGCTCACGTGGGATTAAGCCTTGTTCTTCCCAAGATTCATAAAAGGGCGCAACGTGTTCAGCTAAGAAGCGCTGATAATTGTCACGAAATAATTCAAAATCACTATCTTTTTGCATGGAATTATCCTTAATTTGGATACAACTGCCCAAGCAGCGCTATAAAAAGCGCTGCTAGACTCAAGGTATAGACTTATTGTTTAAGGGTTGGAATACGAATAATCAGTGGATTATTAAAGTTTTTTTCATAGAGTTCCTGCACCATGGCAGCACGACGTTTCAAAATGCCACTCTGGTTTAAGTTGCCTTTGTCGGTGGTTTCTCCGGCATCCAGCTGCGGCACTTCTGTCATTAAATACAGCATCGATACGGTATTTGAACTACCAGTGGCATCTTTGTTGAAGTCCACCAGGAATTGTTTAAACCATTGCTGTACTTTAGGGTGGCTCAATACTTCTTGGGATGTAGTGTGTTTAAGATCTAAACCGGCATATTCAGCACACGCTGAAAGTTTCGGGAAAATCAGAAAACCAATCGCATTTAGGTTAGAACCAGTAATGCAGACATCTTGAATAAGTAAATTGCCGTTAATCAAAACTTTATTCCGTAAGGTGCCGACATTCACAAAGGTACCGGTATTGAGTTTAAAGTCTTCGGCAATACGTCCGTCATACATCAAACCTTGGCTTGGATCATTCGGGTCTACCAGCACAACAGCATCGCCAGTACGATAGAAGCCTTCGTCATCAAAAATATCAGCTTGCTGTGCTTGAGGCATACGCCAATAATGCTTCATGACATTTTTACCGCGGACACAAAATTCAAGTTTGTCACCACATGGTGCCAGTTTGACTTCGCAGCCTGGAGCAGGGTAGCCAATAAAGCCTGCCATGACTTTAGGGCCAGTAGTAAATACGCAAGATGGCGCGGTTTCTGTCATGCCTAAGCCACTCATAATACGGATGCGCTCACCGCAATGGTCTTGTGCAATTTGATCTAGACGGTTCCAGCCGGCTTCAGATAGCGCCGCCCCAGCAAAGAACAACACTTTGACACGGCTAAAGAATTTTTCACGGAGTTCAGCATCCTGTTCAAGGGCAGCTGTGATTTCTTCCCATCCTTTCGGTACATTTAAATATACTGTTGGTGCAACTTCTTTCAGGTTACGAATGGTTTCTTCCATTTTCCCCGGCACCGGTTTGCCCTCATCAATATAAATCGTGCCGCCATTATAGAGTGCGATTCCGACATTATGGCTGCCGCCGAAGGTGTGATGCCATGCCAACCAATCGACCAAAATCGGTGGTGTTTCTTCAAATTCTGGGAAAGTTTGCAGCAACATTTGCTGATTGGTGCAGAGCATCAAATGTGTGGTCGGCACTGCCTTTGGCATTTTGGTCGAGCCAGAAGTAAATAAAAATTTGACTATCTGATGTTCATCAATCGTGGCATAGTGAGCTTTGATATCATCGATTTCAGAATCAATCAGTGTCGCAAAGGCAGTACATGCTTGACCACCAAGCTGACCGGATGTAGTAACGATTTCAATATCATCGGCATTACGGCAGTACTCAATAGCAGTAGCAAAAGCATCCCCATCATTGGCAAAAACTAAACCTGGTGTAAGGACATCAAAGATATGTTTGAGTTTGCCAAAATCTTTAGAAATTAAAGAATAAGCAGGGGAAATCGCTGAAAAAGGAATCCCTGCAAGCATTGCACCCATGGATAAGGTGAGATGTTCGAGATCATTACCGGATAAAATAACAATGGGACGTTCAGTCGATAAATGCGGATATTGTTTTAAGCTTTGTGCAATCCGCCATGCACGATTTGCTGTTTCGGCATATGTCAGTTCAATCCATTGACCTGAACTATCACGTTTAGCGGCAAAGACACGGTTCGGGTGTGTTTCTGCATATTGGAGTAAACGGTCGGTTAATTTTTGTGGATAAGGCTTAAGCTGTTCCTTTGGAGAGATATATAAGGCGCCGTTCTTATATTCAACATGTGTCTCATGACTGCCTAATTTAACAAATCGTTCAGGATATTTATGCGATTGAACTGTCACGTGTGCCATTGTTATTACTCCATGTATTTTTATCTATTCTTTTTTCACGAAAAGAGTTGACCTCATGTCAACTCTTTGGATTTTCGTTAGATCGGGTAGTGGCGTGGGGTTGTTTGTATAGTCACCCAACGTAATTCGGTAAACTCAGCCACAGAGACTTTACTGCCAAATCGACCATAACCACTTTGCTTGACACCACCAAATGGCATTTGTGCTTCATCATGTACAGTCGCGCCATTGATATGGCAGATACCGGATTCGATACGTTTTGCTACGGCAAGCGCCTGTGCTAAATCCTGACTAAACACAGCTGCTGACAAGCCAAATTCAGAATCATTTGCCAGTTCAACCGCTTCATCAATTGTTTTAAAGCGTTGTACTGTACACACAGGGCCGAACGATTCTTCGGCGTAAATCTGCATATCTTTAGTGACATCGACCACGATCGTAGGTTGCATGATAGCACCGTCAATGTCCAAACCGAGTGGTAAATTCGCCCCTTTTTCACGTGCATCTTCAATTAATTTTTCAATTCGCGTTGCTGCTTTTAAGCTTTCCAGCACACCGAGTGGAGCATCACTGGTCAGTGGATTGCCAGCACGGATGGTTTTGACCCTCGCCACGAGTTTTTCGATAAAGGTATCAGCAATTTTTTCATCAACAAGAACACGCTCTGTCGACATACAGATTTGACCTTGGTTAAAGAAAGCACCGAAGGTTACGGCATTGACCGCTTCATCAAGGTCGGCTTGTTCAAGCACAATTACAGGTGCTTTCCCACCAAGTTCGAGCAAGACAGGTTTTAAATATTTTGCTGCTGTTTCAGCAATAATTCGTCCCACATGGGTTGAACCAGTAAAATTAATCCGTTTGGTCAGTGGATGACTAATCAAACGTTCTACAATCTGAGGAGCATCTTGAGCGGCGTGAGTAATCACATTCACTACACCAGCGCCAATCCCAGCTTCATTGAGTACTTCACCAATCAAACGGTGGGTAGCTGGACAAGCTTCAGACGCTTTTAAGACGACTGTGTTACCACAGGCAAGTGGCATCGCTAATGCTCGTGTAGCAAGAATTACAGGAGCATTCCATGGTGCCATCCCAACGATGACACCACAGGGTACGCGAATACCCATCGCCATGTTGCCCGGCACATCTGATGGAATAATACTGCCATCAATCTGTGTGGTCATGGCTGCAGCTTCGCGTAGCATATTGGCTGCAAGGTGAACATTAAAACCATACCACGTTGCAGTTGAACCTATTTCATGAATCGCAGTCTGAATAAAT
>JAHLFF010000322.1 GCA_018883945.1 Candidatus Acinetobacter avistercoris
CTCCTGACCATTGCGCTCATCTTCTTCCTGAGTTGCTTAATTTTGCCTCTGATTTTAGTGTTCGTAGAAGCATTTAAACAAGGTGTCGGTGTTTATGCTCAAGCGTTGGTTCACCCAGATACACTATCTGCGGTAAAACTGACCTTATTAACCGCAGTAATTGCCGTACCTTTAAACGTTGTATTCGGTGTTGCGGCAGCATGGTCTGTGGCTAAGTTTAACTTCCGTGGTAAATCCATTCTGACCACCATTATCGACATGCCTTTTTCGGTATCACCTGTTATTGCAGGTTTAATGCTGGTATTAATGTTTGGTACACAAGGTTGGTTTGGCGGCTGGCTCATGGATAACGACATTAAAATTCTATATGCCGTTCCAGCCATTGTTCTTGCAACCATATTTATCACTGTGCCTTTTGTAGCTCGCGAACTCATTCCATTGATGGAAGCGCAAGGTACTGAAGAAGAGGAAGCAGCCATCGTACTCGGTGCTTCAGGCTGGCAGACTTTTTGGAAAATCACCCTTCCTAATATTAAATGGGGTCTTATCTACGGTGTGATTCTGTGTAATGCCCGCGCAATGGGCGAATTTGGCGCAGTTTCTGTGGTTTCAGGTCACATACGTGGTGAAACCAATACTTTGCCTCTACACGTAGAAATTCTCTATAACGAATATACATTTAGCGCTGCGTTTGCGGTTTCTTCCCTCTTGGCTTTATTAGCGATTGTGACCCTTATTTTAAAAACATGGGTAGAGATTCGCCAAGAAAACCAAAACAAACGTAACGAAGATTCAACAGTTTAAAGGAAACACCCGATGAGTATTCAAGTAAAAAATATTGAAAAACACTTTGGTGCTTTCCATGCACTAAACAACATTTCACTCGATTTTCCAGACGGCCAATTGGTGGCTTTACTCGGACCTTCTGGTTGCGGTAAAACCACTTTACTTCGCATAATTGCGGGTTTGGAATCTGCTGACGGTGGTCAAGTCATCTTGGAAGGTGAAGACTCTACCAATGTTCATGTCCGTGAACGTCAAGTCGGTTTTGTATTTCAACATTATGCGTTGTTCCGTCATATGACGGTATTTGAAAACATTGCTTTTGGTTTACGTGTGCGTCCACGTGCAACGCGTCCAAATGAATCTGAAATTAAAAAACGTGTTACGCGTTTACTTGATTTAGTTCAACTCGGTTTTTTGGCAGATCGCTATCCTGCGCAGCTTTCGGGTGGTCAACGTCAACGTATTGCTTTAGCACGTGCTTTGGCCGTTGAACCTCGTGTTTTATTGCTTGATGAACCCTTTGGTGCGCTAGATGCTAAAGTTCGTAAAGAGTTACGCCGTTGGTTAAGAACACTGCACGATGAACTTCACATCACCTCTATTTTTGTGACACATGACCAAGAAGAAGCATTAGAAGTCGCAGATCAAATCATTGTCATGAATAAAGGTAATGTCGAACAAATTGGTTCGCCACGTGAAGTTTATGAAAAACCTGCGACGCCATTTGTTTTTGACTTCCTAGGTCAA
Source organism: Candidatus Acinetobacter avistercoris (assembly GCA_018883945.1). Classification (GTDB taxonomy): domain Bacteria; phylum Pseudomonadota; class Gammaproteobacteria; order Pseudomonadales; family Moraxellaceae; genus Acinetobacter; species Acinetobacter avistercoris. The sequence continues at coordinate 1,534 of JAHLFF010000322.1, forward strand.
GCGAATCGTTTTGAAGGCCAAAACAACAATGGCATTATTCAAATTGGTGAAGATCGAATTCAAGTACCATTAGCCAAAGATTCCCCTGAAGGTGAGATCATTGCATTCGTTCGACCAGATGAACTTCGTATCCATGCACAACCGACAGAAAACTCATTCCAAGCGACCTTTATGCGTGAAGTTTGGATTGCAGGGAAAGTTGTGGCTGAATTACAAAGCCGACAAGGCAATTTGATTGAAATTTTACTCACACCAGACGAAGCCAAATTACATCAATTTCGACCAAATCAAACTGTTTGGTTAAGCCCTTCTAGTTTGCATTTATTTGCAAACCAAGTTGCTTAATGAATACCCGATGGGGCGATAAAACCCCATCCCTTTTAAGGTCTATATCATTATGAATTTCCAACAACTAAGAATTATACGTGAAACCGTAAGACAGAATTTTAATCTAACTGAAGCCTCTGCGGCCTTATACACCTCACAATCTGGGGTAAGTAAACACATTAAAGATTTAGAAGATGAATTAGGCGTACAACTTTTTATTCGTAAAGGTAAGCGTTTATTGGGTTTAACAGAGCCTGGACAATCGCTGCTGGGTATTGTAGAGCGTATGCTGGTCGATGCAGACAATATCAAACGTCTTGCAGATGATTTTAATAAAGTCGATGAAGGCACTTTGACCATTGCAACAACACATACACAAGCACGTTATGTATTACCGCCAATCGTTAATTCTTTTAAAAAGCTATTCCCTAAAGTGCATTTGATTTTACAGCAAGCCAGCCCAGTTGAAATTTCTGAAATGCTCTTGATGGGTCATGCAGATATTGGTATTGCAACAGAATCTTTGACGACTGAAGACAATCTTGCCAGCGTACCTTTTTATAATTGGAAACACAGTATCATTACGCCGCAAGGACATCCTCTAACACAAATTTCGCCTCGTGAAATCACTTTAGAGCGCTTAGCCGAACATCCAATTATTACTTATCATGGTGGATTTACGGGTCGCTCTAAAATTGATAGTGCATTTGATGAGGCTCAACTGGATGTCGATTTAGTGATGTCTGCCCTTGATGCCGATGTAATCAAAACTTATGTTGAGCTTGGCATGGGTGTCGGTATTGTCAACGATGTCGCTTATGATACTGAGCGTGATCATCGCTTAAAACAAATTGATACCGATCTGTTCGGGGTAAATACAACGTGGATTGCTGTGCGTAAAGGGCATTTATTACGCGGCTATGGTTACGAATTTGTGTCGCTTTGCGCACCAAGTGCAGATATTAAAGCGCTCAAAAAAGTCGCCTATCCTGATGATTAATCTTTTAATCTGTTAATTAAAACATCTAAAAATTTAGAGGACGATTTAGTCCTCTTTTTTTATTCTCATTAACACCGTCTCTTTAATCCAAATACTGTCCAATCGATTTCAATATCATATGTATTCAATACCAATTGATTTTCCATTAATAAAAGCTTTTATGATCGTATTATAGATCTTTCATAAACCCATAGTAGCTCATTGAGCAGCAATAAATTGGTATGCAAAAAACTCCATGTCTCTTGAAGAAGTTAACATTAGGGAAATATTGATTGTGCGTATGATGTGTAAAAAAGATTTATTAAAGTAATAGATTAGTTAAGTCATTAAACAACTGATGTAAAAAAACGAGCCTAAGCTCGTTTTTTTAACTGTAACTTTTTAAAATCTGTAATTCTATGAATTAGTTGATCTTAGAAATGGAAGCTTACGCCCACTTTACCAACTGGTAACCATTCATATTTATCATCATTACGGATTTTATCTTCTTCACGAATAATGTTATTTACTAATGAACCACCAGTTGGGTTATTAGCAGCTCCGCCACTAACTAAAGTTAAGTTAGCATCTGGATTACCTGTATAGTAAGCACCAACTTCACCAAATACACCAAAGTTTTTAGTGATTTTAGGTGCAAAACCTAAACCTACGTAAGGAGCAAATTCATTTTTGTAAACTTGTTTACCGCTAATTTGAGCACCATTAGTACCCGCAATAAAATCAGTATTATTTACAGTAAAGCCTTGTCCTGGTTTAACACGACGATCAAGAGCATACTCATTGTCAATATAGCCTACACCAGCTGCCATATATAGACCTTGTGCCCATACATTGTTGCTTGCACCCCAAGGACGAATCTCAGCATTTAAATAGGCAAGATTGTTATCCATATCAAGGTCATATTTTGAACCATTGATCGAAAGATCATCTGACCAAGAAATATCACCGCCATTGTAACCTAGAGCTATACCTACATACGGGTTTGCAGTCCAAAGTACCGCACCACCGTAACCAGTCGTACCAACTTCAGCACGTACACCTGTAGGAATAAGTTGGTTCGCTTCAAATACGTTACCAGAATGGACTACTTGAGTTTCAGCCATAGCTAAACCAGAAGCAGATACCGCAACGGCTACAGCAAGTAATTTTAACACTTTCATTTTTTTCTCCTCAAGAAAATGAGTTGTTCTTTAATCATTAATGTGTTCAGACTCAGGAGCATCATAAATGAATACTTGGCTACAATTAATACTGAAATTGATTATTTTTTGTTATTTTTTGATACAATTAGATATTAGTTGTTGTTTTTTATTGCTTTAAGCTTAATAAACAAGCATTCATTTTGCTTTGAGGCGTGTATCACTCAATTATCCTCAGTATTTTCTATTGCAATATATTTTTTTATCTAAATCAGCATCAATTTGGTGTAGAATCTTTAAAATTTTTTTTGGAAATGGAAGATCATGTCTCAGCTTTCGACAATCATTGAACAAGCGTTTGAAGACCGTGCAAATTTCACTGCAGCAGACTGCTCAGCTGAAATTCGTCAAGCCGTTGAAC
>JAHLFF010000323.1 GCA_018883945.1 Candidatus Acinetobacter avistercoris
GCCTGAAATTTATAAACTTTCTAATGAATATGTGGTCGTCTCTGTAGCAGGTCCTTACTATCCTGCACCAGTTATTCAAACTATTAATTTCAACTATCAAGCTAAAGAAATAGATACCAATTTAAAAAATATTCCTCAACACTTAATTAATGGTGATTTTAGTTGTGAATCTAAAGAACAAGAAAATAAAATTTTCTTTAATTGCTCCAACTATGAATATAAAACTAACGTATACAAATATGTTTATTCGAATCAAAAATTTACAGCCATAAACTCTCCTAATTCAACCAAAGTTAATCAAAAACATTGTTTAGGTGAATTCCAAATGTACTCCTCTTTAAGGGCATCTAAGCCTCGTGGTGGATATCGTGAGAATACGATGCCTTTGTCTATAACAAGAGGCTTAAATAGTAGATTGAAAAATATGAATACAACTAAATATGCTGAAATATTGAATAGTAAAAATAAACTAACTCAAAGTCAGTTCCAGACTAAATACTGTGTGTAATTAAAACATAAGGTTAAATATAGTGAAAATAGCTCGTACTCTGAAAACCAGTTTATTAATCTTGTTGGCAACTATTACATATAATGCCTCTGCTGAAGTTTTCATACTTGAAAATGTAAAAAAAGCTCAGTCAGATCCTTATTTTCCACCAGCTCTAATAAAGACTTACAAAGCTAATAGACCTATAGATGTTAAATATAACTATAGCTATGACTCAATAAATGATCAAAAACAATTACTTCTTAAATTCAGTACAGAGGATACTGCAATCCAAGACCTGCTAGACTTTGGAGTAATTGTCGATAATGTTGATAGTCCTATTATAAAAAACTCACAAATAGTTAGCCGAGGTCTACCAACATCTGAAAGTTGCGCTTATATAGGAAGTGCGAAAGTTACTTTAACTGATATTTGGCTGTTAATACCCGAAGTAGCATCAGAAGTTGAAACAGGAGCAGAAATATCAAAAGTATTAGTTGCATCGAGACCACAACTTGAATGCTATTAAGCCTAATCCTGTAAATCAATTTTAATTGTCCTTATCTTTTGGGCTTGCTTAGTCTTATATGCTTTTGGTGTCTTTGACTGAGTAAGCCTTTTTCCTTTCAATTCTTCTTTTGTTTCATTCTTAGCTAGATAGCTATATCTATGTACGGCATCATTGAGCTGTGCTTCATCTGAAAGTATATGAAAGTAGTTATTGTCTGCTTTCATTGCTTTAAAAGCGGTGTAATAGTCTTTTGTATCAATAGAGACTGATCTATCTGTTTTTCTTGGTAATGCTATAGCTGTTTTAACTTCATCTAATTCATATAAAGCTGTTACAGCTTCATTTAGAACCGTAAAGGCATACTTAGAACCTGTACTAAATGTAAGCATAATATGAATGTGAAAGCCTGAATATTCGCTTTTCTCCATAGCTATGTAATATCCATATCCTGTGTCTAGCTTCTTCTCTAATACTGATTTTAATGCTGTATTGATTAATGATTTATCAAAGTTTATTGATTCTACTTGTAGAACGATATGAGCTACTTGTGGCTTATTTAAGTAATCTCTACTGCTCTCCAAGACTTGAATAATACTTTCTAATCTTCGTGCATCTAATGTGTATGTGGTGTTGTATGTGTAGTTTTTAGCTACTGATTTAACTGTTTTAGGCATGTGTTAGTACTGTTCTCTAAATATTGTTTGAGTTGATTCATAATGAGTAAATAAAGGGTATTAAGTAGATACAGATTTATATGGATACAAGTAATGACCTAATCGAGATGGGTATATGTCTTGGGTATATGTCTTAAATAAAATCCCTAAGAATTGAAGCAATGATGCGAGCAAAAACCTCCATTAAGAAACATTGTTTTTATTGTTAATTGATACTCTTTTTTTATTAAAAGTTCTGTACCTACTTAGCACCTAACTTGATGATTAATATATATGATTATGACTCACCTGTCAAAATATATACAACCTGTAAGCCTTTAATACCAATACATACACAGTTTTTTATGTTTTGAGTTATGACCCAATAAATAATATTATGAATATGATATATACGTACCTTTTTAGCAGTCAAAAAGCTATATATTTTGCATGGTTTTATATCTTTATATTTAAGTTTTAAACATCTCCCTAAAGTTTGGGAGTTCATTATTGATCTATATCTTGTATCTATCATATACACCTACCACTAGATGTAGACTCACAGCATGCCACCAATGCTCATATAATCGATCAGGAGCGATTATATATACATGACCTATGACTTCTACCATACAAGCTTAAACGAGCTGTAAGCGCAAATGAGAGCCATATAAGGCTATAGAGGTTTTTAGTTCGTATTTGGTTATGTTTTTAGGATGTCCTGCAATGCAGGTTATTAAAACAGTCAATAATCTCTAGTGTATTTCCATGATTGCACTCAACAGTGCAATCATTCCAATCAAGCTGATATAGAACTTTCACAATTCTTGAATAACAACCTAATGTTATATATGACTTGTATGTGGTGTTAGAGATATAGCCCCTGCTATCAAAAGTGCCCCCGTACCCTCTGATTGTCTAACCTCAGTTGGAGGATAGATAATCCTATTCTCTGTGATCTTGAATCACTACTCCGATTAAGGGGGAGTTTTTTGTTAGCTCCGTTCATTTGCTGTTGAGTATTTAATAAACAATACCTTAAAAAATCGCGAGTAATATTTAATGGACATTACAAATTAATATCACGTAACGTAGATCATAAATACGTGTATCACCGCTCGCGCTATAGCTTTCAACTTATGAAGATAAAAAATTTATAAAAATGATAGTTTCTCCACGCCCTCGGTATCTTCCATTGAGATAGAAAATAAATCAGTCGGTTGGAACCTTGATAAATCATTACTAAGAAATTAAATCATTCGATCCTTTGTTATCAGGTAGTAATGATTTATCAAGGCAAAAAAAGAGAAAGAGTCTTAACAAAAGACATATCAAAACTCTCATACGCAACCAAACGAAAAAGCCCCCAAAGGGCTAATATCTGATTTAGGCTATTTGCACCAGTAGATTACAGATCTACGAGATACTCTTAACTTATCTGCTATCTCTGTATAACTCATTCCTTTTGCCTTGTAACGTACAGCTAGCTTACGTTTGGCACTATATGCTTCACCTTTAGCTTTACCGCCTAACTGTCCTTTACGTGTCTGACGATCAATAAATTCTTGGTAAGCATAACCATCACGTTTCCAAACCCAGCGAGCAATAGATTTAGCAATGCCTTTAACTTCGTTGTACTGCATAGGTGCAGTGAATTGAGCATTCACAGAACAGCATTGAGCAATCACCGCTTCAAGCCATTGATTGAAGCTCTTAGCTCGATATTGTCGCACTTCAACATAAGCCCAATGTCGCACTGTATGGAACACACAGCAGTTACGACCAAGCCCTACAGCTTCATCAATCTTGATATCTTTATTGATTTGACGTGTTGTTAAATCTAAGCGTTCAGAGAGTTGATCAAGTGTGTAAGGTTGTTCACGTAGAACATGGGTACGCCAATGCTTATGTACGGCGTTTTTAGTGATTAGTCCACTATAGTTAACGTCTGCATTGAGAACGTCTCTAAGAGCCAAATAGACAGCATTACCGTACTTTATGGGTTTATCGTTACTTGCGTTTGTATTGTAAATTGGTGTCTTTAATTGATAGATGTAATGAGCATGCCCATTCTCTGGATTCTCTACAATCAAATTAGGAGTTGGTACGCCCACCATTGAATAAAACAAATCAACGTATGCAGTTGGGTAGTCCAGGTCAAAGACAAAGAAATGTGTGTAATAGGGATGATTAGGTTGGATATAGCGTTTAAGCAATGCTAAAGACTTAGGACGAATCTGTAGTCCTAAATTCAGATCATCAGAACAATAGGGCTTGTTAGGGAATCTGTCTGTAAATAGTTCTAAGCCTAGATTTAATTGTTGCATTGCATAACTTCACTGTTTGCAAATGCTCAAACAACCTGTATTATTATTCTCAGATTGTGTGAGCTTCACTGTTCATATGATTTAAAGGATTCAAGCCTGTATTTCTAAACTTTGGCGAGCGAGGAAATACGGGCTTTTTCATGTCTGAAATATTTGTATCACAATTCATGTGCAGATGCTAAAAGTTTACCGACTAATTACCCAAATATACGGCCTAATAACCCTTTCTTTTCATTGCTCTTATGCTCAATGAGCTTTTGATCTAATTGTTGTTTAAGCCAAGCTTCGTTTGCTTTAACGTATTCCAGTTGCTTCTCAAGTTGTTCAATCTGTCCCTTTAATTGATCAATTTGTAGTTGTAAAAGCTGTTCATTATTGGACTTAGGTTTCTCATTTAATTGTTCAATATTGTTTGTACTGTTCAGCAGTTCATTAACAGCCTGTTCTGTGGCTTTCTTATCCGCTTTATTACCAAATAAACGCATCATATCTTGAACAGAAATATTGCCATCACTGTTTTTCGTTATCTCACCTTTCTTGATACGAGCATAGATAGTATTACGGCTAACCTTAAATAATTTACTTGCTTGATTTATTGAAATATTGCTCATATATGTTCATTCTTGTTCTATTTGAATGAGCAGTAATATACAACTATTAGCATGATTAAAGTTATGAAAAATTTAATGCGTGAATAAAATTTTATTTTTTATTCACGCAATTTTTTTAATCGAAGTCAACTAATTGATATTTAGAATCTTTAACAATAAAGGAAAGTTCGTAGGTTTTACTTCTTCCGTTTGTCATTTCCTCATATAGTCCAGTATTAGTTATATCATCTAATATAAAATTACATCTATAACCTACTTCATCATGAACGATTCCCTTTTCGCAGCTTACAAATTTCATTCTATCTACTACTTTAGACATAACTTGATTATCAAACCAAAATCTTTGATTGAACTCTTGTTCTGAAATAAAAGGATTATTAAAATTAAAATCCTGTTTTAAATTTAGTAAAAAATTACCAAAAGGCTTAAATACCAAACCATTTTCACTTTTTTCAACTTCTGATCGGAAATATTGCTTTAACAACCCTTTAGCTACATATTCTTTAGGTTGTTTTTCTAACATACCAAAAAAATAAGCTGGAGCATTTATATTGACTAAAGGTTTTAATAATCCGAATAACAAAATAAAAACAAAAGCTATTGCTATAGCAATTTTAGGCTTCGAATTAAATAAATTTTTCATGTTTCATATACTACTCTTAACTTTCAAATTTATTATAAATGTTTTTAGAAAACAAACAATTATTTATATTTATCATTGGACTATACCCTAAAAATAAAACTCTCTTATGATAAATAATCTATCATTAAACTTATTTAATTTATTAAATGATAGTGTTATCATAATACTTAACCAAAGGGAGTTAAACGATAATGACAGTAAGAATATATGTACGTGCAAGTACTAAAGATCAAGATGCAGAAAGAGCGTTAGGAAGTTTAAAAGAGTTCGCTAGTACCATTCACGGCGTTACGGTTGAATATGTAGAGAATGAATCAGGTACAAAGCTAGATAGACCTGTATTAAATAAATTATTAGCAGATGCAGAGAATGGGGATACTTTACTTGTTGAGAGTGTAGATAGACTATCAAGGCTCAAACAAGAAGAATTTGAAGTATTGAAAGGGCGTATAAAAGAGAAAGGATTAAAACTAGTCGTTGCTGATCTTCCCACAACTCATGTTCTATTAAATACAGACGATACCATTACAAGTTCTATCCTAAATTTAGTTAATAACCTATTGATTGATCTATTGGCTACTATGGCTCGATTAGACAATGAAAAGCGTATAGAACGTATTAAACAAGGTTTAGAGAGAAGCGGATACAAGCCTAGCGGAAAGAAAGCTAATACAGAAAAACATGAAAGAATTAAACAATTGAACAAAAAAGGCTTAACTAAAGAAGAAATAGCGAATGCTGTTAGTTGTGGAATAGCTACGGTATATCGTGTATTAAAAAATGATAAAATTGTATCCATCACAAAAATTTAAAAAAAATATTTTAATTCAATCAATTACTAATTAGTATTCCTAGTTTATACATTACTGTCCAGTAAATTAGGATCAAGATGAAGAAATTTATAAGCTTTACTTTACTTACGCTCTTTACATCTCATATTTATGCAATTCAATTAAAAAACTCAGAATATGGTTTTGAACTAGGTGGAAATAAATACTTCCAAGAAAGTGAAGAAGGATTAGTTATCTCCAACGATGGAAATATAAAAAAATTAAATATTACCCCAGGAATGATGCCTGAAATTTATA
>JAHLFF010000324.1 GCA_018883945.1 Candidatus Acinetobacter avistercoris
ACCACCACATTTATCTATAAAAAAGCCCCAACAGGACGTTGGGGCTTTTTTATATTACTATTTTTTTATGAACTTAATTTTGACCAACAGCTAAGGACTGGTTACCTATGCATTTACAACCACACGACAAAGGAGAATTATGCTGAGCCGCAGGCTTTCCAAAAACCAGCATTTTATTATCCCCTGCAACAATGGTTGCCGTGGTTTTATGTTTAGGACAAGTGGCCTTATCCCCAACGCATGCAATAGGTTTGCCTTCAATCACAAATGCTGAATTCGCAGAGATTACCTGACCACCGCCCGTAGTAGGTGAACCAATTGTAATGTATGGAAATGCCATCCGATTTATCCTTATTTTTATGATTGAATTTGAAGTTATAAAACTTCAAATTCAATACGACGGTTTTTCTTACGACCTTCAGGCGTTGCATTATCAGCCACTGGCTTATCTGCGCCTAATCCTTCAGTACTTAAACGAGTCGCAGCAATACTTTTAGAGATTAAATATTGCTTCACGGCGTCTGCTCGTTGCTGACTTAAGACCTTATTTTTATCGGGATTTCCCTGACTGTCGGTATGCCCAATCACTTTCACATTTTTACCTTGAACACGATTCAATGCAACCACCATTTCATCTAAAATTTGCGTGCCCGCTGGCAGTAAAACCGCACTACCAGATTCAAACTCAATAATACGATCCTTCAGCGCATTATCAATCACGGCTTGTTCTGCTTGGTTTACAGAAAGCTGTGAACTAAAACGATAAGGTGCTGAAACCAAAGTTTGAAAATTCGTGGTAAAAGGCTGGATCTCAGCTTGATTAAGCATTTTTCCAGATAAATCAACCTGAGTACCGCGCACAGTCAACTTACCTTGTGTTACTTTTTTCAAATCTGGCGTGATCACACGAGTAACAGAATCACTCCAGCCATTCGGTGCCGCAACTGGACGCACCTGAATTTTATCGATAATTTGATCTTCTGTATAAACAGAACGCATTTTGACGAGAATTGCTTGCTTTGATTGTTCGTTAGGGACTACACCTTCAACGACAATGTCTTTAGCAAAGCTGAAACCGCTCATACCTAAACCGATGCATAGGCATGTACGCTTAAATATAGATGTCACTTGATTTATATTCATCATCATTCTTCTATAAATGTTTGTCGGAACAGCTTCATGCCTTGACTCAGGCTTAACTGTCGCTCACACAGACCCTGCTCCAATGCTGCTAAGCCTGCATTTTGCTCCAAATACGGATCTATCCACTGTGCTTGAACCAAAGATACCCAATGCTCGCTACTCATACTTTGCGTGAAAATATCACTTAAAGCTTCAATATCTGCACCCTGAAATCCAAATAGCAATACGGGCGTATCAGAATGTAAAATCCCGATCAGTACTTCAGTATTGTGTTGAGATAAGAATCTAGAAATCAGGCTGACCCAAAATGCCGCTAACTCATAACAATAGCTTGGATTATTAACGGGTAAAATGAGGACTTTATTGAGTTTTGCAGTGCCATGCTTAAGTACAGGTTGCAACAATAAACCTAGACCAATCATACTTTGAGCGAGTTCATATACACTCAATTTCATGAGCTGTGCAAATGAGTGCATGGTGTGATTTTCAAAAAAACCACTGGTCTCATTGGGATCTAAAATTTGAATTTGATCTTTTAAATGCGCCAGTTTATCCAGCAAAACATCTGGATCATTCACCGTGCGAATCACTCTATTTCTTTGAAATAAATCAATCAGCACGGGTTTATAGCTATAAGGTGCATAAAGCAAATTTTGAAAAGGAGACTCAACTTCAACCAAATGGCTTAAGACCATTGGAAATTGACGTCCTGAACTATCTTCACTGGTGATTAAATTCGCCGCTAAAAACATATTTTCTTGCGGATTCGCAATAAAAAAATCTAGCGATGCCAATGAGCGATACTTTTGATCAAAATCAGGATGCTTCATCGCAAGTTCCAAGGCTTCTGTAATCCACTGATCAATCACTTGAATCAGTGCATTTTGACCTTTGGTCTTCAGAAAGTCACCTCGTGCAGGGCTTTTACCATAGTAAAGTGGCTTGGTTTTTAGCACTTGCATATTGGTACTCCATTTTTACTTTGTAGCGTCACTGCCGCAAATTGAATCATGGTGTTGCTACTCCTCGTGCCGCGCTTTGAGGAGCAGTCGGTGTCTCTGGATTGGCAACCACGGGTGCAGTTGCTGTTGGCGTTGGTGCTTGCTGAGCAGAAACCACGCGTACTGTTGTTTTATTGGTGGTGACTTTGTCCACCAGTTGCACACCATTTAAATCACGGTTTGAACCCACACTTGGATTGCCACCTTGACCAGAATTACCGCTAATCAAACGGAAATTCACTTTGACTGCAACAGCTGGATTTTGCGCACTAGCCCATGTCATTTCGACAACACCGCTTTGCTCTCTTCTTTGTGAAGAGTCAATTAAACGGTTAATACCGTATTCGCCTGGTGCGTCAAAAATCGTATGGGTTTTACCTTCTAAATCTACAGCAGTAATACGTGCACCCGGAATAGCACCCGTATTCGGCCAAACGAAGTTCACCCATTGTTGAATGCCATTTTCAAAGACCAAACGCTGGCCATCAATGTCAATGGTATAAGACAGCAATTGTGGATTAGGTAATGGATAGAATTGGAAGTTCGATTGATTTGCTGCCGCTGGCGCAGATGTCGCCCCTTGGCTCAATGTTCCCGTCGCCACACCATTTAACGGCGCAACATAGCGTTGGAAATTCATAACGAATTGCGGGTTCAGAATAATGCCCTGATCCTTCCACGTTTTAGACGTTAATGTATAACCACGACGAATCACAAATGGATCTAAAGTTTCTTTAATAAAGTTGGCAATACTGCCGCCTTCACCAAAGATTTGACCAATTTCACCACTGGTGGCTTGAATCGATGCAGAAGAATTAAAGGGCACTTTTTGAGCTAAAGTCTGCGTGAATGGTTGATACGCTTGCATCGTCCATAATTTATTAATTTCATCTTGCGTTGGTGTAATGAGACTTTCAAATGAAGCGGTTAAAGGACTAACCAATAACTTTTGCACCATTTTATTATCGATATCATTCAATCCTACAGACAACTTCTCATCGACCAACTTCTGAGTGGTATTAAATACAGACGTTTGCTCATTGATGGTTTGTTTGACCAATGCCATTGCATTAGGGCCAATATCACCAGCATTACGTAGATCATTAAATTTACTACGCACTTGTGCAAGGCTTGTTAAATACTCGTCTAAAAGTGATTTATTTTGTTGATCATCACGCTTACGGACCAATTGATAGAACACATTAAATTCTTTAGAAATTGGGCCTTGCGCTTGAGCAGCTGCACGTTCAGCAACATTCGATGCATCTTGGCGTAACACTTTACGCTTAAACCAAGCCACAAACCCTGTTTGAGGCGCTGCCAATTCTGCGAGAACGACAGGATTATCCCAACTGGTTTCTTTGGCAGTCCGTTCCAGTAAAATACGGATTGGTGAATTTTGAGGCTCGCCTAAAAGATCAATCGATTTATGTTGCTGTGCAAAATCAGGTTGCTTCGCATAATAAATGCCGTTTAAGAATTTACGCCATTCAGCGATATATTCTTTCTTATACACATCCGTAAGCTGTTTGCGAATCTGATCTGGGCTACCACTAAACGTTAAATCATCAGATTGATTGCTATTTAGTACCCAGTCTCTTGAATCGGTTGGACTGTTTGCTGCTTCATCAATCGCTTGTTCAACATATTCACTCCAAGCCTTTTGGGTAAATACACCTGGTAGCGCATATGAACCGAGCACCACAGCACGGTTGGCTTCACCGACAATCTGAGCAGTGGTCACTGCTGGGTAACGCACCGCTGCACGCATTTTAATTTCATTATAAACACGGTCACGTGCTGGCATACCTTTCATTACCGCAAGCAGTACTTGACGACTTTGATCGACCAACTGGGTATCAGAATTAAGTTTCGGGAACTTTTCATCATTGGCCAATGTCATCGCATAGGTCAAGACTTGTTCGGCTTTTTGAATCATTTCACCACGAGGCATTTGACCACGGTTAGCATCTAACCACGAACGCCAGAAACGCGTAACTTGATCACTTAAATGCCCTGCTTCCATATACTTTGGATTGCTCATCATCAAATACGCTTTTAACGCATTGTACGCATCTTGAGGATTCGCATCAGAAGGCTCTAAATTGGTTTGAGCAGGACGTGATCCAGCAACCTGCTGTAACTCAACATTGATATGATTTTCTTTTAATGTTGCTTCGTTACCTTTCACGCGCTGTAAGAATTGCGCCATATTTTGTTGCGATGGCTCAAGTACAATTTGACGAATACCATTTAAGTATTCATATTTTAATTTTTCGCGTAATTGATCGCCTTGGTATAAACCAAAACCAAATTTAAGCGGACGATTTTCATCAAATCCATCCAATTGTTCTAAACGCTGTTGCAGTACCAACAAGGCATCCAATTGAGTCGATAAATTTTGACCCGATGCTTGTTCCATTTGTACAACTTTATTTAAATCTGCTTGAACATCTGCAATCAATTGCTGGTTATTACGATATGACCAAACCCATAGACCAAGAATGACCGAAACGCCCAATAATGCTGCAATAAAACTCAAATAACGTTGACGTTTTTTTGCGGTATTAATATGTTGTTTGACCAGATTTTTATCTTTTAAAATGACATCTGAAAATAGACCTTTTAAGAAGTAACCATGATTCTGTGAAATCGACTTTACAGGTATACCATGTTCACTATTCGGTATTTTAGTCAGATTAAAATCCTGAGCAATTTGTTGCGTCATTGGACTTTCAATCACACCTTCTTGTAAGGCACTGGTGAAATAAAAACCACGGAATACGGGCTTAAACTGATACGGATTTTCTTCAAACAATGTCCCAATAAAGGTTTTTAAGGCAGGACGCAGTGTTTTAAATTCTAATGGGAAGGTCATCACACTCGGTGAAATATTTTGAGCATGACGACGGCTTAGATGCGTGGTACTTACACTCTTTAATCCATCATATAAAATATTATAATGCTGCTCAAAAAGTTCAACCGCATTATTAGAAGACTCAGGATTATAGGGTAATGTTGCACCCCAAACCTGATCAAACTCTTCTTGATCATAACAGTCGAAAAATTCTGTAAAGCCTGCTATCAAATCCATTTTTGAAAAGACTAAATAGACTGGCGGAAAAATTTCTAATCGTTCAGTTAAGTCTTGAATTCGTGCACGTAGATTTTTAGCCAATTTCAAAGATTTTTCAGGACTTTGACTAACCAGCTCAGAAATACTCACTGTAACAATCAAGCCATTAATCGGAGCCTTAGAACGATTCTTCTTTAATAGATTTAAGAAGCTAATCCACTCTGAATGATCTTCTGAATAAACCGAATAACGACCAGCGGTATCTAGTAAAACACCTTCAGTAGAAAAGAACCAATCACAATTACGCGTTCCACTTAAACCTGAAGACACGGTACTTTTGTGGGTTTCTTCAAAAGGAAATTTTAGACCCGAATTATAAATGGCAGAACTTTTACCCGCAGCTGGATTACCAATCACCATATACCAAGGTAATTCATAAAGTGCCGCACTGCCCTTTTTATCTCCCAACTTAGATTTACGAATCAATTGAATTGATTCTTTCATCTGTTGATTGACCAGCTGAAGTTCATCTTTGTCTTTTTGTTTTCCGTATTCAGCATGCGTATCTTTTTCAATCGCTTCAGCCAGTTCTTCACCTTGCTGCTGATTACGACGGCGTTGTATAAGCCAGTAAATCCCATAACCGACTAAGCCGATGACATACGCCGCAGCTAAAGGCCAAAAATACTGTCTTGGAATAGTGTTATATGCAGATACCAACGCAACAAACAAAGACAATGCAATGATTGCCTTTGGATTGGTTACGTACTGCCACACATAGCCTAAAATTATATACATGAGGTTCTCAATATTTCATTAAACTTTATAAATCAATTGTATTAAACAGGCACATCTTGTTTTTCAGACGTCTGGATCAATGCTTGTGTTCTAGGTTGATCACAACTGTAAACCATCGTCATCAACGCTTCAGAACCTTGCAGTGCAACCATAAAGCCGAATACTTTGGCAATATTTTCAGTCTGACCGACGCTCTGTTTCACATATAAATAATGGTGTTGTTCAATTGGCGTATCGCCAAAATTTTTCTCTAGCTGTTTAACAACTTTCAGGTCAGTTATGTCATCTAGTTGAATCACAAAAGCTTGTTCTTCTTCGTATTGCTCTAGTTTGTCATTATTCAGCTGTTCTAATGTATTGAATAATCGACGCTCATTCAAAGCTATTTTTATGGTTTTTTGTGGCTCTAATCCATTAATTAGCACTGAATCTGGTGCAACACAACAACTTCCAACAAATTCAGATGGCGTATATTGATCTGAAACCCAAGTTTTTTCGTCGACCGTATCTTGATCAATCTCTGAATCAACAGCAATTAGCAAACTTACTGACTCAGTCGTTTTTTCAATTTGCTGTAAAAGATCAAGCCAATTTTTATATGCAGTTTCTTTACCCCAGTAATGATGTTCCACGTGAAACTTTTGCGGAATATATCCCAATTGGTTTAAAAACTCTGCCAGCAACTCTTGAGTTGAGCTTTCATCCCACGTATGAAGTAAGTCTTCAGCCAAGATCAGATGTATATGAAGTTGATTTAAGCGCGGTACTTGCTCTACGGTTCTCTCAGTAGAATAATCTTCCTCAGTGTTCGCATTTGGATCAATCCAAGCAGGATGCATCCGATATTCGTGCACCAACTGCCCTTCGTAAAATAAGGCTGATTGTTTAATGTGTTCTGCTACTTGCCACAAGGTTTCGGTATTCTGTTCTAACTGTAGTTTTAATAAGGCTTCCATTCTACGTTGACGAGCATTTAAAAAAGATTCACTCTCTTCTTCATCCATTGCCATCAAATCATCTATCTCTGAAATACGATAACTGAGAATAGGCAAACCATAACCGTTGAGTAACTGCTGATCGAGCTCTGGGCTTTTAAAGTTTTTCAACTCATCCCAAATGCTTTCATTTTCACCCAAAGCACTT
>JAHLFF010000325.1 GCA_018883945.1 Candidatus Acinetobacter avistercoris
CATTTCTTCATTTCTTCAATCTAATCTTATCCCAGAGCGACAAGGCATTAAAGTATGAACTCATTGCCAGCTGTAAGATTCAAAATATAATTTTATTCAGTTTATAAGGCTATGTACCGTCAAAAATAAATAATTGCCAAGCATCTGAATCTATCGAAAATGATTAAGGTAAAAGATTCAAAGATGATGAATATTATAGATGAAATAAAATTCAAATTATTGATTTTTATGTTTTTATTTTAAAATCATAATGACGTAAAATTAGAAATAAAGTCTTTAATTTTCATTATTCAAGTGCCTTTTAAACTCAATAAATACCAAGCATGAATTTTACTCATCTTTAGGTTAGATTAAATCATTTTTATTCATGTTGTGGTTCGCGTATAAATTACTGCATTGAAAGATTAAGTCGTATTTTAAAAATTAGGGTAGTACATCATCATGAGTAAAGATTTTGCATGTTCAATTAAACGTATTCGTTTCGATGAAAATTATCAGCCTGCAGAAAGTACACGTCTTACGACAAACTTTGCGAATTTAGCACGTGGTGAGCAACGTCATGAGAATCTACGCAAAACTTTAAGCATGATCGATAATCGTTTTAATGCGTTGGCACATTGGGATAATCCGCTGGCAGATCGTTATTCAGTTGAAGTTGATATCATCTCTGTCAACATGGACATTGAAGGCAATGGAAATACATTCCCAGTTATCGAAACATTAAAAACTACCATTGTTGATCATAAAGAAAATAAACGCATTGATGGCATGATCGGTAATAGTTTTTCTTCTTATGTCCGTGACTATGACTTTAGCGTTTTACTGTTAGAGCATCGTAATAAGCAATTGGCATCAGCAACACCAGAAAATTTTGGAGATTTGCATGGCAAGCTGTTTCAATCGCTCCTAAATTCAGAAGCCTACAAAGCCAATTTCAATAAAACACCTGTGATCTGCTTGAGTGTTTCAACCAGTAAAACTTATCATCGTACAGCCAATGAACATCCTATTTTAGGCGTTGAATATCAACAAGATGAATATTCATTAACGGATGAATATTTTGCCAAAATGGGTCTCAAGGTTCGTTATTTTATGCCTGCTGATAGTGTTGCACCACTGGCATTTTATTTCAGCGGAGACTTATTAGCTGATTACACTAATCTTGAGTTAATCAGTTGTATTAGCACCATGGAAACTTTCCAAAAAATTTATCGTCCTGAAATTTACAATGCCAATTCAGCTGCGGGTCAAGTATATCAACCGAGTTTGAAATACAAGGATTGTTCATTGACGCAAATTGTATATGACCGTGAAGAGCGCAGTCAGTTAGCACAAAAGCAGGGTAAATATACAGAAGAGCATTTTATTAAACCCTATCAAGCCATTCTTGAACAATGGGCTGAAACTTACGCTGTCAATAATCACGCTGCCTAATCGAACAAATATTGAAATATAGAGAAGAATGAATATGAAAATTTTATTACCCACATCTACTGCTGGCAGCTTACCAAAACCTTCTTGGCTTGCAGAGCCTGAGAAACTTTGGTCTCCTTGGAAATTAGAAGGAGATCAATTGTTTGAAGCAAAACAAGATGCTTTACGTTTGTCATTACAAGAACAAGTTCATGCTGGAATTGATATTGTGAGTGATGGTGAACAAACCCGTCAGCACTTTGTCACCACATTTATTGAACATTTGGATGGCGTAGATTTTGAAAAGCGTGAAACGGTTCGAATTCGTAATCGTTATGATGCCAATGTTCCATCTGTCGTCGGAGCTGTGAGTCGCCAAAAACCTGTGTTTGTGGAAGATGCTAAATTTCTACGTGCACAAACCAATCAGCCGATTAAATGGGCACTGCCTGGTCCAATGACCATGATTGATACGCTATATGATGGTCACTATAAAAGCCGTGAAAAACTTGCTTGGGAATTTGCTAAAATTCTTAATCAAGAAGCAAGAGAGCTGGAGGCCGCGGGTGTAGATATTATTCAGTTCGATGAGCCTGCATTTAATGTCTTCTTTGATGAAGTGAATGATTGGGGTGTTGCGACTTTAGAAAGAGCGCTCGAAGGTTTAAAATGTGAAACTGCCGTCCATATTTGCTATGGATATGGTATCAAAGCCAATACCGATTGGAAAAAGACTTTAGGCTCTGAATGGCGCCAATATGAAGAAGCTTTTCCGAAGCTACAAAAATCCAAGATCGACATTATCTCACTTGAGTGTCAAAATTCTCACGTACCTATGGATCTGATTGAACTGATTCGCGGTAAAAAAGTAATGGTGGGTGCGATTGATGTGGCAACCAATCATATTGAAACGCCAGAAGAAGTGGCGAATACTTTACGAAAAGCACTTCAGTTTGTAGATGCTGATAAACTATATCCTTCTACGAACTGTGGTATGGCGCCGTTGTCTCGTGACGTGGCAAGAGGCAAGCTGAATGCTCTTAGTGCTGGTGCGGAGATTATTCGAAAAGAGCTTACTTCTTAATACTTAATGATCTTTCTAATGTATAAACTATGCTTTGTACATTAGAATCTTTAGATTTCTTTTTTGTTGATGGCTAGATATTTATCTGTCTAGTTATTAGCGATCTTTTTTGATACTTAGATGAGCGGCTATGGTTTGATTGAAGCGTTTAGATCAAACCGAAAGCTTATAATTTAATTGGAATAACGTATTATTTCTTTTTAGCATCATAGCCATGGCTATCATAGCGCTCATAAATATCTTGAGCTTATTTAGATCTTGGATGTACGTGTTTAAAAGTTCTTTCAGAAAATATACGATCAAATTTTGGAATAAGCTAATGATTGAAGCAGCAGACTTTAGAAATGCAATGTCTTTGTTAACAAGTGCAGTCAATGTTGTGACCACAGCAGGGCTGTCTGGTCGTCATGGATTCACTGCGTCTGCTGTTTGTAGTGTTACAGACACACCGCCAACACTTTTGGTTTGTATGAATAAAGCATCAAGATCGCATGCATATTTTCTTGAAAATAAAATTCTAAGTGTTAATGTTCTTGGCGCTGAGCATGAACAAATTTCTAATATATTCTCATCAAAATTAGAATCAGAAGAACGTTTTACGCATGGAAAATGGATGGAGTTGGAAACTGGATCGCCTGTTTTAAAGGATGCTTTGGTGAATTTTGATTGTGAAATTGATCAAATTCAGGAAGTAGGAACGCATACTATTTTAATCTGTAATATTGTAGCGATCCGTAAAAACCAGCAAGATAATGCGCTCGTGTATTTTAATCGCGCTTATCATCATGTCGGTCAAACTGAAAATGTTTAACCGAGAATTTATCTTTTTTTATTCAGGTTATTAACGCTTAGAAAAATTATTTCTTACTCCAAGTATTGAAATGAAGAGTAGCGTCAAACCAATCTATTTTGTAGAATATATCACACTTTATAATTAAAAAGGGGCTTAGGAAGCTAAAGAGGGTTTTCACGGAGTAGTTTAAGCAAATCAAGGTATAAATTACTGTGTCGATGATTAAACCTATATTCCGTTTCTTTAAGATGCAAATAAAACATCTTTTTGTCAATCCCATTGAATTTAATTAAACGCTTTTTAGCATAACCCCAAAAGGATTCGATACCATTAATATGACGTTCACCACAGGCAAATTCATTTTGCCCATGGTTGACTCTCAGATGCTTATTGAAACCAATATCTACCAACCCATCATACCCTCGCCAACCATCCGTATTGATGATCGTTTCAAGTTCTATATGACCACGGATAATGCCTTGTAGTGTAGGTTTAGTGCAATCAGGGACTACTTCTGTATAAACGTTTCCTTCGCGTTTCAGAAGTCCAAATACGATGGTTTTACCTGAAGCACCACGGCCACGTTTTCCACGAATGCGTCTTGCTCCAAAGTAGGATTCATCAAGCTCAACTACACCAGTAAATGGGGAAATATTCTCACATTCAGTTGCTATCCTTTTACGGATCTTAATGAAAATTGAGTTAATCGATCTTAGAGAAATATTGGTCAATATAGCGGTATCAGTAGCCGTAAAATCCATGGAAAAAAAGCGAATAATCTGTCTGAATTTCGCCTCTGTTATTTTAGAACGGGAATAGTATCTATTTTTACTTTTCATATTAGGAAGTTACCATACAATTTTTATATGTTTACTTCCTAAGCCCCTTAAAAAATATTTGATGCTAAACAATATTTATACAGCACTCGAACAGCTTGGATTGACCGCACAGAAAAGAGCAATACATGTGCAGTTCTCTAACGCGTCTTTAAATGAACAAGTGTTCTTGCACCGTGTGGATGGTCAGCATCAACTGAATCAAGGCTTAAGTCTTAGTTTGATCTGCTTATCTACAAACGCAACGATTTCCTTAAAAGACTTTATCGGCAGTCAAGTTGCAATTGACTGTGTCACAGATAAAGGCAAACTGTCACGCCTCACTGGGATCATCACTAAAGCAGATGTAGGTGCTAGTGATGGTTCACTCACCATTTATCGTCTAACAGTAGAAGATCCAACTGCACTTTGGAAGCATCGTCGTAATTCCAGAGTGTTTATGAATAAATCAGCCGTTGAAGTTGTAGAAACCATCTTCAGCGAATGGCAATCACGTAGCCCTTTATTTGCATCAAGTCTAACTTTGGATAAAAGTGGACTAACCAAGACCTATGATGTACGACCATTTATCATGCAAAGTAATGAGCTCGATTTCGACTTTGTAAAACGACTTCTAGCATCCGAAAGTATCAACACTTTAATTGATGAATCCCAAAGTCAAGTTGCCAGTTCAAGTGAACAAATTCAACCCCAAAAATTGCGTTTAATAGATGATAATTAGCAATATAAGCCCTTGGATCGTCGTAATATTCGATTTCATCGGAGTAGTGCGGTAGAAAAACAAGACAGTATTACTGCATTTATAGGTATACGTTCATTACAACCCACTGCGGTGCATCTACAAAGATGGCAAGCGAATGTTTTAGAGCAAGAAATAGGCGCAGGTTCAACTCTTACCCGACATCAGCACTCAAATAATCAAGATGTGGCGAGTTTAGGCTTAGAACAAGCTTTTCATCTCAGTCCAGCGTGGATACAAGATCTCAAAGGTGAGGATGGCGTTAGCCCATCAGGTAATCATCAAATTGAAAAATTAAATAAAAACCTGAGTCAATATTACGATTCGCAAGCCAAACACTTTGCAGCAACCTCTACAGTACGAGACGCACATGTGGGTTATTGGTTCAAATTTACCGACCATCCTAAAATAGATCAGCATTCTGGGGCAGATAAAGAATTTCTAATTACCTCAAAGACCTTTTATAACCAGAATAACTTGCCTAAAGATTTAACAGGTCAAGTCAATCAACTGTTACAAGACAGTCATTGGCAAGTACAAAACACATTTCAAAATCAACTTATTAGCAACCTTACAGAAGAGCGCCAAGCCAATTATCTGACGTTACAACGACGCAACATCAGCACTGTTCCAGAATATAATCCAATTGAAAATCGACCATCAGCTCATCCGCAACGTGCCAAAGTGGTCGGTCCTAGTGGTGAAGAAATTCATGTCGATGAATGGGGCCGCATCAAAGTTCGTTTTCTATTTACACGTAGCGAAGATCATGGGCATGATGGTGGTGCAGGCGCTAACAATAATGACACCGACTCCGCTTGGGTAGATGTATTAACCCCATGGGCGGGTGAGGGCTATGGCGCACGTTTTTTACCTCGTATTGGTGAAATCGTGGTCATTAATTTTTTTGATGGCAATATTGACCGTCCCTATGTGGTTGGTCGAATTCATGAAGCACAACGTATTCCGACTAAGTTCGATGTAAAAGGACAACTGCCAGATACCAAGAAAATTTCAGGTATTCGTTCTAAAGAAGTGAATGGCGAAGGCTTTGGACAGCTGCGCTTTGACGATACGACTGGACAGATCAGTAGCCAATTACAAAGTAGCCATGGGGCAAGCCAACTGAATTTGGGTAATCTTAGTCATCCTAAAGACAGTGCTGAGAGTGATGGACGTGGAGAAGGTTTTGAACTGCGCACCGACCAATGGGGTGGAATCAGAGCAGGGCAAGGACTACTTCTGACTACACACAAACAAGACCAAGCGACAGGCACCCATCTGTATGCCAAAGAAGCGAAGACCCAACTCGAAGGCAGTCTCAATAACAGTAAAGCCTTAAGTGAAGTTGCGAAGAACCAACAGACCGATCCACTTGAAGTTTTGGATGGATTAAAAGCATTTCTTGATCAAATTAAAAAAAGTGAAAAAGACAAAGCCGATGCGTTTAAACAAGCATTAATGATACTGGCTTCACCAAATTCAATCGCGCTCAGCAGTAATGAAGATATTCATATATCAGCAGATGGCCAGATCAGCCATAGTGCTGGAGATAGCATTAATATGAGTACGCAAAAGAATTTACTGGCGCATGCACAAAGTAAAATGAGTTTATTTGCAGCGCAAGATGGTGCGAAAATCTATGCAGGAAAGGGAAATGTTGAGATTCAAGCACAAGGTGATGGTGCAGACTTTATCGCACGTAAAGGCGTTCAAATTATTTCGACTGAAGATACAATTTATATCACGAGTCCAAAAGAGATTCGTTTGATTGGAGATGGATCAGAACTGAAAATTAATAGTTCAGGTATATTTGTCACCACAGCGGGTAAGTTTGAGAATAAGGCAGGACAGCATTTATTTAAAGGTGGAAGTAAGCAAATATTACAATTGCCGAAACTACCTCAATTAGTCCTTGCTCAAGGCCCTTTCTCTGGAAGATTTCAGCTTTTTAAAACCAATGGCCGAAATTTCGAAGGTTATAAATATTTTATTAAGGATATGAGAGGTAATATTTTGAAAGAAGGTATTACTGATAACCAAGGTTTTACAGAGCAAGTTGTGACCGAAAAAAGTATAAAAGTAGAGTCTTATAAGTCTGTCATGAGAGAAAGTGAGCGAATTACTGAAAATTGGGAAAGCAAATTGGATTCAATGGCTAAACGTACAGGAGAAGATTAATGGCAGTTCCTGTTATTTTAGGGATTATTAAAATTGCTGGTTATGCGATTGCAGCCTATGAGCTTTATCATGTAGGGATGAATATATACACTGAAGTTGAAGCATATAAAGACAATATTAAAAAAGCTAAAGATGAAATGAAAAAAATGATGAAATCTTTAGATTTAGAGATTTCAGATAATATTGATAAAAAAACTGAATTAGCACAACTTAATGCGATAACAGGATCGGATAAACAAAGCTCGGTTACCAAAAATCCATCAGGTCGAGGAGCAACTGTAGCTGGTATACCCGCGGCCATTATGCAAAAAATTCCTTTTAGACCTGTGATTAGTAAAGTATGTGAAACAGCTGATCAACTACCAATGGTTCAGCTACGTGCAAAGAAAGGTCAAAAATTAAAGGATGCTATTCCAAAAAGCAAAGTGACAATTGTCGCTAAATTATTGAGTATGACTACCGAAGAATTCGCAGATGCTTCCATTGAAG
>JAHLFF010000326.1 GCA_018883945.1 Candidatus Acinetobacter avistercoris
AAGAAGCGACACTAGATGTCGGTATGTATCTGATGGAATACTACAATCAGATACGACCTCATCATTTTAATGATGGTATCAGTCCTTATGAAGCTGAAAATAAACTTAAAACTGTGTCCAATATTTGTTGACCACTACAAATAATTAACGATGTTATATAATTAAAAGTATCTACGTAACTGGTAATTATTAAATTCAAATTTCCTAAATTTTATACTTCAAATTCAATTTCTTTTTTATCGACGGTTAACAAATACTCTCTCCATTTTGTTAAAATTTCAAACAAGGTATCTAGAGGTATCTTATCAGTGTATTCTTTTGTGAAAGATCTTTTAAAACTAATATAATCATTTTGAATCATAGCTTTCGCACTATCCCACTCATTATCAATTATAGCTGTTTTAAGTAAATATTCTCCTTTACAAAAATTTAGTATTTTTAATACTTTTAGTACTGAATCAGTAGTATCTAAAGACTGTATAAAACTTGAAGCATCTTCAAGATATTCATCTTCTCTATTTGCATTTTTCTGAGAAAGACCAATTGCTGCGAAATAAATTATTTCCCCACCTTCATCTTCCTGAGTATGATTAAAAAAAATGTAACTTTCATGAAATAGCTCTCGAATAAAAATTTTTTTAACAGGCCAAGCACGCCATTATTTTACAGTTGTATCATTTGGTGGAATCTTAACATCTGCTCTGCTATAAGGTGTTAAATAATCGACGGCCTTCTTTAGCCATGTAGCTGAACAAAAATCGTTTAGGAGAGGCTCGAGTATTATTGTTATTTTCAATCGCATTATCTGCTGCATTTGCTGCTTCAACTACATCATAACCAGAGTATGCTGAAATAACGCCAACAATGATTTTTCCTGCATTTCTATTTCTTAATTTTTCTTCAGCACTATATTCAGTGCCAATACTTGGATCAGGCATTAAACTTGCAATAACCTCTCCTACACCTGCACCAATAGCTCCTGCGGCGCAACTAAGTTGAGTTGCAGCAGCTTCTTGTGCTTCAGCTCCAACTGCACCTCCGCCAACTGAAGTAGCTACTGTAGCTGAACCGTTAATTCTAACCTTCCAACATCCTAAAAATTTTAATAATACTCAAGGTCTGTAAAGCTGAAGCAATTAAACGTTAAATTAATAAATTTAAGTTCTATTTTAACATTTTTATCTTTCGTACAGTAATTTTATGAATATTTTCATTTGGAATAATAGACCTCATCTCTTGTTGCTCTAGCATTCGCTTTAGTAATTTCTAAGTATCGAAAACGATTTATATTCTGTCATACACCAAAATTTTCAAAACTAATTTGTGTGAATTTTTCTATATTTTTTACATTTTTTATAATTATTTATTTGATGCGCCTAATAAATTAAAAAAATATTTTTCAAATGAAAGTATCAAAAAGCCAATTCAAAAATAATTCACTAATTTTCACATCATAAATATTTTTAATGATTTAATTCAACTATATAAATAAATTCTTTTTTTTTACAAAAACAAGCGAATGAAATTACTTCCAACACCTAAAGAAAATAATTTTTTTTTTAAGATGATTATTTCAACTTTAAATTACAAATTTCACGATTCAATTAGTGTGATATTGTTTGCATTTTTAATAAGTAGTGTTAACATCATCAACTCCAATGTAATTCCCTTTTAAAGCCCAATAAAATTTGATCTCGGATTAAAAATGAAAAAAATTACTTTTATTCTTGCAACAACATTCATCGGTATCACTGCTGCTCATGCAGCTGACGGTACAATCACAATTAATGGTTTAGTTACTGATAAAACTTGCGATATCGTTACCCCTCAAGGTAAAGACTTTACCGTTACATTACCTACGGTTTCTAAGCAAACTCTTGCTAAAGCGGGTGATGTAGCAGGTCGTACACCATTTACAATTAATCTTGCAAATTGTTCAGAAGGTAAAGTAGCGACTTATTTTGAACCAGGCGCAACTGTTGATTTTACTTCTGGTCGTTTGAACAACCAAGACACTGCTGGTGCTAAAAATGTACAAATTCAATTATTAGGCTCTAATAACTTGTTTGTTCCTGTACTTGCTGCGAGTACGAATGGTGCACAAACTAACTCTCAATGGGTTGATGTTGCTGATGCTGGTTCTGCAGATTTAAACTATTATGCTGAATATTTTGCAACTGATGCTTCAACAGCTGGTAAAGTAACAACCTCTGTACAATATACTATTATTTATCAATAATTTATAAATTAAAAACTAATGTAGTTCGCTACATTAGTTTTCTTTTTTTATTTAATTTTTTATGAGAATACGTTATGCGCTTAAAGCAATCCCTTTTCAAAATTGGACTCTTTGCTTGCTTACTTCCATTTTCTACTGCACATGCTGAAATAATTATTCATGGCACTCGGGTTGTTTACCCTTCCGATGCTCGGGAAATTACTTTACAGGTCAGCAATAATGGAAATACTCCAGCTTTGGTTCAAGCTTGGATAGATGAGGGTGATGCTAGTAGTACTCCTGACCAGTCTCAAGCTCCTTTTATGATTACTCCTCCTATTTCACGAGTAGAGTCTAAAAAAGGACAAACATTAAGAATCTCTGCTTTACCTAAATCAGGCAGTCTAAATAAGACTCAAGAAACTTTATATTGGCTCAATGTTTTAGATATTCCGCCTAAACCAAGTTCAAAAAATGTAACGGATACCCCTGAGAATTTTTTGCAGCTTGCGATTCGCTCGCGTATTAAATTCTTTTATCGTCCAAGCGAAATTAAAGATAACTCAGCTGAGGCACCATCGAAATTACAATGGTCTGTGCAGGGTGATCAACTTAAAATTAAAAATGTAACGCCCTTTCATGTCACTTTAACTTCGATTAACCAAGAGCAAGCAGGTAAACGTTTTGACTTAATTACAGAAGGATTAATGCTTAAACCCTTCTCGGAAGAGCGTGTTGCTTTGAAATCTTCCAATATTTCAAAAATGGTTTTTACCAGTATTAATGATTATGGTGGCCGAGTGGAACTTCCTGTAAAAATACAATATATTCCAAAAAATAAAATTCACATAAAAAATTAACCTATTTTATTAAAATAGGCGGATAACCTTATGCAAAATAAACAACAAAATTTAAAATCGATAAAGCATAGTGTTCGCTACTATTTGGTTTATGGCGTTATTACGCTCAGTATGTCTCTCACCGTTCATGCAGAAGAAGCGAAACAAACAAATAATGTTGTTCAAGAAGCAGAATTTGACTCGGCTTTTTTAATTGGTGATACCAGAAAAATTGATGTTGACCGTTTTAAATATGGGAATCCTGTTTTACCTGGTGAATATAGTCTTGACGTCTATGTAAATGGTAATTGGTTTGGTAAACGCCATATCGTTTTTAAGGCCTTAGATAATAAAGAGAATGCTTTTACTTGTTTTACAAAAACAAGTTTACTTGAATATGGTGTTAAGTCTGATGTATTAAATAAAAATAATGCAGAAAATCTAAAACTAGAACCTTGTAAAAAAATCGATACATGGATCGAAAATGCCTATTACGAGTATGATAATTCACGTTTACGTCTAGATATTTCAATTCCACAAGTCGCTATGCAGAAAAATGCGCAAGGTTATGTGGATCCTAGTGTTTGGAATCGCGGAATCAATGCAGCATTCCTGTCTTATAATGGTAGTGCATATAAAACGTACGACAGAATGCAAGGCAATGAAGAACGTACGAATGCCTTCACATCAATCAATACTGGCGCTAATATTTTAGGCTGGCAGTTCCGTCATAACGGACAGTGGCAGTGGCAAGACAAAGCAAATAATAATGACGATACCACTGCAAACAATAGTTATGAGTCAATTAGTACATATGTACAGCGTGCTTTTCCTCAATATCGAGGTGTATTCACGCTTGGTGACAGCTACACCGACGGTGAAATTTTTGATTCATTTGGCTATCGTGGGGTAGATTTTTCGAGCGATGACCGCATGCTTCCAAACAGTATGCTTGGTTATGCTCCACGAATTCGCGGTAATGCAAAAACCAATGCAAAAGTTGAAATTCGTCAACAAGGCCAATTAATTTATCAAACCACTGTAACACCAGGTAGTTTTGAAATTAATGATCTTTACCCTACTGGTTTTGGTGGTGAATTAGAAGTTTCAATTATTGAAGCTAGCGGTGAAACTCAGCGCTTTAAAGTTCCTTATGCTTCGGTTGTGCAAATGCTTCGTCCTGGAATGAGTCGTTATTCTGTTACTGTTGGACAATTCCGTGACAAAGACATTCATTTAGATCCATGGATCATACAAGCCAAATATCAATACGGTATCAATAATTTTATTACAGGATTTACGGGCCTTCAAAGTTCAGAAGACTACTCAGCATTTACATTAGGTAGTGCATTTTCAACGCCTATTGGTGCCGTATCTTTAGATGTCACACATTCACAAGCTGACTTTAAAAAACGTCAAAGTGAAACAGGTCAAAGTTATCGATTAAGCTACAGTAAATTAATTACACCAACAAATACGAATTTAACGCTCGCAGCATATCGTTATTCAACTGAAAATTTTTATAAGTTACGAGATGCATTAATTGTTCAAGATTTAGATGATCGTGGCATTAGTTCAACTTATGTTGGTAAGCAACGTAGTGAATTTCAAATTACTCTAAATCAAGGATTACCGAATAAATGGGGCAACATTTACGCTACGGGCTCTTGGATTGATTATTGGAACCGCCAAGAAACGACTCGCCAATATCAAATGGGTTATAGCAATACATACAGCAACCTCACTTATGGTATATCTGCCATCAAACGTATTGTAGAAGACAATATAACTAGACAAACAACTGATGATACGGAATATATGCTGACCTTGTCCCTGCCATGGTCATTTAAGAAAAACTCTGTCAACTTCAACTCAATGACCACTAAAGACAATATAACCTTAGGGATGAGTGGCACGGTGAATGATCGCTTTAATTACGGCACATCTGTATCTCAGACCTATGGTGATAATGCCAGTATGAATGTCAACGCACAGTATCGTACTAATTTCACGACACTAGGTGGCTCGTATAGTATTTCAGATCAATATGAACAAGCGATGGTTTCTGCACGTGGCAATATTGTGGCGCATTCTAAGGGTGTTCTTTTAGGACCAGATCAAGGCCAAACGATGGTGCTCGTTTATGCGCCTGAAGCAGCAGGTGCCAAAGTCAACAATACCACTGGGTTAAGCATTAATAAATCGGGCTATGCCGTTATTCCATATGTAACCCCTTATCGTTTAAACGATATCACGCTTGATCCTCAAAATATGTCTACAGATGTAGAGCTTTCAGAGACCAGTCAGCGGATTGCACCTTATGCGGGTTCTATTTCTCAAGTCAGTTTTGCAACTAAGCTTGGTAAAGCGATTTACATACATGGACTGACTAAAGAAGGCAAAACCTTACCGTTTGCAGCTGAAGCATTTAACTCCCAAGGTGAAAATATCGGCATGGTTGCTCAAGGGAGTATGGTTTATCTACGCACGAGCCTAACCGCTGATACAGTCACCGTTAAATGGGGCGATGAAGCGAATGAGCAATGTAAAATTACTTATGATGTTACTCAGCAGGCAACTGATAAAAATCAAAATATGATTACGGCAGAGGCTACATGTCAATGAAATTCAAAACGCTAAGCGCATTAACTCTACTGGTTTGTACTGCGGGTATGACTGAAGCATATGCAGCTTGCACTCCTTCAAA
Source organism: Candidatus Acinetobacter avistercoris (assembly GCA_018883945.1). GTDB lineage: Bacteria > Pseudomonadota > Gammaproteobacteria > Pseudomonadales > Moraxellaceae > Acinetobacter > Acinetobacter avistercoris. Next base: position 5,765 of record JAHLFF010000326.1, read on the forward strand.
TGGATTTAGACCACAGGATGTAAGTATGGCTGTAGGACGTGTTGTCGTAAGACCAAGTGATGCTGTAGGCCAGGTCTTAAGAAAAGCAACCTTCCCTATTTCAAGCAATGGTTCACAATATAACTGTGATAATGGTTCACCTTCAACGATAAATGCTGTTTTAAGTCAAAACTATCCTCTCAGCCCTGCTGGAGCATCTATTTACAGTACAAATATTCCTGGTATTGGTATTCGCTTATATCGTGAAGCAGAAGCAGCGGCAAACTTTTCTGGATATTATCCATACACAAGAACTCTAGAAAGGAATAGAAACTACACCTTAGCTAATGGTTATTTTGTTGTTGAAATTATAAAAACTGCACCTACGACTGGTTCTGGTACATTAGTTCCAGGACAGTATAGTAGTTACTATCTTACTGGTCAGAGCACTAAGCCTTTTCTCACAAGTACAGTTTATGGCAATGCCATTACGATCGCTTCTTCATCGTGTGAAATTCAAGGCAATATAAATAAGGTTATACAATTGCCTACAGTGAACAAAGCTGATTTTAAAGGGATTGGCTCTACACAGGGTGAACAGATTTTTGATTTGAATATTTTATGCAATGGCGGTCAAAACCCAACAGGTTACGAAGAATCCAATAAAATTAGTTTAAATTTTGATTACACAGCAGCAGCGAATACCAACAATCAAGTCATTAATAATGATGCTCCAGCAAATACTCGTGCACGTGGTGTAAGTACTCAAATTATATGGAATTATCAAAATCAAAATAAAGTCATTACTAAAGGCGAAAAATTAGCCTTAGGCACATTAAGGTCTAACCAAAACATACAATATAATGTCCCAATGAAAGCGCGTTATTATCAGACTGCATCAACCGTTACACCAGGCACAGTCAGAGGTATGGCAACCGTCACAATTGAATATGATTAAGTGACACACACATCAAAATTAAATATATTTTATTGTTTTAATTAAATTTTATTTGTTTTTTGAAGATTAGCCCTGTATTTATCTTACTTATACATCTCAACTAAGGGGAAGAGAGATGAAGGTGGATAAATACACACTTTTTATAAGCTTTATTTTTTTGAATACCTCAATGCTTTCTCATGCAGAAAAAATTGATTTTCAAGGTTCAATTTCAGAATTCACTTGTGAACATCATTCTAAAGAGAGTAGATGTAAGGCTGTTCAAATCGCTTTATCCACAATCAAAACAAAACAAAAAGATAAAGACAACAAAACCAATATTCAAAGTAATCAAATTGCAAATATTATTGCTGAACAATCTTTAGGCCAGAATAAAAAAGTGATTACGCTCAGTTATCACTAAAATAATCAGATATGAAATCACTAAATCCACTAAAGTGATTGATATTATTCTTCGTTAAGCATGTACTTACATTTGTCAAATAGCTTTAACTATCGATAATTTTAGTATGACTAGATTCAATCTATAGTTTTAAATGAATGATCAAAATATTCGTATTTTTTAGGCACTAAAATTATTGAGTAAAACCATGTTGATCACTTTTCCGTTCATGTTTTTAATCAATGAGTTTTTGGACAAAGCTCATTGGACTCATAGACACAGTGAAGACCTCTCTTCTATTTACAAAATTGTTTAATATTTTTAATTTTCGCTTCACAACGAATTTAAAACAAAAAAAATAGACAAATTCGCTATAATATTTGATGACATGGGCAAAAGCGTTTGATGTTATTTTGTTCGTGTAATAAAATATTTGCATTCATTTTATTCAAAAAATGTTTTTTTTGAATTTCTTTTCAAGTTGCGCAACACAACTTGTTTCTGATTATTTATATTGGTTCGGCTTTCAAAATTTAAGTAGTTGGATTGCTCTTTGCTTTCCTCAGATATTTGGAAGATAAAACTCACCATAGGTTTCGACCTATTCAACACTATGGATATACGTGTGCTACCGATTATTATATTACTACCGTTAATACTTGGCACTGTTCTTGTCCTATGGCTGAAAAAATTCTCTCGCGGGGCTACAGCTTTAGGGGCAATTGGAGTCAGTTTAACAAGCTTTATTCTGTTACTGACTCAAGCCAAAGAGGTTTTGAATGGAAATGCCGTCTCCGAACAATGGCAATGGTTACCCCAATTTGGAATTGATTTAAGTTTCCGTTTAGATGCATTAGGGCTGATTTTTGCACTTCTCATTTCTGGGATCGGCACCTTAATTTATATTTATGCATATTATTATTTAAATCCTAAAAATTCTTTAAGCAAACTATATGCGTTATTAATGTTGTTTATGGCAGCCATGCTCGGCATCTCCCTGTCAAACAACCTAATCGTGTTACTCGTTTTTTGGGAACTCACCAGTATTTCTTCATTCCTATTGGTTGGATATTGGAGCAATTACGAAGCGGCTCAACGTGGTTCGCGCATGGCATTAACCATCACTGGAATGGGTGGTTTAGCGATGTTAGGTGGATTTGTTCTTCTTGGGCAAATCACGGGCACCTATCAAATAGATGAAATATTAACAATGACGTCGGTCATTCAATCGAGTCCATTGTTTGTTCCTGCTTTGCTCCTCATTTTGCTTGGCGCATTTACAAAGAGTGCGCAATTTCCGTTTCACTTTTGGCTACCCAATGCCATGGCTGCTCCAACGCCTGTGTCTGCATATCTACATTCTGCGACCATGGTTAAAGCCGGAATTTTCTTATTAGCACGTTTGTTGCCTATTTTTGTAGGCTCCGCGTTGTATCATAATCTGGTGACTACAGTCGGTCTATTTACCCTCTGTATGGCTGCTTTTTTTGCAATCTTTAAAGAAGATCTAAAAGGTTTATTGGCTTATTCTACGATTAGTCATTTGGGTCTTATCGTTTGCTTATTGGGGATTGGCTCGCCACTTGCTGTGGCTGCAGCTGTGTTCCATATTATCAACCATGCCACCTTTAAAGCTGCACTCTTTATGATTGCAGGGATTATTGACCACGAAACAGGAACACGTGATTTACGTAAATTAAGTGGAATCTGGCAACTCCTTCCGTTTACTGCGACCTTAACCATGATTACTGCCGCAGCAATGGCAGGTGTACCGTTGACGAATGGTTTCTTGTCTAAAGAAATGTTCTTTACTGAGCTCCTTACGAATCTATCGGGTGGTTTTGTCATCTTAGCGGCCATCGTCGCGACATTGGCTGGTTTATTCGCAGTGACCTATTCAGTACGCTTAGTCCATGGCGTATTTTTCGATGGCGACATCGGTAAGAATGTCCCAAATAAAGATGCACATGAACCTCATATCGGGATGCGTTTACCTGCCATTATTTTAGCCAGCTTGTGTATTTTAGTCGGAATCCTTCCTGCCTTATTAGTCGAACCTATCGTCAATGCAGGTACTCGTGCCAGCATCAATCAAGCTAATTTTGAAGGTGTGCATTTAGCTATTTGGCATGGTTTTAATCTGCCACTTTTAATGAGCGCCATCGCTTTAATCGGCGGTATCATTTTCTACTTTAGCTTAGCCAAGGGCAGTCGTATCCGTGAGATTGACTTAGACCCTATATTGGGCAAGTTACAAGGTAAGTTATTATTTGAAAGCTTTTTAAAGCATTTATTATTAAATTCACGAAAATTAAAACGAGCGACTGAAACAGGCTCGTTGCAGAATTACTTGCTGTGGATTGTAGTTTTCACAATCGTTATTGTGGCTATGCCTTTAGTCGGTCAAGGACTGAGTACAGGTACACGCGAATTAACGCATGCACCGATGATCGCGATTGTATTCTGGTTACTGCTCTTTTCAGCTTGCTGGATGATGTTATGGTTCCATCACGAACGCATTAAAGCAGTCCTGATCAGTGGTGCGATTGGCTTAGTTGTGACGATGGTTTTCGTTACGCTTTCTGCACCTGATTTAGCACTCACGCAGATCACTGTCGATGTAGTCACAACCGTATTGCTGCTCATGAGTTTGTCTCTTTTACCACAACTTACTCCTTATGAATCTTCAGGCTCAAGACGCTGGAGAGATGCGATAATTGCGATTGTAGGGGGCTTAGGGGTTGGCTGGATTGCTTGGTTGATTTTAACCCGTGATCACAACTCAATTTCGTGGTTCTTCTTACAGCAATCTATTCCTTTAGGTGGTGGGTCCAACGTTGTAAACGTGATTTTAGTCGACTTCCGTGGTTTCGATACTTTCGGTGAAATTACCGTATTGGGGATCGCAGCGATTGGTGCACTTTGTTTAATGGATGGCATGCGTACCCACGGCACAACCATTACCCAAGGCTTAAGCTATCGTTTCAACCCTTCACCGTTGATGTTACGTATGACGACTTCTTGGGTGCTGCCTATCGCACTTGTCGTTAGTCTTTACATTTTCTTGCGTGGTCATAATTTACCAGGCGGTGGTTTTATTGCCGGACTGATCACAACTATGGCGCTGGTTATTCAATATATTGCATTAGGACAAGATCAAACTGAGCAAATGTTGAAGGCGAAATCTGGACGTCTATATGAAATTTGGATTGGCTCGGGATTGATGATTGCAGGACTTACAGGTATTGCAGCTTGGTATTGGGGACGTCCATTCCTTACCAGCGCACATATTTATGTAGAACCAATTTTACTCGGAAAAATGCATTTAGCATCCGCGGCTGCATTTGACGTCGGCGTCTATGTCACTGTTGTTGGTTCAGCCATGCTGATGATTTCAGTATTAGGCGACTCCCGTAATACCAGCATCACTGGTCCAGTACCTAAGGGGTAATTCATGATTAGTTTAGAATTTTTACTCGCTTCTGCCATTGGATTATTGATCGCCACCGGTATTTACTTAATCCTTCGTGCCCGAACATTTCCTGTGGTCCTCGGTTTAGCCATGATTGGCTATGCGGTCAACCTTTTCCTTTTTTCAATGGGACGTTTACAGCTCAGTTCTCCAGCTATTTTGACTGACACCACAAAAGTTTCCGATCCCCTTCCTCAAGCACTGGTATTAACAGCGATTGTCATTGGCTTTGCCACCACGGCATTTATTGTCCAATTGGCTTTACGCAGTCGTTATGAGTCTGGAACAGATCATATCGACTCCAAAGAAGAACCCGTCAATACCGACTTACGTGAGGATGAGCCTTAATCATGAACTTTTTCGAATTTTGGCTTGATCATGCACCTGTAATGAGTATTTTAATTCCAGGTTTCACTGCGTTTATCTTGGTTCTTTTGGGTAATCCAGGTTCTGGTTCACTTTCCCATGACTGGCGTCAACCATGGCGCCGTGGTGTAAGTTGTTTCTCAATGGTACTGGGTTTGATCACAGCAATCTGTTATCTGATTCAAGCCAATACAGGCGTTATCACTGTTTATCAGTTAAGCGAGTGGTCTGCGCCTTTCGGTATTGTATTAGTATTAGACAGACTGTCTGCATTCATGCTGGTACTTTCCTATGCTTTAGCTGTTCCTCTTATTTGGTTCGCAAGCAAAGAATGGGACGAACGTGGCCGATATTTTCACGCCATGTGTCACTTTTTACTCATGGGTCTATGTGGGGCTTTCCTCACTGGGGATTTGTTTAACCTCTTTGTATTTTTTGAAATCTTATTGATGGCGTCTTATGTCCTGCTTTTGCACGGACAAGGTAAAGCACGTTTTCAATTGGGTATTCACTACGTCACCATTAATCTCTTGGCATCTGCCTTGTTTCTCATCGGACTGGGTATGATTTATGGTTCAGTCGGCAGTTTAAATATGGCGGATGTCAGCCGACTATTACCCACTTTAGCGGGTGATCAATACCAAATCGCTGTTGCGGGTGGTCTATTACTGTTTGTGGTATTTGCCATTAAAGCTGCCATATTACCCGTTGGTTTTTGGCTGCCTAAAACCTACGCCGTTGCAACAACCCCAGTCGCTGCGTTATTCACGATTATGACCAAAGTCGGTATTTATGCGATTATCCGTGTAAATAGCATGGTCTTTAATGATGAACTGTCTCGCGAAATTTTATCCAGCTGGTTATTGCCGATCGGTTTAGTAACCTCTGTCTATGGTGTTATTGGTGCTATAGGGGCTGAACGCTTACGTCGTTTTGTGGGCTTCATGGTACTTTCATCCGTGGGAACTATCGTTATTGCTCTGTCCTTAATGAATACCGATGCTTGGACAGCCGCTTTATATTATTTGGTTCACAGTACGATTATTGCTGCTACTTTTTATCTGCTTTGCGGCTGGATCACATCACAACGCGGTTCATTTAAAGATCATTTAAAAGTTGCCCCGATGATGAAGCAACAGACTCTAGTGTCTATTTGCTTCTTTATTATCGCGTTAATGATGGCTGGATTACCTCCATTTAGTGGCTTCTTTGGTAAGATTTTTATTTTACAAGCCACGGCTGAATCACCTTATCAACTGCTCATCATTATTACGGTCTTGATCGTGAGCTTGTTGAGTATTATGGCGTTTACCCGTTTAGGATTGGTGATTTTCTGGCGTGCGACAAAGCCTGTAGATAACCCAAATGATGAGGCTTTCGAGGAATACCAAAAACTTCCTGAAGTCTCCCCTACTCGCAATGATCGCACCATTTATATTTTTCTGACGGGTTTAGTCGCTTATGTCATCTTTGCAAATCCGATTATGAACTATATTCATCAAACGGCAGTGCAACTGAATGATTCAGCTTTCTATACGAAATCTATCTTAAAAACAGATGAACATGGGCAAGTCATTAGTGTACAACCTTATGATCCAAACTATTTACCTGACACTAAATATGGCGGTGAATCTGCAGATCCTAATGCGCACTTAATTCCATACATCATTAGTGATAAAACGTTGCAGGGCGAACATATTTCAGAATATAAACAACGCCAAATCGAACAACGACAGCTTGAATTAGAACAATCGTCTGATGATTCAAAACTCAAGCCGATGGAGCCATAAATGACTCAGAAAATCGCTTTCATTGACCGAGTATTGCCCCACCCTTTTGTTTCGGTAATTGTCGCTATCAGCTGGCTCATGTTGGGTCAGAGCGCAGAATTATTTGATTTTATCGTTGCGGTTATCTTAGGTTTAATCATTCCTAAAATGACTCAACCTTTTATTGTTCGTACACCCAATATTGATTGGAAGGTCGCAATAAAACTTATATTTGTCGTGATCTGGGACATTATTATTTGTAACTTCAGAGTTGCTAAACAGGTTTTGGGTCCAACTAAAAACTTACATCCAAAATGGTTTCGCGTACCGCTTGAAACAGATCATGAGCATGTGAATACACTCCTCGCAATGATTATTACTACTACACCCGGCACGGTCACAGCGGGTATTGATCAAGAGCGAGGTGACATTCTCGTCCACATATTGAGTAGTGATGACCCAGAGGCTGAAATACTCGAGATTAAAGCTCGTTATGAAGCGCCTTTAATGTCCATCTTCCATGCCAAACGAGGAGAAGGTTCATGATCATTTTGCCTTATGCTTTGGGAATTTGTTTAGTCGGTATTACCATTTCCATGTTTCTATGCTTATACCGTTTGGTGTTGGGACCTTCGATTGTAGATCGACTCCTTGCATTAGATACCTTGTTCTTAAACGCAACCTGTTTAGTGGTTATTCTTGGAATTTATTGGGCCAGTACTTCATTGTTTGAAGGTGCGTTATTGATTGCAATGCTCGGCTTTGTATCTACAGCAGCACTGGCACGCTATTTCACCACTGGCCATGTCATAGATTAGGAGCATAAAATGCAAATTTTAATGGAAATTTTAGTCTCTATCTTCTTAATCATTGGTACTTTTTTCACCATTATTGGTGGAATTGGCATGGTGAAGTTGCCCGATTTATTCATGCGATTACATGCGCCAACCAAATCAAGTACCCTTGGATTAGGGAGCTTTTTAATCGCAGCAATGATTTATGCTGCCTTTCATGGTCGTTTCGGATTTGCTGAAATTTTAATTACAGTGCTGGCATTTATCACTGCTCCAGTATCTGCAAATCTGATCGCTCAAGCTGCAATTCACTTACGTCTACGTTCAACCTCTGGTGATGTTCCAGAATCTATTGAACGGCCGCTTCCTTGGCAAAAACCACGTAGAATGAAATAATCAATTTGCGCCATGACTATCTCAAGTCATGAAAAAAACCTAGTCAATCGACTAGGTTTTTTTAACTCTGTATCAACTATTTAGCTATAGAGTGCAGGCATATTTTCGTGTTGAAAACTTTCCATATGATATTCAGTGGCTAATTTGTTTTTCCAAAAATCAACGATTTCTGTATAGTCAATTTCGGAAGGATGGAAGTCCTTTTTATAATAAGAAAGATACTCTGGAACAAGTTGTATAAACATTTTCGTAATCAAAAATATACCGTACAAATTTCCCGATACTTTGGGTACGCTTTTTTTATAGTCTTGGATAAATAAACGACTGGCCGAATAAAACGTTAAGCTCGCAAATCCAGTGGTGACGCTACGCATCACGCTACGACGGACTTTGTGATCTTTATAAACAGCTTGATAAGTATCAAACGCTACAGCTCGATGTTCAATTTCTTCAATGGCATGCCATACCCAAAGTTTAGCTGCATCTTCATCGAGTGTACTTAAAAGTTCAGGATGTCGAAGAATATAGCCGCCTAAAAGTGCCGTAAAATGTTCAAAAGCACAGGTAATTGCTAACTGTAATTTTGGATGAACTGTACGAATAAATTCATCACGACGTGCTAACCATGCTTGGAAATTATCAAGTTGATAATCATCTCTACGCCAAGCATCATTAAATTCTGCATGGGCTTTGGAGTGCATTGCCTCCTGCCCAATAAAAGCGGCAATCTGTGCTTGTAAGCGCTGATCCGTGACTTTATCACGTACATTTCGGACACTGTGCACAAAGAACTGCTCACCAATCGGGAATGTTGAAGACAATGCCGTCAAGACATGCGACATCACTGGGGAGTTTGCAAAAAAATGTCGTCGAATCGCTTTCGGATTATAATATAAACGGCGGACGGTGATGCCGAGCGCTTTAGGGCGATTTAAATATGATTTTTCTTTCGCCCTTTGAGTTATTGTCATCGTTTCAACCTACTCTGACTGTTTTAATTCACTCTATATTGTCAGATTGGTCCATTTTGTATATTGCAAAAAAAGACAGCTAAAACTCGAATCTATACATTTTGCCAACTTTTTCACACTTACTTTCATTCGTCTTTGCAAGATTTAGATCTAATCTCTTGTTTTAATAATTTTTTATTTTATTTTTTTATTTCATATTCGAAATGTAACTGTTAGACAAGATCTATCAATAAGCATAAAAAAATCCCACATTGGTGGGATTTTTTTATATTAACGATTCGATATGGACTTAAACATCTAAATAATCAAGTATACCTTCAGCAGCTTGACGACCTTCCCAGATGGCCGTAACCACCAAATCAGAACCACGTACCATATCACCACCCGCAAAAATTTTCGGATTCGATGTTTGGAATTTGTACTCTTGCTTTTCAGCAGCAACAACACGACCAGAACCATCTAAACCAATATTCACCCCAGCAAACCAATCCGCTGGACTGGTACGGAAACCAAAGGCAAGCAATACAGCATCTGCAGGGAGTATCTCTTCAGAGCCAGGAATAGGTTCTGGACTACGACGACCACGACTGTCTGCTTCGCCTAATTGCGTTGTCACGACTTTGACACCGGTGACTTTACCATTCTCGCCCACAATCTCGATCGGTTGGCGGTTGAACGCAAAGTTAACACCTTCTTCACGCGCATTTTTAACTTCACGACGTGAACCTGGCATATTTTCTTCATCACGACGGTACGCACAAGTCACAGCTGCCGCATCTTGACGAATTGAAGTACGGTTACAGTCCATCGCCGTATCACCACCGCCGAGAACAATAACTTTCTTGCCTTCAACAGAGATATATTCAGACGGATCTTTTTCCCAACCTTGGGTACGATTGACATTTGCAATCAAGAAATCTAAAGCGTCGTATACTCCATCAAGATCCTCACCCGCAAAGCCACCTTTCATGTAGGTATAAGTTCCCATACCCATGAACACAGCATCATAATCTGCAAGCAATTGATCGATCGTAATATCGGTACCAATTTCAGTGTTTAAACGAAACTCAACGCCCATACCTGTGAAAATTTCACGGCGACGTTTCATCACGTCTTTTTCCATTTTAAATTCAGGAATACCAAATGTAAGTAGACCACCAATTTCAGGACGCTTATCAAATACAACGGGCTTTACACCATTACGCACCAAAATATCTGCACAACCTAGGCCCGCAGGACCTGCCCCAATAATCGCTACTTTTTTATCAGTCCATTTGACATTAGACATGTCTGGACGCCAGCCCAAAGCAAATGCAGTGTCATTGATATATTTTTCTGCATTTCCAATAGTCACCGCACCAAAACCATCATTTAACGTACATGCGCCTTCGCATAAACGGTCTTGAGGACAAACACGTCCGCAAACTTCTGGAAGTGTATTGGTTTCATGGCACAATTCGGCTGCTTGAAAAATACGACCTTCTGCGATGAGTTTTAACCAGTTTGGAATGTAGTTATGTACCGGACATTTCCATTCACAATAAGGATTACCACACTCTAAACAGCGATGGGTCTGATTTGCAGCCACTTCCGCGGTATAAGGTTTATAAATTTCCACAAACTCAGCTTTGCGGACATTGATATCTTTTTTCTCTGGATCTTGGCGTGCGACATCCAGAAATTGAAAATCATTGTTTAGGCGCTCTGCCATCTCTTTCTCCGTGGGTAAGCACAGTCTGTTAATGTGATCAGCTGTGCCTGCCTATATATCTGCAGTAGTGGAATTATTGTGGATCAGCTTGCGTAGTTTTTAATAACGTCTGCAAGTTGGCAGCTTTTGGTTTCACAAGCCAGAATTTACGGCTATAGAAATCAAACTCATTTCTGATCTTGTACGCCCAAGCACTACCTGTTTCTTTAATATGTTCATCTAGAATGCGACCTAAGAAATCTTGGTGTTCTTCCATCGACTCTGTAGAAATACGATTTAACTCAATTAATTCATGGTTATAATGGTCAACAAACTCATTGTCTAAATCAAGTACATAGGCAAAACCACCGGTCATACCCGCACCGAAGTTATGACCGACTTTACCCAGTACCGTCACAATACCACCCGTCATGTATTCACAACAATGATCGCCAGCACCTTCGATAACAGCAAATGCACCCGAGTTACGTACGGCAAAACGCTCACCTGCCGTACCCGCCGCAAATAATTTACCGCCTGTAGCACCATACAAACAGGTATTACCAATGATTGCAGTTTCTTGCGTTTGGAATGGTGAACCTTTAGGTGGGAAAATAGAGATGCGACCACCTGCCATTCCTTTACCCACGTAATCGTTCGCATCGCCTTCAAGTTTAATATGAAGACCGCCTGCATTCCACACGCCTAAAGATTGACCAGCAGTCCCCACTAAATTCATTTGAACAGGATGTACTTCCATACTCAAGTTGCCATAGCGTTTCGCAATTTCACCTGAAATACGCGCCCCAATGGAGCGGTCACAGTTGCCGACTGTAAAGTGATACTCACCACCCGTGCCTGATTCAATGGCAGGAATCATTTGCTCAACCATTTTCTCTGCAAGAATACCTTTATCAAACGGTGCATTGCCTTGAACTTGGCAATACTGCACTTTGCCTTCTGCTGATGGATGCGACTCCAATAATGCACTGAGGTCAAGATGCGCATGTTTATCGGTTTCACCTGGAAGCATTTCCAGTAAATCTGTACGGCCAATCAAGTCTTTTAAGCTCGCAACACCTAATGCCGCCAACCATTCACGCGTTTCTTCTGCAATAAAGTGGAAGAAGTTGATCAACATTTCAGGCTCACCAATATAGTGTTCCTGACGTAAATGATCCTGTTGTGTTGCGACACCCGTTGCACAGTTATTTAAGTGGCAAATACGTAAATATTTACAGCCCAATGCAATCATGGGTGTAGAACCAAAACCAAAACTCTCAGCACCTAAAATTGCAGCTTTCACTACATCTAGGCCAGTTTTTAAACCGCCATCGGTTTGTACACGAACTTTGCCACGTAGATCATTTACGCGAAGTGCTTGATGCGCTTCACTTAAGCCAAGTTCCCATGGAGAACCTGCGTGATGAATCGATGAAAGTGGTGATGCAGCCGTACCCCCGTCATAACCTGAAATGGTAATAAAGTCCGCATATGCTTTTGCCACACCTGCTGCAATCGTTCCAACACCAGGTTCAGAAACCAGTTTCACCGATACCATCGCTTGTGGATTGACTTGTTTCAAGTCAAAGATCAGTTGTGACAAATCTTCGATTGAATAAATATCATGATGCGGTGGTGGTGAAATCAACGTCACGCCTGGAACTGAGTAACGTAAACGTGCAATTAAGCCATTCACTTTACCCCCCGGTAACTGACCACCCTCACCCGGTTTTGCACCTTGTGCGACTTTAATTTGTAAAACTTCAGCAGACACTAAATACGCAGGCGTAACACCAAAACGTCCAGATGCAATCTGTTTGATTTTTGAATTACGAATGGTGCCATAGCGAGCTGGGTCTTCACCGCCCTCACCTGAGTTTGAACGACCACCAATCGTATTCATCGCAATGGCAATCGCTTCATGTGCTTCTGGAGACAGCGCACCCAACGACATGCCCGCTGAGTCAAAACGCGGTAAAATTTCAGCGACATCTTCCACTTGATCCAGTGGAATTGGATTGTCAGTTTTAAGTTTTAATAAATCACGAATAGTTGCCACTGGGCGGTTATTCACCAACTCAGCATATTCTTTAAAGTCAGCATATTGACCAGAGCGCACTGACTTATGTAAAGCGTTGATAACGTCTGGATTAAACGCATGGTATTCCTTATCGAATACGAATTTCAGCAACCCGCCTTGTTCGATAGGCTTACGTGTCTTCCATGCAAGTTCTGCTAACTTTTTCAAATCATTTTCAAGATCAACAAAAGTTGCACCTTTAATACGACTTGGTACACCAATGAAGCATTTATTCACGACTTCTTCTGACAAACCAACAGCTTCAAATAATTGTCCACCGCGATAAGACGCAACTGTAGAAATTCCCATTTTTGAAAGAACTTTTAATAAGCCTTTTTCAATACCTTTACGGAAATTGGCTTGGGCATGGATTGGATCACCCAACAACTCACCTTTTGCCACTAAATCATTGATCACATCATAAGCCAAGTATGGATAAATGGCTGTTGCACCAAAACCGAGAATCACAGCAAACTGATGCGCATCACGAGCGAGTGCTGTTTCTACAATAATATTGGCATCAGTACGTAAACCCACTTGGATTAAGTAATGATGTATTGCACCCGTCACCATTGCAGCATTCGCAGGTAAGTAACCTTGACGAATTTTACGATCAGAAATCACCAATAAAGTTTTACCAGCACGAATCGCTTGAGCTGCTTCTTCACAAATACGAGTAATTGCTGCTTCAGAACCTTCAGCTTCAGGATAGTTCAAATCGAGATCGGCAATTTCATAGCCTTTACGACCCAAAGTACGAATTTGATGCATTTTCGATTTTGATAATACTGGACTTGAAATAATCAATCGATCAGCATGTTCAGGACTTTGTTCAAATACATTCTGTTCACGACCCAGACATGTCTCAAGTGACATCACAATCGATTCACGTAATGGATCGATCGGTGGATTGGTCACTTGCGCAAATTGTTGACGGAAGTAATCTGAAACATGACGTACTTGACGCGACAATACGGCCATTGGCGTATCATCCCCCATAGAGCCGACAGCTTCTTGACCACTTTCAGCGATAGGACGAAGAATCTGATCGCGTTCTTCGAAAGTCACCATAAACATTTTTTGTGCAGCTTTAAGGTCATCGCCTTTTAAGCCCTGATCACATAAATATTCTTCAAGCTCAGGACTGCCATGAACACGGACTGAGTTTTCACGTAACCATTCACGATATGGACGCATTTTTTTCAAATGCATGCTCACATCTTTGGTATCTAATAATTTACCTGTAAAGGTATCTATGACAAGAATTTGACCTGGACCCACACGTCCTTTAGACACCACATCTTCAGGTTCATATCCCCAGACACCAATTTCAGATGCAAGCGTGATGTATCCATTTTTAGTGATTACCCAACGTGCAGGACGAAGACCGTTACGATCAAGCATACAAATGGCATGACGACCATCTTGAATCACCAGACCCGCTGGACCATCCCATGCTTCCATATGTTTTGAGTTAAATTCATAAAAAGCACGTAAATCTGCATCTAAAGTTTCAACATTTTGCCATGCTGGTGGAACGAGCATACGCAGCGCACGGAACAAATCCATACCACCACCCACCAATATCTCAAGCATATTGTCTAAACTTGAAGAATCTGAACCGGTGCGGTTAACGATAGGGTTAAGCTCAGTTAAGCCCGGTAAAAGTGGATTTTCGAATTTAGGGGTACGTGCCATCGCCCAGTTACGATTTGCAGTAATGGTGTTAATTTCACCATTATGAGCAAGATAACGGAACGGCTGTGCCAAAGGCCAACGCGGCAAAGTATTGGTTGAAAAGCGTTGATGGAAAACAACGATATGTGATTCCAATGAAGGATCAGCCAGATCTGTATAAAAGTCTGCGATCGCCTCTGGCATCATCAAACCTTTATACGTAATCACTGTTGAGCACAATGTCGTTACATAGAAAGACGTATCTTGAGTTAATAACTGTTCTGCACGACGGCGCGCTAAGAATAATTTACGGTTAAACTCAACTTCGGTCACGCCCATCGGGCAATTCACGATAATTTGCTCAAAAGCTGGCATAGAACGTAAAGCAATTTCACCCAATGCATTTACGTTGGTCGGAACCACACGCCAAGCTAAAACTCTTAGACCTTCAGATTCGATTTCTTTGGTCAACACTTGTTTTGAATGTGCTGCGATAGCAGGATCTAAATTTAAAAATACCGTACCCACAGCAAATACTTCACTTAAGGTAATATCACTGAGTTTTTTTGCTTCAGCACGGAAAAAAGCTTTAGGCATCGCCAAGAGCAATCCACAACCATCACCGGTCTTACCATCTGCAGCAATACCACCACGGTGCGTCATACAACTTAAACTATGAATCGCGGTCTTGACCAAGTCATGACTTGCATCACCCTGCATATGGGCAATTAATCCGAAACCACAGTTATCTTTAAACTCATCCGGTTGGTATAAACCTTTAACGGGAGCTACAGTATTAGGCGATGGCATGTGCATAGCGTACCCTTCTTTCGACATGGCCCTGAATGGGCAAAACATATTCAATATTCTTTAATTACGATTTCATTCTTAAAACATTAAGACCGTTTGTTTTCTCTCTGTTCTAATGATTCTACTCTGTTTTAATATCACAAATACTTCACTTTATTTGCACTTATTTAAAGCAGATCAAATACTCTGAATCGCACACTCATTTAAGATCATCGCGCTAAAAAAGCACAAAGAAATTCAACAGTGCACCAATACAGCAATTATTATGCCAAAAATTTATTCTTATCCTTGAATGTTATAAATTGCACAAATTAAATTTTTTCTCAGAGACAAGCACCAATTTAGCACGCTAAAATCGCACCAATAATGTGCATAAAAATATTTATGTTTTATCTTTGCTCTATTTTAGAACTATTTTCATACTCTAATTAGAGTTCTTTGATTTGCTCTTGAATTCACTTTTTAGTTAATTAGTTAAGTTAGTTAAATGGATCACTGATTTGATTGTCTGCCATTTTTTTATCAGCTGCTGCTTTCGCTGCATCTTTTTGTGCGGGTTGATCCACAGAGGACTGTGAACGATTAATATCAACAACATTACCTGCACGATCCCGACGTACAACCGTCGTGTTGGTGGTCGTTTTCGCTGGATCAACACCAGATGCATCCAATTTGGGTTTTGCAATTAAAGACTCATCAATTAATGGCAAAGGCGCAGATCTCAAACGAACTTCATATAACTTATTGCTGCCGACCAACTCTTCTGAACCTAAATCATTGACCAAGTCTACATATTGCTCAAAACTTTGAGCTTTGGGTACAACTGAACTTGGAAGCTTAATTGCCAAACGATGTAATTGACTCTTTGCTTCATTTTCGTTTTTGAAATTACCGAAACCCAAGACATACTGTTCAATTTGTTCTTCGCCACTTAAACGAAAATAAATAAAATTTTGTCGATCTGTTTGATTTAACAGAAAACTTTTAATAACATCCTCATTCCTGACTCTAAACAATTCTATAAACCAGTTACGCTGATTCGCTTGAATATATTTTGTGCCACGAAACTCTGCCAGATGGTTGCCTGTAGCCACCTTACGAGCAGTCAGTTGAAGTGGGCGAACCTGATTTGTAAGCCCACCCAAATATGTCGTTGCAGCCACTTTCTCTGGCTGAATAAGCAGTTGTGTTTCTTCTATTTGTTTTGACTGCGTCACCAACTCTTTAGTATCCGTCATGAACCAAAAGACTAAAGCAATGATTAAAAACAGTAACCCACCCATCAACCAAATATAGTGTTGAATATTTTGCCAATTTGAATTTTTTACTGTCATGCCTTTACCTATTACTCATGTTGATTACGCAATATTGCTTGTTTCATCAGCTCAACATCAAAATCTTTCGTGATGCAAGCCTGACCAAGCTGCTTCATCAAAACTAAACGTAACTGTCCATTCAGTACTTTTTTATCATGAGACATGTACGCTAAAAATTCATCTAATGGGATGAGTGGGCATTTTATCGGTAATTGCGCAGCGAGAATAATATTTTTTGTACGTTCAAGATCTTCCGCAGAAATCCACCCCATTAAATGAGACAAATCTGCGGCCATGACCATGCCTGTTGCAACGGCTTCACCATGCAACCATTCGCCGTAACCCAAGTATGATTCGATTGCATGCCCAAAGGTATGACCTAAATTTAGTAAAGCACGTTCACCCTGCTCTTTTTCATCATTGGCCACAATACGTGCTTTGTGTGCGCAAGAACGATAAACCGCTTCTGCCAATAATTCAGGATCTTGTGCAATTAATCCAGCCATATGTGTTTCAAGCCAAGATAAAAATTCAATATCACCCAAAAGGGCATACTTAATGACTTCAGACAAACCCGCAGATAATTCACGCTTAGGTAATGTACTAAGCTGCGCCATATCAGCCAATACCACTTGAGGCTGTTGGAAAGCGCCAATCATATTTTTACCCAAGGGATGATTAATTCCCGTTTTTCCACCCACGCTTGAATCGACTTGAGATAACAAGGTTGTTGGCACTTGGATAAAGTAAACACCACGTTGGAAACATGCAGAAGCAAAACCTGCCATATCTCCAATCACACCACCGCCTAATGCAAGTACCGTACAATCACGATTAAAGCCTGCCTCAAGAAGTGCATTAAAAATCAGATTGAGATGTTCAATATTTTTATATTTTTCACCATCTGGCAATACGCAAATTTCAACCTTTTTACCTAAAGTCTCAATCGCTGAAACATAATGATCAAGATATAAGGGCTGAACCGTTGTATTGGTCACGATCATCACTTGCTGACCAAGAATATAAGGTGCTAAAAGTTCTTGCGGATTGAGATTGCTCCCAATAAAAATAGGATAACGACGGTCGCCTAATTCAACATATAACGTTTGCATGATTTACAGCCAAGATGGATTCAATTAATTCAATTCTTCTACTTCAATCAAGTGCAAAATTTTTTGCGCCAAGTCCCGCGCTGCACCCTGATTGGTTTCAATAATGTAATGTGCTACATCACGATATAGCGGATCCCGCACCTGCAATAAATCTCTTAATTTTTTCTCAGGATTTTCGACTTGAAGAAGCGGTCTGTTCTTATCACGATAGGTTCTTTGAAGTTGTATTTCTACAGGCGTATATAAATAAATCACGATACCTCGTGATTTTAAGAAATTACGATTAATCAACTGAGTGACTACTCCGCCACCTGTTGCAAGAACTAAATTTTTTTGTGAGGTCAGTTCCTCAATCACAAGTGACTCACGTTGACGGAATCCTTGCTCTCCCTCTTTTTCAAAAATCCAAGGAATGGTCGCCCCAGTCTTTCTTTCTATTTCGTGATCACTGTCCAGAAATTCTCTTTGCAGTAGATCTGCTAGATGTCGACCAACTGTCGTTTTACCCGCTCCCATGGGCCCTACCAAATATATATTTGGTAGAGATTCAAACTCTTTGCTTGGCAAGGAGTCACCTATTGAATTGCTTTCATTGAAAGTATATTAATGATTTCTAGTTTGACTGTCATTAACAATTCTTGGTGTCACAAAGATTAATAACTCTCGTTTACTTTCAGATTTACTATCTTTACGGAATAATCGACCAATCGCAGGCAAATCTCCCAAGAAAGGAACCTTGACTTGAGAGTTTAATGTTTCTTGTTCAAAGATCCCGCCCAATACCACTGTTTCACCATTATCGACCAGCACATTGGTATCAATTGCATTCTTATTCAGAATAATTTCACCATTCGGTGCAGTGCCTGCTGGTGAGTCACTGGTAATGTTTAACTCCATTTGCACTTTACCATCTGGGGTAATACTTGGTGTGACTTCAAGGCTCAATAAAGCTTCTTTAAATGAGGTGGTTGCTGTTGCCGTTCCACCCGCTGTTTCTGTGGTTTGATAAGGAATTTCCTGACCTGAAGCAACACGCGCTTTTTGTTTATCTGCTGTTAAAACTTTTGGTGTCGAAATCACTTCACCATAACCATCTGCTTGTAATGCAGAAAGCTCTAAATCCAACATAAAGTCAGACATATTAATCAAACCAAATGCGATTTTACCTGCCGCATTGGTCACGCCCAAATCAACATTTAAATTATCTGGACGTTGAATATTATATTTACCGTCAGCATCAGGCGTTTTCAAATCCCAGAGGGTTTGATCACTACCACCAATTAATAGATCGTTATTTCTATTTATACCCTGAGAAATAAGTCCCCACTTCACACCCATTTCTTTGGTAAAGTCAGTGGTCGCACGAACAATACGTGCTTCAATCATCACCTGTTTCACCGACACGTCCAATAAATCAATCATTTTACGAATCTGATCAATTTTTTGAGCTGTATCATTAATAATCAATGTATTCGTTCTTGGATCCACAGAAACAGTACCACGCGGACTCAGCAATGAACCTACGCTATCACCAAGGATATCAACTGTTGATCCTGATGCATTGCTATTATTTGAAGTCCCATTATTGCGACCTTGGGTAATCAACTTTTCAATATCGATGACTTTGGCATAATTAAGTTGAATATACTCAGTTTGTAACGGCGCTAATTTAACGCTTTGGGCAATGGCTTTGGCTTCATCTTCTTCTACCTTTATCAGCTCAGATACAGGTGCGATCCAAATTACATTACCATTGCGACGCTTATCTAAATTCTTGGTTTTCATGACGATATCAAGCGCTTGATCCCAAGGCACATCTTTTAAGCGTAAA
This sequence comes from Candidatus Acinetobacter avistercoris, assembly GCA_018883945.1. Lineage (GTDB taxonomy): Bacteria > Pseudomonadota > Gammaproteobacteria > Pseudomonadales > Moraxellaceae > Acinetobacter > Acinetobacter avistercoris. The sequence goes on from JAHLFF010000326.1 coordinate 25,371, forward strand.
GTAATATTGCCTTGTACCGTATCCGAGGCCACCATATTAATACTGGTAAAATCAGCTAAAAGTTGAAGTACTCTTCGAACTTCAATATCTTGAAAATCTAATGATATTTTATTGCCAATATATTTAGCACTTTGCTTGCTGGTGGTTAAACCTTTCTTGTCTTCTGGTCGTTTCAAACTAATGGTGAGATTGCCATCCGTTTGATAGGCCATATACTCAAAACTGCCTTCCGATTGAATCGAAATGACACCGTTAGATCGATCATTATACGCATCCACCGTTGCAACTGGCGTCGCAAAATCATTCACGTTTAAACGTCGAACCAAATGGGTCGGAATTTTATTGCCTAGGAATCGAACAACAACTTTACTGCCTTGTTGCTGAACATCAACTGGCGTATTTGCTGATTTGAGATTGAGTACCACTTGACCTTCGCCCGCACTACCGCGCTGAAAACCGATATCCGCTAAACCTTGCCCTGGTTGTTGATATTCAACAGGCATTACAGATTGAGCTACAGAAACAGGTTCAGCTATCGGATAGGCTGCAGTCGTTGTAAGCGGTTTAACAGCCGAAGTATTTACTGGCATATAGCTCATTACAGGTACGACTGGACTGATATTTTGTGCAACTATAGGCGCCTTTGCGACTGGCTTAGCCGCAGCTGTGCTCATCGGTTGAGATGACGGTGCCACGGGACGAATCACTTGATTCACGACAGGTGCTTTATTCAAAACGGGTGTAGCCGGTGTTGCAATACTATTCGGCACCACCACTACGCCTCTGGGCGCAGATGTAGGATTACTCGCAACAGCTAAGTTTTGCTCTTGTGCTTTAGGAAAAACTTTACGCCAAAACCCTTCTGACTCAGCTTTAGGAATGGCTTCTGAAGTTGTCGTTATCGGCGCTGCCAATCTTGTCGATGTTGCAGCAACGTTATTCGAAATTGGAGCAGTCGGGCTTAAAACTTGAGGTACATGTATAACAGACGCCAAGGTTTTGGTTTCTTTGGATACTGTTGCCGCATCAGGCTTAGGTAGTTTCGCATTAGGATTATTAATTTTTAGAATTAATGTATTGCCCTCTACACGCGTTGTATAGCTACCTTTATTCTTTAAATTAATGGTTACTCTTGAACGTTTATCATTTGACGTCACGTCGATTGAGCTTGCTTCAGTCGTCGAAGCAGGAATACTTGGTTTACTTAATGTTTGAGACGTTTGACTAAAATCCAAAACTAAACGAGCTGGATTTTCAAGTTGATATGATTGAGGTTTCGGAGGTAAGCCATCAAACATCATACGAATTTCTGTCCCTTGACCAGAAACTTCAAGTGGAACAATGTTGGTCAAAACTGTTTTTGCAGAAGCTGCTTGCATAACTGCAACACTTACCGCTGCCAATGTAAATTGACGAAGCATGCTATTCATAGTTTGACTTTCCCCACCCCAAAAATTTAAAAAATTGTTCTTCATTGTTATTCCTTATTTGCCATTAATCCCTTGGACCAATCAAAACAAGACTCCGTGGTCTTTCAACAAAACCATCTCTCCCATCAGACACAACTTCGATCAGGTCTATTTGAGTTGGTGTAATATTGACGATCCGTCCTTGGTTTAACCCCATATAATTCCCACGTTGAACACGTTCAACTTCGCCATCAGGCGTTAAAATTAAAGCTAAAATTTGACCATTATTGCGCTTCAAACTCCCTTTTAAGCTCAATAACTCCAGTGCATAGTTTTCAAGTGGTTGTGTAGGCCTATTGAAATTTGGATAGACTCTTTTGCCTGCCATCACTTTTAACTCATTTGCCAATGAGAATGCTAAAAAAGGACTACGAAGCTGTTGGGCAGAATAATTGAAAAGTGGGACTTGAGTGAATACAGGCTCAGGTTCTATCGGCAATGGTGTTTGATCTCGTATATTGGTCATCTCTTGATTAACCGCATCAATTCGAGAATCACACCCTATAAAAAGACCACTCAAAGCCAGCATACAGATCAATTTTAAATGATTCATCATTACTGCACTCCTGCTGGTTGAGCCGCTGGTACACCAGCATTTGAAGCCTCATCTGTAGATGCTACATAGCGGTAGGTTTTAGCTTTAAGTGAATAATCAACAGTCGGAATATCGGTTTTTTTATCTTGACTTGGTGTCGCTGTAATCACGAAATCATGTAAGGTTAAAATACGTGATAAGCCTGCAATTCCACTGACGAATTGACCAAATGAGTGATAATCGCCTGTGGTTTCAATCGAAATGGGCTGCTCAATAAAGAACTCTTGAGCAACTTCAGGTTCTAAACGAATATTTTTAAATTTAAGCCCTGATTTCACACCTGTTAAGTTGATGTCCTCAACCAAACTCGGAATTTCAGTCTCTTTAGGCAGTAATTCCAACTGCTGGTTAAACGTCATTTCCATTTGCTGTAATTGAGTTTGGTATTGTTGCAAATTACGTAGCTTAGAAAACTTCTCCTTAAACTCAACAAGCAAACTTTTTTCTTTTTCATGCGCGAAGTTGATTTCTTCAATCTTCGGTTTGAGTACCAAAAAATAACCAATCACGCCAATCACCACACATAAAAATATCCAACAGGTCATTTTTACTGAGCTTGGCCATCCACCGTAATTACTCGAATCTAAGGTGTTAAATTGTTGAAAAAATTTCTGAACATTTATACTTTTCTTTTTCGGCTTTGCGACTTCTGAGTTGAAATCATCTAGATCATTACGACTCATTGTGCACCTCCTGAATTAAGATTAGATGCAGCTTCAACGGGCTGTGCAATGATGCCTAAATCAGCAGTGACCAGAAAAGTCCCATATGATTCTTCCACACGAGGAATAACTGAAGTATTGGCTTTTTCATTCGTTTCAGGCGCTGCTAAAAAGGAGTTCATGAATGCATTTCGATACCATTCAGAAGACTCTAAACCTCTTAAAAACTCAGCAACTGCATTCGGACTTTCAGCTCGTCCTTCAAAAGTGAATTTATCACCTGTTCGCGTAAATTTAGTGAGATAGACTTTTTCTGGCAAAACACGAACCAACTCATCGACCAAACGCACAGTGACGGGTCTCTGTCCTTCTAAGCCTTGAATTAATTTCATTCTTTCAATAATAGCATCACGACGTTCTTGCAAACCTTCAAGGCTTTTCAGTTCAACATCTAAACTTTGATTGCTACTGACAATGAGCTGATTCGCTTGTTCTTGATCACTCAATTTTTGGTTTAAAATAAACCATGCCGCCAATAAAGCCCCCACCGCCAATATCGCGACGAATATCGTAATAAAAACAAAATTTTTCTTTCGTTGTTCTCTTAGCTCATCGCGCCAAGGGAGTAAATTAATCTTAGCCATTAATCAAAACTCCTCAATGCAAGACCACATGCCACCAATAAAGAAGGTGCATCATTTTCTATTTTTTTTAAGTCAATTTGAGGAGAAAAACCCATTTGTAAAAATGGGTTTGCAACAGTGACTCGGCATCCTAACTTCTGCTGCATGAGTTTTGACAATCCAGGAATATTGGCATTCCCTCCTGCCAATAAAATATGATCAATTTCGTTAAACTGAGATGACGAGAAAAAGAATTGTAATGAGCGCGCAGCCTGCTGGATGACTGCATCTAAAAATGGCATTAAGACTTCGGTTTCGAAATCATCTGGCAAAGTGCTGTCTTTTTTTGCTCGTCCAGCTTCGTCAAAGGATAAGCCATAACGATTTTGTACATCTTGAGTCAGCTGCTTCCCACCAAACACCTGCTCTCGTGTATAGATAATCTTTCCGTTTTGCATCACAGAAAGTGTGGTCATGGTATGACCAATATCAAGTACACCCACTAAACTCGCCCCAACAGGCAAAGTATCAGAAAATACTTCAAAACTACGTTCTAATGCATAACTTTCAACTTCGGCGACTTTAGGGTTCAATCCAACAAGGTCTAAAACCTCGACCCTTGAATCAACATTCTCGGTACGCGTAGCCACCAGTAAAACATTGACACGGTTTGGCGCATTCAGTTTTTCAGTGAGCACTTCGAAATCGAGACTCACTTCATCTAATGGAAATGGAATATATTGCTCTGCATCCATTCGAATTTGAACTTCACGTTCTTCATCCGACATGTCCGCATCCATCTCGATCACCTTATGAATGACCATGGACGTTGGCACAGCAATTGCAACATTTGAGGATTGCGGATTGGCAATATTCATTGCGCGCTCTAAAGCATCTGCAACGTTGTCAGGATTAAGAATGTTCTTTTCGACAACACTACCGTCGACTAGTGGACTCAAGCCATAGCTCTCAACCCAATAGCGCCCATTCTTTACAGACAATTCCAATAACTTTACAGAAGTAGAACTAATATCTACTCCCACCAATCCCTTATTTGGCTTACGATAGAGTCCGAGCACAATGTACGTCCTATTATTTTTTTATCCCCAACAACAATACAAACTATTTACACTTGGTCTAAATTATTTGCGGATATAATTTCAAAACTAACAATCTGTTAAATGAGAAGTTATACTGACCACCTTAGTTTGCCTTTAGCACCTATTAAAACTTACTTGTTATGAAAAAGCTATCTTGTTGTGGACAGATTCACCCTTTTTTTCTACTGATTATCATCATTTTAATCGCTATTCCTATGGGTTTTTATGGCATGTACTTATACATTGCGCCATCACTCCCTGAAATGAACTCTCTAAAAAAGGCGCCATTATTAAAACCTTTGCAAGTTTACACCTCAGATAATCAGCTTATTGCCGAATATGGCGGTAAACTTTCTGTGCCTGTTGAATATGAACAAATTCCTGAAAAGTTTATTTACGCTTTTTTAGCCGCAGAAGATTCTTCTTTTTTTGAGCATAGCGGTATTAGTTTTAAAGGTTTAGGACGTGCGATCAGTGAAACTGTAACAGGATCTGATGTTCAGACAGGTGGCTCCACCATCACCATGCAAGTTGCTAAGAATTATTATCTTTCACCAGAAAGAACTTTAAAAAGAAAATTGACTGAAATTTTTCTGGCACGAAAAATTGAACAAAAACTCAGCAAAGAAGATATTTTAACGTTATATGTAAATAAAATTTTCTTGGGCAAAAATGCTTATGGTATCGCTGCTGCTGCGAAAATTTATTATGACAAGAGTTTAGATCAGCTTTCGGTTGCCCAAATGGCGATGATCGCCGGCTTACCCAAAGCGCCATCTAGATATAATCCTGTTGCCAATCCTGAACGTGCTTTAGAACGACGAAATTGGATTTTAGGTCGCATGCTGCAACTCGGTTATATCACTCAAGCTGAATATCAAAATACTGTCGCTGAACCTGTGGCTTTAAACATGCCTGATCGAGGTGTCAGCAATAAATTCCCTTATGTCGGGGAAATGGTTCGCTCAGAGTTGGTGAGCAAATTTGGTGATTTGGCGACAGATTCGGGTTATAAAGTTTATACAACGATCGACTATAAACGACAAGAATACGCTGAAGATGCCGTTCGTAAAGGCTTAGAGGATTATGATCGTCGACATGGCTGGCGAGGTGCTGAAGCACATAATCAACCTTTGAAAAACTTTATACCTTATGCAGATACTTATCCGGTTGAAGTGACCAAAGTGAATAACAATTCTTTTGAAGCCATGATGCAAGATGGATCTACGGTTACAGTACCGTGGTCAGGTATGTCTTGGGTTCGTCCTTATCGCAGTGCAAACAGTGTTGGTGGCGCACCAAGCAGAGCATCACAAATTGTTAAAGTGAAAGATATTGTTCGTTTAAGACCCAATGCAAATAAGAGTTCATGGGCTTTGGTGCAAATCCCTAAAGTTCAAGGTCAACTGATTGCCTTAAATCCGAATGATGGCTCTATTGCTGCGATCGTTGGGGGCTATAACTTTTATCACTCTAAGTTTAACCGTGCTATTCAAGGCTGGCGCCAGCCTGGTTCTATTATTAAACCTTTTGTTTATGCATTGGCCCTTGAACGTGGTATGACGCCACATACAATGGTCAATGATAATCCGATTACCATTGGAAAGTGGTCTCCACGAAATTCAGATGGCCGCTATTTAGGCATGATCCCTTTACGTCGTGCCTTGTATTTATCACGCAATACCGTTTCCGTGCGACTTTTACAAACTGTAGGGATAGAACGTACACGTCAATTATTCATGGATTTTGGTTTACAGGATGACCAAATTCCACGTAACTACACCATTGCCTTAGGTACGCCTCAAGTCCTCCCTATCCAAATGGCGACAGGCTACTCAGCTATTGCCAATGGTGGTTTCCGTGTACAGCCTCATTTCATTAGCCGTATTGAGGATGCTTATGGACAAGTGATTTATAAAGCCAATCCTGAATATGCCTGTATTTCCTGTATCAAATCAAAAATAAAAGTAGTCCAAGCGGAAGCCGCTACTCCAGATGATGAAGTTATTGAAATCACGAATAATGTAGATGCAGCTGAAGCAGAAACAGCATTAACCAAAGAGGAAAAAAGTCAATATCGTCAAGCTCAACGTATTTTAAAATCGAGCTCTGCTTTCGATATGGCCAATATCCTCAAAGACGTGATTCAACACGGTACAGGTCGTGCTGCATTAAAAATTGGTCGTAATGACTTAGGCGGTAAAACAGGAACCACGAACGATGCTAAAGATGCTTGGTTCGCTGGTTTCAATGGTCAATTGGTTGCAGTGACTTGGGTGGGCTTTGATCAGCCTTCTACATTAGGTCGTCGTGAATATGGTGGCATTGCAGCGCTTCCGATTTGGAGTAACTTTATGGCCAAATCTTTAGCAGATTCTCCATCCTCATGGGTAAGCTTAGATAAAAATGCAAAGGCGCCGCTGACACGCGAGCAACGTGGCCAAGCGATAGAGGTTAAGGATTCAGAACGAAATAATGCGGGCACCCCACCTTTGGCACGTCCTATTTATCGTGCGCCCGTGATTAGTCCGGACATAAATACATCGCGAGACTTTGATGATTTACCGAGTGGTGAGCAACCTTTGCAACCGAGCAATTCTACTCCACCACCGATGAGCCAACCCAAAGCAGCACCCAAGCAAGATGCTCTAGAAAACTTGATTAACGAGTTTCAATAAATGTCATGCATTAAACGTCATTCGTAAAAAAGCCCGCTTCAGCGGGCTTTTTTACGGTTTCATTCTTTCTTTTTAAAGAGATAGATTTGGAATTGTGCTGCTAAATCACAGCTTTCTTTTGCTTCCAATGCTTGTCGCAATTCTGGTTTCGCCTTATATGCATACGGTGTCATTGCGATTAAATTTTTAAGATCTTGTTGTTGGAGCATCATCGGAGTATCGATCACAATATCCTGAACCAATTCAAAATTATCGCTGAGTTGCTCAACAAACTTATGTGGCTCATGTGGATTGACCTCCTCAAACAAAGCTTCTCGCATCGCATAAAGATGATCTACCGCTGGTGTTACCACCATCAAATAGCCATTTGGTTTCAGCACACGTAAAATTTCTTGTTCAGGGATTGGACTAAATAAGCTGGTACATAGGTCCACAGCGTGATCCAATACTGGCAACACTGCACCTGTCCCAACCACCCACGTCATATCTTTATTTAATTTTGCTGCAACTTGAACCGCATTTTTAGCAATATCTACACCCACACAATTTAATACTTCAGCCTGCATCGCATCTGTGTAATAACCTTCACCACAACCAATATCAATCAAAGTCTCGATTTTCAAATCTCGAATGATGCTCACGACTGCTTGCTGTAATGGCGCATAGAAACCTGCACTTAAAAATGCTCGGCGTGCTTGCACTGATTCAGATGTATCCCCAGGATTTTTACTGTGCTTATGTTGAACAACATGCAAATTCACATAACCTTGCTTTGCTACATCATAACTATGATTGCTTTCACAGCGCCAGGTTTTATCAGCAAGTATTAATGCGTTGCGACAAACAGGACACATCAACACATTCATAATTTTCTCCAAAGCGTTCAGCCATTAAAAAAGTCGGCACATGCCGACTTTTCAGTTTCATTTTGCTTAACGCAATTTTAAAGTCATTAGACCTAAAACTACCAGCATAATTGTAATAATCCAGAAGCGAATCACCACTTGTGTTTCACGCCAACCCTTTTTCTCATAATGATGATGCAAAGGTGCCATTAAGAAAACACGCTTGTTACGCATGCGCAGTGAACCAATTTGTAAGAAAACCGAAATTGCTTCTACCACAAATACACCCGCCATAATCGCAAAAACAATCTCTTGGCGAACCATCACAGCGATCGTACCGAGCATTGCGCCAAGCGATAATGCGCCAACATCACCCATGAAAATTTGCGCTGGATGTGCGTTATACCAAAGAAACGCTAATCCAGCACCAATCATCGCCGCACAGATGACTACCAATTCTGATGCATTTCTGACATAAGGAATATGCAAATAATTAGCAAAACGCACATCACCTGCCAAGTAAGCAAATACACCCAGACCTGCAGCAACCAATACCACTGGCATGATCGCTAAACCATCTAAACCATCGGTTAAATTCACAGCATTAGAAGCGCCATTAATTACAAAATACGTAAAGATAATGAAACCAATACCCAAAGGAACCGCAGACAATGGAATCGACAGATCTTTAAAGAATGGAATCAACAGATCCAACATACTTGCTGTTTGGACTGGATTTGCTTGTTGTGTTGCGATGATATATAACGCAATACCTGCACCGAGTGAACCCACTGAAGTCCAAAAAAACTTTTTACGTGCAGGTAATCCAGCATTGTCTTTATAACGAATCTTGATCCAATCATCAGCCCAACCGACAGCACCAAAAATAACCATTACAGCCATTACAATCCAAACATAGGGGTTGGATAAATCAGCCCACAATAGCGTTGAAATACCAATGGAAAGAAGAATGAGTAATCCACCCATCGTTGGCGTACCCATTTTTTTGGCATGGTTTTCAGGAGCAAAAGAACTCACTGCTTGGCCATATTTGAGTGCTTGTAATTTACGGATCATCACTGGTCCGAGCACTAATCCAATGGTTAGGGCCGTCAATACGCTTAACAATGCGCGTAATGTTAAATAACGGACCACATTAAACGAACTGTTATAGCCCGCCAATTGTTCAAATAGCCATAACAGCATTTAGAGTTTCTCCATCAGATCTGTCATCAACGTTTCCATGTGGGTATAACGAGAACCCTTAAACAAGAAACTCATTTTTTGCGGTTGATGCGTTTCGACTAGACTAATTAAAAATGGAAGCGCTTGTTCTTGATTGAGAAAAGCCTGTAATTTTTTACCATATTGAGTGCTACGCGCACCTTCTTGAATTGCAGGTGAAAACTCACCTACAGCCACAATGAAATTTAGCCCTTTCATCGACACTAAATCACGACCCAACAGATAGTGCTGTTGTGCCGCTGTTGCGCCAAGTTCACCAATATCACCCATGACCATGACACGAATCCCCTCTTGCTGAGCAAGTACTTCACCAGCTGCAAGCATTGAGGTTGGATTGGCATTATAGGTATCATCGATAAATAAATATTTGTCTTGCTGAATAAAATTTAAACGGCCTTTTGCGCCTTGAGCTTGTTCAAGCCCTTGTACGATATCCTGTAAATCAATTCCGATCGCCAGAGCAAAGGCAGTAGCTGCTGTCGCATTAGAAACATTATGCATACCTGCAAAAGGTAAATTGACAGTACTACAACCTTGCGGTGTATTTAAAGTAAATTGAGCCGATTGCGCTAAGAGTTCAATCTCTGTCGCAAAAACATCACCACCCTCACCAAAACTCAAAGTTCGCTCAGTGGTTACTGCTTTTTGAATATCCGCAATAAAATCATCTTGCGCAGGAACAATGGATATTCCTGTTTTATCAATATGCGCATAAATTTCAGATTTAGCTCGGCAAATGCCTTCACGACCACCAAACTCACCCAAATGCGCTGTACCAATATTGATAATACCCGCAACATGCGGCTGGACAAGATTCGAGGTATAGTCAATCTCACCTTGGTGACTGGCACCCAATTCCATCACCGCATATTGATGTTCAGCTTGTAGCTCGAGCAACATCATCGGCACACCCAAATCATTATTCAAGTTACCACGGGTGATCAACGTCGGTGCGAGTCTGGACAAAATACTGCCTAGCATTTCTTTGGTCGTGGTTTTACCACTACTACCAGTCAATGCAATGACCTTCAACTGCGGGTTTTGAGCACGACGATAAGCACCCAAATGGCCCAATGCCAATCGAGTATCTTCAACCACCAATTGACATATATCGATTGCTAAGGGTTGACTCACAATTACCACTTCACAACCGTTGGAAGCAACTTGTGCAATAAAATCATGTGCATCAAAGCGCTCACCTTTTAATGCTAAAAAGATATCCCCTTTTTCAGCATGGCGTGAGTCAGTCAAAATACGCTTTAAATCTGTGAGTGGGGCTTTGTCTTGATACCAGTAACCTTGCGTTGCTTGAACCAGTTGTTCTGCTGTCCAAGGCACTAAAGCTGCGGTACTTGTTGTTGAGGTATGCATTTGTTTTCCTTATTGCGCTGGATAAGCTGAGTCAATTGAACTATGCATCGCATTTATTGCCGATTGCACTTCTACAACATCATCAAACCAATGGCGCACACCATCTATCTCTTGATAATTTTCATGCCCTTTTCCAGCTATCACCACGATATCGCCATCTTGAGCATTTTTAACAGCGAATTTAATCGCTTCACGACGATCAGGTATTTCATATTTATTGTGTCCTGAAAAATCTATACCTGCTTTCATATCGGCAAAAATTTGTTCAGGATTCTCAGTTCGCGGATTATCTGAAGTGATCAGTGCGATATCAGCATAATCAAGCGCTGCTTGGGTCATTAACGGTCTTTTGCCACGATCCCGATCACCACCGCATCCAAATACTGCCCACAAGTCTTTTGATACATGACGTTTCAACGTTTGTAAAACCTGAATTAAAGCATCTGGGGTATGTGCATAATCAACAATAAACAGTCTTTGCTCATCGCGAATGACTTGCATACGTCCAGGTGCGCCTTCAAGCTTGTGCACTACGCTGATTAATGCTTTTAAGTCAAAGCCTGCTTGCTCTGCAGCAATTAAACTCGCCACAATATTTTCCACATTAAAGTGACCGAGCAATGGGCTCTTCACTTTAAACTCACCATGAGCGGTCACTAATGTAAACGTAGCGCCTGCTAGACTATATTCAATATCTTTAACTTGATAATCTGCATTCTGTCGCGTCGAATAGGTGATCAATCTTGGCTTGGCTTTGTTTTCTTGGGCAGCGTTGAGCATAATCGCTGCATGCTCATCATCAATATTGATGATGACAACTTTTAAGCTGCTGAATTTAAAAAGCAATGCTTTTGCTGAAGCATAGGCTTCCAAAGTCCCGTGATAATCCAAATGATCACGACTAAGATTGCTATACACAGCGATTTCAATATCACAACCCTTTAGTCGTCCTTGCTCTAAACCATGTGAGCTAGCTTCTAAGGAAACAAATTTTGCGCCATTTAATGCATAATGATGAATGGCATTTTGTAGATTTAAAGCATCTAAGGTGGTGTGTGAAGACACCTCTAAATGAGGCAATATTCCATTACCTGTCGTTCCCATCACAGCACATTTCGCATCGCTTAACATCAATAATTCAGCAATTAATCGTGAAATTGTGGTTTTACCATTGGTGCCTGTGACAGCAATAATTTTTGCCGCTGTCGTTGGCTGTACTGCCCTTAAATATTGCTTCTGCCAATGCCCCATCAATTGACGAACATTGGGCACGACTAAATTATTTTCTAAATTTAAATCCACTTCAGATATTACCGAAATTGCGCCATTCTCTAATGCTTTTTGTGCATATTGGACGGTTTTTTCGGGTTCAGAAAAACTATTCAGGGCAATGAAAATTTGCCCTGTACTCACTTTACGACTATCCAGACTAAAGCCCTGAAAGGAATGTTGCATCCATTCAGCGGCATCTTCGGTGGTGTAGAGATCTTTAAATGTAATGGACATTCATCACCTATTTACTGGATTTTTGGAGTATCTAAGGGTTTATCAAGAGGCACATTTAGTAACCTTAAGGATTCTTGCATTACCCGAGAAAATACAGGTGCAGAAACCACGCCACCATAATAAGTGCCTTTCGGGTTTTCAACGACAACCACCATCGCTAGACGAGGGTCACTGACCGGTGCAATACCCGCAAATAAGGCGCGATATTCAGTGGTCGAATAACCTTTACGATCTGGGCGTAATTTGTGTGCGGTACCCGTCTTACCCGCGACGCGATAACCAGGAATTATAGCGCGTGTCGCTGTACCACCAGGTAAGGTTGCAGTTTCCATCATCAGGAGCACTTGATCCGCAATTTTAGGATCAATCATTGGCTCACCTTTGGGTTCACCTTCAAGCTTATATAAACTTAAAGGAACTTTTACACCTTTATTGGCAAGCATGGCATAGGCATCTGCCAGTTGTAATACGGTCGCATTTAAACCATAGCCATAAGACATGGTTGCCACTTCAGAAACATTCCACTTACTTGGCGGTAAAATTAAACCTGGACTTTCACCTGGAAATTTAACTGCAGAACGCTGACCAAAACCTAAGCGCTTATAGAATGTTGGAAGTGTCGGATATGGAAGCGATAAGGCAATTTTCGCAACACCAACATTCGATGATTTTTGGATAATTCCGCCTAATGTCAATGCACCATAATTATGCGTATCACGAATAGTATGGTTACCCACACGCATAGAACCAGGAGTCGTATTCACCACTGAATTGGCCGTATATTTCCCACTTTCAAGCGCCATGGCAACCGTCAATGGTTTCATAGTCGAACCTGGCTCAAATGAATCTACCGCACCACGATTACGCATCGCGTCTTTATTCGATAAGCTATTTTTATCATTCGGGTTATACGATGGCCAACTGGTCATCGCAAGTATTTCACCTGTTTTCACATCTACTGCAATTGCCGTTGCAGAGCGAGCATTATTTGCCACACCGACAGCCGTAAGCTCACGGTACATAATGTATTGCAAACGTGAGTCAATACTCAGCGTAATGTTCTCTCCAGCCTCAACTTCCTTAACCACTTCAGGTGTTTGTAAACGATTACCATGTTTATCACGTACAATTTTTTGTTCGCCATTTACCCCAGCAAGACGTTTATTGAGCTGCATTTCTAAGCCCTCAATGCCCGTCCCCTCTGTGTTGGTTAATCCAATAATTTGTGAATTAGCTTGAGGTTGTGGGTAATAACGTTTGTATGATTTTTCAGCATAAACACCTGCAAAATTACGTTTTACAATCAAATCTGCCTGTGGAGGTGGAACTTCTTTTTTTAAGACCAAATATCGAGAACGCGACCGATCTTTAACGCGTTTACGAAGCTCTTGTCGATCAATACCCACTGCATCTGCTAATTCATCTAAATTCAGATTTTCTTTAGGTAGTTGATTTTTCAGCCTTACACTATTGGGCGTTTCTTTCAATTCAGACGTAATTTCATCAAATGCAGCTTTTGTGTCGTAATAATTTTTAGGATCGATCACCACTTTCATAATCGGAGTACTAATCGCCAAAGGAATACCGTTGCGATCACTGATCACACCGCGCATTGCACTCATTTTTTCTGTTCTTAAAATTTTAGCATTGGCTTTATTTTGTAAAAAATCTTTGTTAATGACTTGCACATAAAAAGCACGGAAAACCAATAAAATAAAGCAGAGAAGCACGAAGCCCCACATCAAATAAAAACGCCACATGTCTAATGCAAGATTTGGTTTTTCTGAGATTGAACGTTGTTTTTTACGCGGTTGCTTCATTTTACTTTTATCCACCATTCAGCGTGCCTATCTTTTTTGTTCAGATTCTACGGGTAAAGAAATCACTACAGTTTTCGCTGTTGGTGGTGAATACATTCTTAACTGGGTCACTGCGCGCGTGCCAATTTGTGCCGTTGCGCCAAAGGTTTGTTGTTCAATCAACAAACGTCCCCATTCCGCATTAATATCTTCACGGTCACGCATATGGGTATTAAATTCACGAAAATCATGACGATATAAATACACTTGATACACGACCATAAAAGCACTGATCAAAACCAGTGCTGTTAGAATCGTATACATTAAGGCTTTCTTTCGCTTCAATGAATTTAAATTTTTTTCTTCTACAATTTCAGACTTCATTCCTGGCCTTTTTTATTGAAGCGCTCTGCTACCCGTAACCATGCACTACGTGAGCGAGGATTCTCTTTAACTTCGGCTTCACTTGCACGAACACGATCAATTTTTTTCAAGCGACGTTTATCTTCGATTTTTTGTGGCATCCCCCAGCCCGTATCTTCAGGGAAAGTTGATTCTTTTTGAATAAATTGTTTAATAATACGATCTTCCAAAGAATGGAAGCTAATCACCGCTAAACGACCATCTGACTTTAATAACTCAAGTGCTTGAGGTAAGAAAGCATGCACATCATCGAGTTCTTTATTAATTTCAATACGAATGGCTTGGAAAGTACGGGTAGCAGCATGCTTATTTTTTTCCCACTTTGGATGTGCCACTTTTACAATTTCAGCCAACTGCGCAGTGGTATCAATATAACCCGCTGCTTTAACTGCTTTTGCGATACGACGACTATAACGCTCTTCACCATACTGGTAAATAACATTTGCAAGATGCTCTTCCTCAACACTGACCAACCACTCTGCGGCTGTCATCCCTTTCGAGTTATCCATTCGCATATCGAGTGGACCATCTTTCATAAAGCTAAAGCCGCGTTCCGCTTGATCGAGCTGTGGAGATGACACGCCTAAATCAGCCATAATGCCGTCTACTTCTTCGATACCACGCTGATTTAACTCTTGTTTGATATCCGCAAAACTTGCATGAATAATCTTAAATCTCGAATCTTCTTGTTCCAATTCAGCTGCCACAGCCAAGGCTTGAGGATCTTTATCGAAACCATAGACACGAGCATTTTCATCTAACTTAGACAATAAATGACGCGTGTGGCCACCACGGCCAAATGTGCCATCGACATAAATTCCTGTATTGCGATCCGCCAGTAAGGCATCAACAGTTTCATGAAGTAATACAGAAATATGCGACATAATTATTTAATCAAAATCAGGGGAAATTTAACTGCACATTATTACCTTGTTTCCGCAAAGCTCCAAACGACTTTTTGTAGGTAAATATTACTTTTCATGGAGAAAACCGTTTCAAAAAGCCTTTTTAGATAATAAAAAAGCCTCACAAAGAGACTTTTTTATTATTTTTCAATAACTTCAATCAATTAACGACGATTATTGTAGATTTGATCAAAGATTGCACCATTCGCAAAATGTGTTTGTTGAGCTTTAGTCCAACCGCCAAAAACTTCATCGATCGTAAACGTTTTTAACTTTGGAAATTGAGCAGAATATTTCGCTAACACTTGTTCATTGCGTGGACGATAGAAATATTTTGCCGCCATTTCTTGGCCTAACGGAGAATATAAGTAATTAATATAGCCCGTTGCCAACCATTTATTACCATTTCTCTCTACTGTTTTATCTACAATAGCCACAGACGGTTCAGTCAAAATAGATATCGAAGGATAGACAATTTCGAAATCTTTTTTACCCAATACTTTCTGTGTTACAAGCGCTTCATTTTCCCAAGTAAGCAATACATCCCCAATACCACGCTCAGCAAACGTCGTCATCGAAGCTCTTGCAGCTGAGTCCATCACTTTCACGTTGCGATACATTTTGCCGACAAACTCTTTTGCTTTGGCTTCATTCCCTGCTGGTTGTTTAAGTGCGTATCCCCAAGCAGACAAATAAACCCAACGAGGTAAACCGCCAGTTTTTGGATTTGGTGTGATAATTTCAACACCTGCTTTGGTCAGGTCTGACCAATCATTAATTTTTTTAGGATTACCTTTACGCACCATAAAGACAATGGTCGATGTATATGGTGCTGAGTTATTTGGGAACTCTTTTTGCCATCCCGCATTAATCTGACCAGACTTTACAATTTCTTCAATATCGTTGGCTAAAGCTAGAGTAACCACATCTCCTTTTAGACCATCAACTACCGAACGTGCTTGCTTACCTGAACCACCATGAGACTGTTTAAAGTGTACAGAGTTTCCTGTACGACTCTCCCAGTATTGCCCAAATGACTTATTAAACTCATCATAGAACTCACGTGTCGCATCATAAGAAACATTTAGAAACTCTTTATCCGCAGCCTGCGCTGTCGGAACAGCAACGACCATACCAACCAATAAAGACAACGAAGTCATTAATGTTTTTAGTTGCGATTTCATATCAACTCATTTTTTTGCATAAATATTGTTTACCAATATATGAAATTCATTTACAAACCGCAATTCAATCATTTAACTTTGGGCTAGCAATGCTGATATTTAAATACAACGCTTATCAAATTAAATCGTTATCGGAATTCTTTCAAAAGTCTTTATTTCTACAACATATTCATGATTATTATTCCCTCAACCTAACCTTATCTCATAAGAATAAGAAATTTTAACATATCAATTCTATGACCAATTAATGATCACCTTTTGAGCTATGAAACAAGTTGATTAAATAAAAAAAGAATGTGTAAAACACATTCTTTTTTGCAGACTTACTTTTATAAATCTAAACTTGATTTTTTGATTACTTTTCCTCAACCATCTGATCGTAAATCGCACCATTCACAAAATGCGTTTGCTGTGCTTTAGCCCAACCTCCAAAAACTTGATCAATGGTAAATGTTTTTTGATTTGGAAATTTCTGTCTGTATTTAGAGGCCACTTGTGGATTACGCGGACGGAAATTATGTTTGGCTGCCAACTCTTGTCCAAGTGGTGAATATAAATAGTTCAAATAGCCTTTTGCTAAATTACGATTACCATTTTTATCAACTGTTTTATCTACGATTGCGACTGAGGGTTCAGCAAGAATTGAAATGGAAGGATAAACAATATCGTATTTATCTTTACCCAAACCTTGCGTTGCAAGTAATGCTTCATTTTCCCAAGACAACAACACATCACCAATGCCTCGTTCAGCAAAAGTCGTGAGTGAGCCACGTGCACCAGAATCCAAAACCTTTACATTTTTATACAGTTTTTTGACCAAATCTCTAGCTTTAGCATCATTACCATTTGGTTGCTTGAGCGCATATCCCCAAGCTGAGAGATAAATCCAACGTGGAGCTCCACCCGTTTTTGGATTCGGTGTAATAATTTCCACCCCAGGCTGAATTAGATCATTCCAATCTTTAATGTTTTTAGGATTTCCTTTACGCACTAAAAAAACAATCGTGGAGGTATAAGGTGCAGAATTATTTGGAAATTCTTTCTGCCAGTTTTTATCAATAAAACCAGCATTAACAATTTCATCAATATCATTGGCCAATGCTAAGGTGACCACATCCGCTTGTAAGCCTGTAGCGACAGCTCGTGCTTGTTTGCCTGAACCGCCATGTGATTGTTTAAACTGTACCTCTTGTCCAGTTCCTTTTTTCCAATAATCACCAAAACGCTCATTATATTCTTGGTAAAATTCACGTGTAGGATCGTATGAAACATTTAGAAAAGATTTATTTGCATACCCAGTGCCGCTGGTGAATGCCCCAAAAACAATTAAAGTGCTTAATATAATTTTATTCATAATCGCTGTAACATTTTGTTGTTGTATATTTTCACTATATTTTTATTTTTTTATTAATACAATCATAACCTTATAACTATTTAAGAAAAAATGTTCAGTTTTTCAGATATCTACAAATCATCATTTATCACCACTAATTGTGACATTTCACTCTATACCCCTATTTTTTAAACAAAAAAAATTACATGATTGCTTTCTCTTTAATTGCTAAAATCAAAGTTGTACGCACATAAAGATCAAAATAATCACTCATAAAGTGAATATTCATATTATTTTGTAAAAAAAGTGTGACGTATTTGTTGTTTATGTGGTATTTTTGGTTAAAATCTAAGCCAATGTTAATCTTTATACAACAATACCAATTAGGGGAAGATTGGAATGAAACATTTATATCAAGCAATTTGCTTAAGTTTAACCTTGGGATGTCTTGCTCAAGGTACACATGCAGCAGGTTTGCAAAAACAAGTTGAGAAACAAAAAACACCGATTGAAAAAGCTTTGACACAACAAAAACTTGACCGTGGTGAAAATAAGCTTTTAGTCAATAATGAACCGATTAAAGTTTTGACTTCAATTTCATCTGCACCGACTCAAAACTTTTTTGCAGAGCAAAATCAACGTTTTTCACGTTTAATGCAAACCATTTTTCCGCAACACCCGTCTTAATTTTATAGCGTTTATTTTTAGATTTTTTGTTTTTTAATACATAATCTAAGAAAGACACCGAGCCCAACCGTGAATTGATGAATTAATCATTAAGCGGTTGGGCTTTTTCGTTATAATAAACTTAATTTATATAATGAATACCCTTTCAGCCATGACTGTTCGTACACGTATTGCACCTTCTCCAACTGGCTTTCCGCATGTAGGAACAGCTTATATCGCCTTGTTTAATCTATGTTTTGCTAAACAGCATAATGGCGAATTTATTCTTCGTATCGAAGATACTGATCAACTACGCTCAACACCTGAATCTGAGAAAATGATTCTAGACTCTTTGCGCTGGTTGGGTTTGAACTGGTCTGAAGGACCAGATATTGGTGGACCATATGCCCCTTACCGCCAATCTGAACGTATGGGTATTTATAAACAATATGCCCTTGATTTGGTCGAAAAAGGTCATGCCTTTTATTGCTTTGCAACTGCTGAAGAATTAGATCAAATGCGTGCTGAACAGCAAGCTCGCGGCGAATCGCCACGCTACGATGGTCGTGGTTTATTGTTATCAAACGAAGAAGTTCAAAGTCGTTTAGCTGCAGGTGAAGCACACGTCATTCGTATGAAAATCCCGACTGAGGGAATTTGTAAATTTAATGATATGTTGCGCGGTGAAGTTGAAATTCCATGGGCACAAGTAGATATGCAAATTCTACTGAAAACTGATGGATTACCGACCTATCATTTAGCGAATGTGGTAGATGATCATTTAATGCAGATTACCCATGTAATCCGTGGTGAGGAATGGATTCCATCTGCTCCTAAACATCAACTGTTGTACCAGTACTTTGGATGGGACATGCCTGTATTGTGTCACATGCCATTGTTACGTAATCCAGATAAATCAAAATTATCTAAACGTAAAAACCCAACTTCAATTAATTACTATAAAGACATTGGTGTATTACCAGAAGCTTTACTGAACTATTTGGGTCGTATGGGTTGGTCAATGCCTGACGAAAGTGAGAAATTTACGTTAGCTGTCATGATTGAAAACTTTGACATCACACGTGTGTCTTTAGGCGGGCCAATTTTTGATGTTGAAAAACTGAATTGGTTAAATGGTCAGTGGATTAAAGCGCTATCACCTGCTGAATTATTAGATACTTTATTGGCATGGAAAGCAGATCGTAAAATGCTCGAAGACATTGCTGCCGCGATCCAACCGCGTATCAACTTATTATCTGAAGCGGTAAATTGGGCTGGTTTTTACTTCAATCAATTCCCGAATCTTTCTAAAGAACAATTTGAAAGTAAAAAGCTATCTGAAGAACAAGTTCGTCAAAGTCTTCAGTTTGCAATTTGGCGTTTAGAAAGTTTGTTTACATGGAATAATGACACTGTGAGTCAAACTTTAATGGACTTGGCAACACAGATGGAAATTAAATTGCGTGATTTCATGCCAGCGTTCTTTATTGCAATCGCAGGCTCGACCTCTTCAACGCCCGTCATGCAATCAATGGTGACGATCGGTCCTGATCTTACCTTTGCGCGTTTACGTCATGCTTTGGAAATTGTCGGCGGTCCGAGCAAAAAAGAAGCGAAAGTTTGGGAAAAACTCAATGAAAGCTTAAAACTGCCGAAAAATGATGCAGTTGATCAAGCATAATTGAATTTAATGTTGACGGATGAGTGCGATGTCCCTAATATAGCGCTCACACAAGCTGAGTGAATAACTTAGTGCTTAAACTCAAAAGGTTAAGCAGTGTTGCCTCGATATTGTCCCTATCGTCTAGAGGCCTAGGACATCGCCCTTTCACGGCGGTAACCGGGGTTCGAATCCCCGTAGGGACGCCAAATTCTAAAAAGCCACTGATCTACTCAGTGGCTTTTTTTTATCTCTTAATTTTTGATTTTGACTGCAATGTTATAGAATTGCTCAAAAGAATGCTGGAGTCGTCATGCAATACCAATGTCCTAAATGTCAAAGTCGTAAAATTATGCCACTCGCGAGTGCAAATGCTCCTGCTGTACGACCGAATGTACCTAAAAGTCTAATTTTCCTCATCCCTACACTTTTTATCCTTTTGCTTTTAATTGTCAGTAGCGTCGTCATGATGATTTTTAGCAATGGTGCTGGGCAAACACTTCAAATCGCAACTGTGATGGTGTTCATCGCAAGTCTGATTGCAGGTGTAATGTTTTGGCGTGATTTACCTGACTTCAAAATCTCGATGCAAGCCTTTATGCAGTTACAAAAAAAATGGAAATGCCGTGATTGCAACAATGAATGGGAAAATTAATTCCATCGCATTAAAACTTTAAATTTATTAGTTTAATCGTTTTCTTATTTGATTTAATCACAGTAATTAAATTTACTGTGATGTAAATAACTTAATATTGAACTAATGAAAGTTAAATAAGTAAAAAGCAACCATGTAAATATGCTGTATTACATTATTTGCAGAACTTTCTTACAAAAAAAATCTCACAAAACCAATGAAAATGTTTGAATAATATCAAAAAACAGATACATTAATGAAGTAAGTCTCACTTTATGCACGGATTCGCAAGGAGGTCTATATGTTTGCTCATATTATAAAAAACTTTAAAAATATTTTACACGAGCCAACTCGAACAAATAATGACTGGCTAAATAAAGCTAATATTCCTTTAGAGAAAGACACAACATCATTTCAAGATCATGAGTCTCGAAATATAATGTGGCATTATTTACGTGCTGCCTTACGTGGTGACAAAGAAGCACAATATAAAATGGGCTTAAGTTATCTACATGGTGACTTTGGTTTAGATCGAAATTATATGCATGCTGAAAAATGGCTTGATCAGGCAGCCTGCCAAGGGCATCTTGAAGCTAAATTAGCCTTGCAGAAAGCATTGAATCATCTCGCATTCTCATAATAGTGCCAGACAAAAAAACCAGCCCTAAGGCTGGTTTTTTATTATCTCAAAATTAGAAATTAACCACCAATTTTGCGGTATTTTTGACGCTTAGCAACAAGATCATCACCATCACGTTTACGGCGATATTCTTCAAACTCAGTATAGTTACCATTAAAGAACTCTGGTGTCTGACCTTCAAATGATAAAATATGTGTTGCAATACGGTCTAAGAACCAACGGTCATGCGAGATCACCATCACAGTACCTGGGAATACTAAAATTGCATCCTCAAGTGCTCGTAAAGTTTCGATGTCCAAGTCGTTTGATGGCTCATCGAGTAAGATCACGTTTGCGCCCAATTGTAGGATTTTCGCCAATTGCAAACGGTTACGTTCACCCCCTGACAATTGACCTACGCGTTTTTGCTGATCTTGACCTTTAAAGTTAAAGCGACCGATATACGCACGAGACGCAATTTCATATTCACCAATCTTTAAGATGTCTAAACCGCCAGACACTTCTTCCCAGACTGTTTTATCATTATCTAGCGTGTCACGAATCTGACCCACATACGCCACTTTAACCGACTCACCGAGTACCACAGTACCTGTGTCTGGTTGTAGCTCGCCAGTCATCATACGGAATAGCGTCGTTTTACCAGCACCATTCTCACCGACAATACCGACAATCGCTGTTGGTGGTACAGTAAAAGTTAAATCTTTATAAAGCGTACGACCATCAAACGACTTACTAATGCCTTCAACTTCTAAAACCTTGTTACCTAGACGTGGACCAGGTGGAATATAGATTTCAGACGTTTCGTTACGTTGTTGGAATTCACGCGAGTTCAGTTCTTCAAAACGCTCCATACGCGCTTTATTTTTCTTTTGCTGACCTTTTGCATTTGAACGAACCCATTCAAGCTCTTTCTTCAATGCTTTCGCAAAAGATTCTTCTTGCTTGTTCTCTTGCTCTAAACGCGCATTCTTTTGCTCTAACCAAGAAGTGTAGTTCCCTTGATAAGGAATACCCATGCCGCGGTCAAGCTCCAGAATCCACTCTGCAACGTTATCTAAGAAATAACGGTCATGCGTAATGGCAACGATTGTACCAGCGAAGTCTTTAAGGAAACGTTCTAACCAAGCAACAGATGACGCATCTAAATGGTTTGTCGGTTCATCAAGAAGCAACATATCTGGCTTAGATAGTAGCAAGCGACACAGTGCAACACGGCGGCGTTCACCACCTGAAAGCAATTTAACGTCCGCATCCCAAGCTGGCAGGTTCAAGGCAGCAGCAGCTTGATCCATTTGATTGGTTAAATTGTGCGCATCCCAAGCATGGATAATCGCTTCTAACTTCTCTTGCTCTTTTGCAAGTGCATCAAAGTCAGCATTTTCAGCGGCATATTCCGCAAATACTTCATCTAAACGTGCCAAAGCATCAAGTGGCTCACGTAAGCCATCTTCAACGTTACCGCGCACATCTTTAGTTTCATCTAGAGGTGGTTCTTGCTCTAAATAACCGATTTTGATACCCGGTTGAGCACGTGCTTCACCTGAGAAATCTTTATCTACGCCAGCCATAATACGAAGCAAAGTAGATTTACCAGCACCGTTTAAACCAAGTACACCAATTTTAGCACCCGGGAAAAATGATAGAGAGATGTCTTTCAGGATTTCGCGTTTCGGCGGAACCATCTTCGACACACGGTTCATCGTGTAAATATATTGGGCCACGTAGGACTCCTCTATAGAAAAACCAAAAATTCGCAAAAGCGAAAAAATCATCGCGCATTATACGATGAATACACTAAAAACATAAGATATAAAGCACTTCTTCAATGCATTGTTACAAGTTTAAAAAACCGACATTTTATGATGTTCATTTTTATATTTTTTCAATGAATCAAAATTTGTTGATATAAACAATTTAGATAACTTTTTCAATAATATATAAGTTTAATAAAAAATTATAAATGCTATATTTGATCAACAATTAATCCACAATAATGAATATATTATGACCTACAAAGACGAAACTCTAGCGATCCACGCAGGCTATAGTCCTGAACAAACCACCAAAGCTGTGGCCGTCCCTATTTATCAAACCACATCATATGCTTTTGATAACACGCAACATGGTGCTGATTTATTTGATTTGAAAGTTCAAGGTAATATCTATACTCGCATCATGAATCCAACCACAGCGGTTCTAGAGCAACGTGTAGCAGCACTTGAGGGCGGAATTGGGGCACTTGCTTTAGCGTCTGGTATGGCAGCAATCACCTACGCGATACAAACCATTGCTGAAGTTGGTGACAATATTGCATCGGTATCGACACTTTATGGCGGAACTTACAATCTGTTTGCACACAGTTTGCCAAAACAAGGAATTGAGGTTCGATTCTTTGATTATCAAAATCCTGAAGCACTACGCTCAATTATTGATGAAAAAACGAAATTGGTTTTTGTGGAATCAATCGGCAACCCTTTAGGTAATATTATTGACCTTGAAGCCATTTCTAAAATTGCTCATGAATATGGTGTTCCTGTAGTTGTTGACAATACTGTTGCTACCCCTGCCCTCCAAAAATCTTTCGATTTTGGTGCAGATATCATTGTCCACTCTTTAACCAAATACATTGGCGGTCATGGTAATTCCATTGGTGGAATCATTGTAGATAGCGGTAAATTTCCTTGGGGTAAATATCCTGAGCGCTTTAAAGTACTCAACACACCTGATCCAAGTTATCACGGGGTCAATTACGTTGAAGCTTTAGGCGAAGCTGCATATATTGCCCGTGCTCGTGTTGTTCCTTTACGAAATACAGGCGCTGCAATCAGCCCACAAAATGTTTTCCTCATTCTTCAAGGGCTAGAGACGCTGAGTTTGCGCATGGAACGCCATACTGAAAATGCGCTGAAAGTGGCTGAATATTTAAAAGCACATCCAAAAGTAAAATGGGTGAACTATGCGGGTTTAAAAGATCATCCTCAACATGCTTTGGCGCAAAAATACGTGAAAGGTAAACCCTCTGCCATTCTCTCCTTTGGTGTACAAGATGGCCTAGAGGGCGGAACACGCTTTATTGATGCTCTGCAATTGTTTACACGTCTTGTGAATATTGGTGATGCAAAAAGTCTGGCCTGCCATCCGGCGACAACCACACATCGCCAATTAAATGAACAAGAATTAAAAGCCGCTGGTGTCAGCATAGACATGGTGCGTTTATCGGTTGGCATTGAACATGCAGACGATCTTATTGCTGATTTAGAACAAGCGCTCGCTCAAGTTTAATTCGTACAAATACAAGGTTTGATCAGATATTAAAGATGCAAACCTTGTATTGTTTTACATTTACCTTAAACTCAAATATATTGTTTTAAAACTCAGTCAATTATTATAAATTAGAGCAAATACTCTAAAATAATTTTTAATTTCAATGATTTATCGGTAGTATTTTTTTATTTTTTGATTATCATTTGTGACATCTAACGCGTATAAATCCATCACATTGAGTCTTCTTGCCGTATCAATGCTGCATGACTGAGATAAGTATCGAATAGGAAAAATGATATGAAACAAAAATTAGAAAAGCTATTTCAGCGTAAAGTTCATGGAAAAGTTGTTTTAATCACAGGCGCTTCCAGCGGCATTGGCTTAACGGTTGCGCATAAGCTTGCTGCAGCTGGCGCACATGTACTCTTAGTTGCTCGTACTGAAGAATCACTATTACAAGCACAAGCTGATATTGAGGCTAAAGGCGGTAAAGCCAGCGTCTTTCCGTGTGATTTAAATAATATGGAGGCGATTGATGATGTCTCTAAGCAAATTCTTGAATCTGTCGATCATATTGATATTTTGATTAATAATGCAGGACGATCAATTCGACGTGCAGTAAGCGAATCAGTCGATCGTTTCCATGACTTTGAACGTACCATGCAGCTTAATTATTTCGGATCGGTGCGTTTAATTTTAAATATTTTACCGCAGATGATGGAAAATAGAGCTGGACAAATTATCAACATCAGTTCGATTGGCGTACTTGCAAATGCAACTCGTTTTTCTGCTTATGTCGCTTCAAAAGCCGCTCTCGATGCTTTCAGCCGTTGTCTCTCAGCCGAAGTTCATTCACATAAAATCGCGATTACCTCTGTGTATATGCCTTTGGTGCGCACCCCCATGATTGCACCAACCAAAATGTATAAGTATGTTCCGGCGTTAACACCTGAAGCAGCAGCAGATCTCATCGCTTTTGCAATTGTTAAACGCCCTAAAAAAGTGGCGACTCATTTAGGGCGTTTAGCAGCGATCACCTACTCCATTGCTCCAGATGTTAACAATAAACTCATGTCCATCGGTTTCAACTTATTTCCAAGTTCTTCTGCTTCCGTCGGAAAACAAGAAAAGTTGAACCTTATCCAACGTGCATATGCTCGATTATTCCCTGGTGAACACTGGTAATTTTTATCTAAAAATTCAAATTAAAACAACAATTTAATCAATAAAAGACCTTATCAATTAAGGTTTTTTTTCTATATAATCATTTTAAATCTGTTACAAATCTTT